>NZ_CAIUXT010000091.1 GCF_903903185.1 uncultured Rhodoblastus sp.
CGGCGTGCTCAGTTTCATCGACGGGGCAAACCAGGACGCGAAATTCACCATCAGCTTTCGCGGTTTAACCCAAGGCCTTGACGCGTTGACCAAAGAATTCTAAGCGTGACTGAAGCCCTTGTTAACCTTGTTAAAGGGTCGGAAAATAAAGGGTCGAAAAAACCAAAGCCGCGCCCTTAATCAGGCGCGGTTTTCGCTTCTCATAAATCATTTTATATAAATGGTACAAAAATCGCGTTTTTTCGACCTTTCGACACCATCTGCAAAAACACCATAAAATAATATTTATGTAAGATGTTAAAAATCCTTAAATCCACCCCCCATCTCGCCCTCGTTCATTATCTTGCATAAAAATCTTTTTTCGTAAAATGTCGATTATAGTATTATAAAGAATTCACAGAATTACCAAATCGAGTCATAAACCAGAAGACCCTATCAAAAAACGGCTAAATAACGGGTTTTATTTTTGTACTCTTATCCGTTTCATTTTTTGCGCGCTGTTGGCCAGATAACGCCATCATGCCAATCGGCTTCATTTTTGCGTCTATCTAAAACATATACGACACTCGCTCAATTTATTTACATCAGCGATCCGCCAGACGATTCTTTCTTACAACCAGTAGCCCGTAATCAAAACCAGACCCCAGCCTCATCAAGAACAGTTGAAGTCTAAGCCACCCCTTTTTATTTGTTAAGCCCAATCCCAGACCTCAAGACCGGCCGGGCGATGCCGCCCCAGCGCCGTTGAAAACACCCCTAAACTCAGTCGAGAAGCCGTGAAAACCCGCCGCCAGGCGCTCAAGCCGCGACCTGGAAAGTGCCATGTTTTCAATGGTTTAGCGATTTTGGGCCAATATGGCAAAATCTTCAACAATATCAACGCTTTAAACGCATATTGCGTCATACGTAGGTTATGGCGATTTGCTCTCTAGCGAGGTCGTCAGATGGCAAATCGGTTTGAAGGCCCGATACCGCAAACACCTACGCAGCTTCGCAGCATAGGTGTTTGCTACGCGGCTTCGCCGCAGGGCTCCTGAGCGGAGGGCTTTTCCGACCTGTCGGCCGGGCCACGCGCCCCAAGCTTGGGTCGCGCGCCGCAAATTGCGGCGCTGTGGCTTTTCCATTGATTTTTTACTTGCTGACCAAAACCAATCGTATGCTATCATAGGCCATGGCCATCCTGACCGCAGAAGCCCTTGCTAAAAAAGCTCACGCCCTGCAGGCGAAGCTTTCGAAGCAGCGCGCCCGGATGATCGCCAAGTCTGGCCAAATCCGGATCTCCCGGGGACCATCTGGCGTCAGCGGACCGGCCTTTGCCGCCGGCTTCAAATTCGGCTCATCGATTTTTGGCCGACCGAAGTCTAGCATACGGGCGAAATCGCTCGAAGGCATGACCTCGTTCCATTTCAAGTTGACGCCGGTGACCCGTGGGTCGTCATTTACCGAACATCTCTCCGGACGTTCCGCCACCAAGCCTGGTGGGTCCACGACTTCAGCTCCCACCCATCAGGTTTACATCGAGCGCGACCAGGCCGTCGAGACGGTCGCCAAGGAGGCCAAAGCCAAAGCTCAAGCTGTGCGCGAACAGCGCGACGGTCCCGAAATTGGCGAAAGCCTGTCGCATTTTCTCATGACGCCGGAAGACCCCGGCTATTCGGAATCCGCCGCTCTCTATATGGACCGCGACGGCGCCGTCGAAAACCGGTCGTCCTTTGGCAATATCGCGGAGACGCTTGAAGAGCGCGTGAATTTCTGGAAATTGGTCGAGGAGTCCGAGAGGCGCCCCTCCAAACATTCCATTATCGTCAATTCGGCTCTCGATCCAGAATTTTGGCAAACGGTCGTCGCGGATCAGAGCGCGCCTAAATTTCTCAAGGAAATCGCTCTGAATCCTTCAGATGCGATTATCACCGAATCCGTTGCCGAGAAAGTCGCCGCGAAAATCTACGATTATTTCCTGGCGCATCGAGCGGTGACATCCGAGGACGCCCAACCGATCGCCTTCGCGCCATGGAGGGGCGGCCGGGTTCAAAACCGTCTCATTATCGACTTGCCAGCTGATATGACGCCTCTACAAAGATTGGAAATCGCACAACAATTTTGCGACCAGCAATTTGCTAAAAAAGGAGCCCCTTTTCATTGCGCGATCCATCGTCCGACAAAATCGAACGACGAACGCCACTATCACATGCACATCACGTTTCACGATCGGCCAGCCTCCAAAATGATCGATCCATCGACAGGATTGGAAGCCTGGGATTTTGAAATCATTGAGCGGAAGCGCGACAGTTCCCGTCATTATTCTAAAACAAGATCGCACCAGCAGGAGAAAATCCGCGATTTTCAGGACATCAAATGGCCGCGTCAGGCACGAAAGATTTTTTCCGAAATCGTGAATGCCGTTCGAAAACAAAATGGAATGGCCCCGATTTATGATCATCGAAAATATTCAGAAATGGGAATTTTGTATGAAGTCCTTCCCAATCTGACGAGAGGCGAATTTCATGATGTTCAACGCGGTCTTGATAATCCCAACGCCGCCTTGAAAGTCGACAAGCGTTGGCAGCGCGCCTTGATCAAGGAGGCTGAAGATACCGAAATGGTCATCCCTCACAAGGGAACGACCAAGCGATTTTTAAATCTGATCGCCAACGTCTCAAAAAGAGCCCCGGCGTCTATCGTCATGGCCAAGGCGGCACATGGAGCCTATCTCGTTGCCATTTCCCAAATTAACGACGCGAGGCTTGACCGCGTCGCCTTGAAAATCGCGATCGACCAGGAATTATCCGCTTTGACGCCTGAGTTTGGTTCTCCTTCATCTCACTCGAAAAGCATGAAGGGCGCGATCGAACAATTGCACCTACATTTGGCCAAACCGCTTCACGATCAGGAAATTCTGGCGCGCGAAAGCCAGCGCCTGGCCATCGGAAAACTCGCTTTGCTGGAAAAGCAGCTTGGAACCATCTCTCTGGGCTCGATTTCGCTGGCAGGCCGCAGCTTCACCGATCTGATGGGCCGCGCCGGCCTGTCTGCCGTTATGCACGGACTACAATTCAGCGCCAGCCAGATCGAGGAACCGGCGCCGCCGCCCACCCCGGCGCCGGCGCCTATAAGGGTGGCCGTCGCCCCCGTTGTTGCGCCAACGCCTGTGGCGCAACCGGCCAGAACCGTTCCGCCGGTCGCCTACACGCCGCCGCCAAGTCCGAAGCTCATCGACCCGGGAATGGCGAAACTCAGGGAGCTGTCACGAAAGGCCATGTCCTCCCCTGCCCCGGCGAAACCGCCAATTCAAGCCACGATCTTGAAAACCCAGCCGTCCGCGCCCGTGCTCGAACCGAAAACACCTGTGCCGGCCCGCACTCCGGCGCCGCCGGCCACCACGTCGTTTTCCCCTAAATTTCCGCCAAAAACGGTCGTTGAACCGCAACCTCGCGTTTCTGCGGCGCCACAGCAGCTGGACAGAAGCCCGATCAAGCGCACTGTGACATCGCCTTCGTCGCTGAATCACCAAAAAGAAGGTCTTTCCATTACAGATACCGTTTCCACCAAGGCGCCGGGAAAAATAACCAATCCCGAAAATTCTCCGACCAAGCCAGATCCCGAAACAAAGCCTTCCGTAACCACTGCTGCTCCTGCTCCACCCATTCTTAGCGAAGCAGAAGAGCGCCTGGAAAAAGAGCGGCGTGACCGACGCCGCGCCATCTTAACCAATCCACCGCGGGGTCGGGGCTGGGAGCGATAGTTGGCAGGTCACCGGTCATACGTTGCTGAAAAAACCGTGTCGGTCAGCCACCGCTTGAAATCCGGATTGTCGCTGAACTGCTTGAACAGTTCGGTGTCGTCCTTCATCAAGCCGACAATCACGCCGGCCAAAGCCTTGTCGTGCTCGATCCGCGCGTTCTGCTTGTCCGAATTCTGCTTCGCGTTCTGATAGGCCGCGTTGGCGGCCACCTTTTCGGGGATCTCGGTCGCGATCAGGCGACGTATGCGATCCGTGTCCGCCCAGGTGATGTTGCCAAACAGGTCGTTGAAGCTGCGAATGATGTTCGAAAGTCGATCGAGTTCGGGCTCGCCTCGATGGCCGCCGCCATCTGTCGGCACAGGATCGATTTCGGCGTCTTCATCGGAAAGCTGAACCCTTTGCGCAGCCTGTTTTTCGACTCGGTAGCTATCCATGTCTATGGATTCGAGAATGCCCTTCGACAGATCCTCTTCGCGCGGCGCCGGCAGTTTGGGCAGCAGGAAATTCAGAAAAATCGAAAGCTTTTCCCATTCGGCGTTGGTGTAGGGCAGAATTGAGGAAATGAAGGCATAGGTCCGAACGAAAGCCTTGACCTTGCCCTTGAAATCAACCTGTCCGTCTTCATCCAGTTTGTCGTCATAGACAGCGACGCAAGCGTCGAGAATGGGATCAAGCTGGTCGCGATCCGCGCCAGAAAGATACAGGACGACAAGCTGTTCAATCTGGCCAGGCCCATAGACCTGATAACCATCGATCGTGGCCTTGAGATCATGAAGCCGGTTCGGATCGGTCTCGTCGCTCAGAATCGTCGTGCGATAATAGGTGTCGAATGACGCGCGGATCCCTTCAATATCGTTCATGAAATCCAGCACAAAGGCGTCGTGCTTTTGCGGATGTGCCCGGTTAAGCCGCGACAACGTCTGCACCGCTTTGATGCCCGAAAGGGCCTTGTCCACATACATGGTGTGCAACAGCGGCTGGTCATAGCCGGTCTGAAACTTGTCGGCGCAAATCAGGAAGCGGTAGGGGTCGGTTTCGATCCGATCGACGATGTCCTTGGACGGGAAGCCATTCAAACTGGCCTCCGTGACTTTCGCGCCGCCGAATTCATGCTCGCCAGAGAAGGCCACGATCGCCCGATAGGGGCTCTTGCGCTCGACGAGATAGGCGCCGATCGCCTGATAATATTGGATTGCGCGCTCAATGCCCGAGGTCACGACCATCGCCCGCGCCTGGCCGCCAACCTTGTTCAGCGCCAGCACCTGCTCGTGGAAGTGGTCGACCATGATTTCGGCCTTGAGCCGGATCGCATGGTCATTGCTTTCGACATAATGGCGCAGCTTTTTCGTCGCCCGCTTGGTGTCGAATTCAGGATCGGCGTCGACGGTCTTGACCAGCCGATAATAGCTGTTCACCGGCGTGTAATAGCGAAGCACGTCGAGAATGAAGCCTTCCTGAATCGCCTGCTTCATCGTGTAGCTATGGAAAGGGCGGTGCTTGACCGCGTCGCCTTCGGGAAAGGGCTCCCCGAATATTTCCAGCGTCTTGTTCTTCGGCGTCGCCGTGAACGCGAAATAGCTCGCGTTCGGCAGCATCTTGCGCTGCTCCATGATCGCATTGATCTTGTCTTCGACCGTCTCGTCCTCGTCGCCGTCTTCGGCGCCGGACAGCGCGGCGTTCAGCGCGGCGGCGGCTTTGCCGCCTTGGCTGGAATGCGCCTCGTCAATGATGATCGCAAAGCGCCGGTCTTTGTGCTGGGCGCCAATGTCGTCGAGGATGAACGGGAATTTTTGCACCGTGGTGATGATGATTTTCTTGCCATCGGCAATGAAGCGCCGCAGGTCGCCGGAATGTTCGGCATGCCCGACCGTGGCGCCAACCTGCGCGAATTGCTTGATGGTGTCGCGGATCTGCTGGTCGAGAATGCGACGATCGGTGACAACGATCACCGAGTCGAACACCTGACCGGCGGCATTGGCGAGGCGCACCAGTTGATGCGCCAGCCAGGCGATGGAATTGGACTTGCCCGAACCCGCCGAGTGCTGGATCAGCACGCGCCGCCCTGCCCCCTTGGCGCAGGCGTCGGCCAGAAGCCTGCGCACGACATCGAGCTGATGAAAACGCGGAAAAAGCTGATCGCGCTTTATCCGGCCTGACTTCGGGTCTCTGCGTTCGACGATCTGGGCGTAGTTCTCGATGATATCCGTCACCCCCAACGGCGTCAGAATATCCTTCCAGAGGTAATCGGTCTTGATGCCGTCGGGGTTGGGCGGATTGCCGGCGCCGTCGTTCCAGCCCTTGTTGAAGGGCAGGAACCATGAGGCCTTGCCCTTAAGATGGGTGCAGAATTTCACCTGCGCGTCATCGACGGCGAAATGAACCAGACAACGCCCGAACTCGAACAGCTTTTCGCGCGGGTCGCGGTCGCGCTTATATTGCTCGACGGCGTCTTCGACGGTCTGCTTGGTCAGGCTGTTCTTGAGCTCGAACGTCGCTATCGGCAGGCCATTGACGAACAGCGCCAGATCGAGCGCATGGGCGGCGCCATCGCGGCTGTAACGAAGCTGGCGGGTGACCGAGAAGCGATTGAGCGCGAAGCGCGCTTCGGCCTTGGCGTTGCCGGGCGATGGCGTTCCATAGAACAACGCGACATCATGGGCGCCATGTTTGACGCCATGGCGCAGAACGTCGATGACGCCGCGCTTGCCGATTTCGCCTTGCAGCCGGGCCAGAAATTTCTGCCGCGCCGGACTGTCATGGTCGAGGTCGAAAACGGCTGCCAGCGGCGGCTGCGTCGCCGCGATGAAGGCGCGCAATTGCACAAGATCGACCGTCCAGGCCCGATCGTAGGCCTTGGGATCGCCGAGCAGCCAATTATGCAGGCCAACGAAAGGTTCGGGTTCCTCGGCGAATACACCGCCGCCCGGAACCGGGGCATAGCCCGTCATTCCGGCGACGATGAGGGCCTCAAGGCCCTTTTCCGAGGTGTCCGTCTTCATGCATCCGCCATCATGTCACCTCGATCAGCGTTTCGCCCCGCGCGAGAGCCGCCAGAATATCAGGCAGAACGGTCTCGAACCAGACGAGCAGGTCCCGCCGCCTTGTGTTGGGCAGCCTGATCCACACCACCGCCGGCCCCTTATCGGCCAACACCTTGCGTTGCGCGAAATCCTCGTCCTTCGTGACGATCACAGAGGATGCCGCGAGCGCGTGATCCCAGATCGCGGCGTCGGACCGCCGCCTGCAACCCGAACTCGCCGACATGCGCCGCCTCATGCCCCTGGGCCGCGAGCCAGCGGGCGAGAGCGGGCGGCAATTGCGCATCGACCAGAAAGCGCATCAGGCCACGCGCAGCACGGGATGGTCGCTCTGACGCGCGGCGTATTCCAGTGCGGCGGTGATGTCGCCTTCCTCCAGCAACGGATAATCCGCCAAAATTTCCGCGCGGTCGGCGCCGGCGGCCAGCAGGTCCAGCACGTCGCGGACGCGGATGCGGAGTCCGCGCAGGCAGGGATCGACGGTGATCCGATAGGTTTCGCTCATCCTTCGTCTCCTGATCGGGACATTATTGCGGGCCTCAAGGCCCTTTTCCGAGGCATCCGTCTTCATGCCGCCGCCAGCCACCCCTTCGCTCGAAGCGTCTCGAAGGCTATGCCGATCTGGCGCGGCGAAAAGCGTCGCTTGCGGTCATTCCACGCGTAGACCTTTTCCACCGCATCCTCGACGCTGGCGGCCTGTTCGCGCTTCGCCACCCAGTGGACGGTGGCCAGCAGTTCCAGCCCGAAGGGCGTCTCAAAACCTTCGACCAGCGCGCCGACGCGGTCAAAACGTGTCTTGGTATCAAGGTCGGCGCTCAGAAAGGTTTCGGCGTCCTTGACGGCGCCGGGGACCAGTTCAAGCTGTTTGTCGGGCGCGTCGCCGCCGTCGCGATAGCCGGAGACCAAATGGCCCTCGATCTTGGTCAGCACATGGCGGAGATTGTCGGCATAGGGGCCGTAATGGTGCTTGATGTAATGCAACCGCAACGGCTGACCCGCCTCCTGCATGAAATACATCAGCTTCTGCAATTCAATCAGCGAGATGAACGGGTCCATCAGCCCGCCGAGATAGCGGTGCATCAGCACGACCAGAGCCGCGCGCCCCGGCGTCATGTTCGGAACCTCGCGCGACTTGGTGGCGACCGGCGCGCTGTTCGGCTCGAAAATGGTCACATGCAGATCGTCCAGCCCACGCAACGCTGTGACAATGCGCGGGCGCACCTCCGCCCAGTCGAGCCCGCCGAGGCCGGCGCCGAGTGGCGGAATCGCGATTGACCGAATGCCGCGCGCGCGAATTTCCTCGACCAGCGCATTGAGGCCGGAATCGATGTCTTCCATCCGGCTCTTGCCGCGCCAATGGCGCTTGGTCGGAAAATTGATGATAAATTTCGGCCCGGCCAACTGGTGTGGCTCAAATACGAACATCTTGCCGGGCTCGACCTCTTCGCGCGCACAGGCGGCTTCATAGGCCTTGAAGTTTTCCGGAAACGCATTCTTGAACTGAAGGGCGACGCCGCGACCCATGACGCCGATGCAATTGACCGTGTTGACGAGCGCTTCCGCGTCCGCCTTGAGGATATCGCCGGTCTTGAATTCAATCATCGCCATCCTCCCTCAATAATACCATTCTCTTCTTATTTCGATCCTTGGCCGATGTGCCGCGCCCTGCATGGCGTTGGAGACCGGCGACACGTAGCTTTGCGAAAAAACGCCGATTCGCTCGACCAAACGCCACGGAAAAGCCTGTTCGATCAGGAATTCGGCCTGTTTGCCCTCCTTGATCAAACGTGACACGCCATTGCCTGACCATTGGCGGGCATTGACGGCGTCCCAGTTGATATCGCCAAGTCTCGCCAGATCGCACCTGTCCTCGAAATAATAGGCCCCCGCATTCGATAGCGTGAAAGCCCAGCGCCGGTCATTGGCCTGAGCCCAGGCAATCGCGGCATGGAGGTCGGCTTCAAGATGCACGATGGGCTGTTGGCCACCCTGATATGTTAACTCAGGATTCCTCATGTGAATCAGATAAAGCATTATCGATCTTGGACAAAAATAGAACGGGACACACTGACCGATGTATAGATTTTGATGGCAGCTCAATTTGAGTTCATTCAGGCGGCGGGCCTTAATTTTGTCCATGCCGATATTGGTTCCGCCTAACGGTGTCTTCAGCATCTCCGAATCCGAAAGCATTTGGCCCGCCGCGATGATCGATGGGAGTCGGTCGACGTGCACAATCCGGTAGATCTTGGGTTGGGCGGGAACGGGCATGGTCAGGCGGCGGCCTCCTCGTTCTCGGCATCATCAACGGCGTCGTCGAGGTCATCGGCTTCGGCGAGATCGTCGATGGGATCGGCGACCTCGGGCAGGCTGGCCGCGACGGCCCGAACATCGAGCTTGCCTGTGACGACATCGGCGATCAGTCGGGCGCGGAATTCGCGCAAACGCTCAGCGAACCTTGCGATCGAATCCGCTAGGCGTTTTTCTTGAGCAACGAGATCAACCAGTCGTGACTGCTCGCTCTGCGGCGGCACCGGTATTTTCTCTTTCAAAAGGGTGCGAATGTTTAAGGGCCGATTTCGACCGGCAGCGCCTCTGGAATGTTCGTTAAGCAGCAGATGACCGAAACCAGTCCTCAAAAATGATGAAAGGTAGGTCGTCTGAACGATTTCGCTTTTGCCACGAAGGATGTGGTAACGGTGGCTCGCAATACAGCCTGCTTCAGCGGTCCCGGCGAGGGCGACCGCTCCTTCCCAGGCAAATTGTCCACTTAAGATAAGATCGCCATCTTCGATCCACGAGAACGTAGAATCTCCCAAGTCATCACCTCGGGTCGGTGGCTTTTGAAAAATGCCACGCCCTCGATTGAATAGGCCGACCGGTGTGTAGACGATGTTGTTTTCGCGCTCCGCGCTCCGGAAAATGTGGTCAACGATATTTTCCAAACGCAACTGCTGTGTTTCCCGCGACGAAACCACCTCGTGGGTTAGGGCTTCGCGCTCCTCGGAGACCAGTTTCAAGACGCTTTGCTTTGCGCGAACCAGCTTCGTCGTCTGGCCGCCATGCCAATCCAGAAACCGCACGATCAGCCGCTGCTCGTCGAGCGGCGGATAGGGAACAGGGATTGGACCGAAGCGATCCGTGTAGAGGCGAAGGAATCCGGATTCTCCGGTGCCTAGACCTTTCGATTCCGCCCGGAACACGGCCGAAAGTGAAGGCAACCGAAATGCTTGAAGGAGGTAGGGGTTGAACGCATCGGGCTTCGGCTCGAACACGGCGTAGTCCGGGCTTACCAATCCGCGCACATGGGCTACGCCGAACAAACCGGCAGCAGCCCTCATTCGGTTCATGACTACTTGGCCGGGCTCAACAATCTTGAAATTTACCAGCGACTCCGGCGGAATCAGCTTGCCGCCGGAGTCGATGTGATCGACCAGCCCTTGCCGCATTCTCAGCGACAAAAGCCGTTCTTCTCCGGTTTTGCTGCGGCTATCGACTTCCCTCAGCAAGGTCTTGATGCGCCGTACATCCCAATGCGCCGGCACATTGCCAAGCCATGACAGCCCGCTCGGCTTCATCTCAGGATAGGGACGCAAGCCATCAATCATCGCGCCGCCCCGATGATGTCCGCCATCAAGCCTTCGGTCTCCCGTTCCAGCGCCACAATATCGGCGCGGATGGCGTCAAGCGTGCGCAAGGGCTGCGGCTTGTAAAAATAGCGCGTGAAGCTGATTTCATAGCCGACGGCGGTCTTTGCCTCGTCGATCCAGGCGTCGGGCGCATGAGGCAGCACTTCGCGGCGCAGAAACGCCTCGACGCCGCCCGGCTCCTGCAAAGGCACGGTCTCGGTATCGCGCAGCTCGCTGTCCGGCTCATATTCGACAACGCAGTTTTTGCCCTCGACCTTCGCCGCGACCAGACCGCGCAAGGGATCGGCCTTGACCTTGCCCGGCTTGTGCATGCGGCGAATGACCGGCGCGCCAGCTTCATCGCGCGCGGCAAGTGAGGATTGCAGCAGCTTGAGCCGCTTCGCCGTCAGCTTCGCGCCATGACGCTCGGCATCTTCCTCGACCTGATTGAGCAAGACATTGAAGTCGAGATGCGGACCCAGCCCGATGACGCCGGCGACGCGGTCCGCGACATTGGCGAGCGGAGCCTCGTCCAGCTCAAGGCATATCTGGCGAAACGCCGCGCGCTTCGCCTCCGAGAGGTCGGTCGTCAATCGCAGCGGCCGCTCGACCGTGACCTTCCAATAGCCGAATTCGGCATTGTCGAAAATGCGCGACTGCCCGGTCTCCTCGAAGGCGATGAAGGCGGAGAGGATGCGATCGATATCGGCATCGGCCAGTTCGCAGTTTTTCTTGCCGAGATTCTTGCGCAAGGGCTGAAACCAGCTGGTCGCGTCGATCAATTGCACCTTGCCGCGACGGTGGCCGGGCTTGCGGTTCGACACCACCCAGATGTAGGTGGCGATGCCGGTGTTATAAAACATGTTCAGCGGCAGGGCGACGACGGCTTCCAGCCAATCGTTCTCGATAATCCAGCGCCGCACATTGCTTTCGCCGCTGCCGGCGTCGCCGGTAAACAGCGACGAGCCATTATGCACTTCGGCGATGCGCGAGCCCAAGGGCGTGTTGTGCTTCATCTTGGCGATCATGTTCGCCAAAAACATCATCTGGCCGTCGCTGGAGCGGGTCACGAGACTATATTCGGCATCACCGGCATGTTCGATGACGAAGCGCGGATCGCGGATTCCGGCTTTGCCGCCCATGCGCTCCTGATCGCTTTTCCAGCTTTTGCCATAGGGTGGATTCGACAGCATGAAGTCGAATTCTTTGGCCGGAAAAGCGTCGTTCGCCAGTGTGGACCATTCCGGCCCGCCGACAATGTTATCCGCCTCTTCGCCCTCGCCCTTGAGCAGCAGATCGGCCTTGGCGATGGCGTAAGTTTCGCCGTTGATTTCCTGCCCGAACAGATGGGTGGAGACCTGCTTGCCCTGCAGGGCGGCCAGGTCCTTCAGCGTCTCTTCGGCGACGGTCAACATGCCGCCGGTGCCGCAGGCGCCGTCATAGAGGAGGTAGGCGCCGGATTGAATTTGCTCGGCGACCGGCACGAAGATCAGCTTGGCCATGAGCTTCACGGCGTCGCGCGGCGTCCAGTGCTCACCGGCTTCCTCATTATTGGATTCGTTGAAGCGGCGAACCAGTTCCTCGAAAATCGTGCCCATCGCGTGATTGTCGAGGCCGGGATGTTTCACCGACCCATCGCCATGCAGCACCGGCTTCGGGCCGAGATTGATGGCGCTATCGAGGAATTTCTCAATCAGCGTGCCGAGCACATCGGCTTTTGACAGTTTCGGAATCTGGTTGCGGAATTCAAAGTTTTCGAGAATTTCCTGAACATTGGGCGAGAAGCCGTCGAGGAAGGCCTCAAAGTCGGCCTTCAACTGCGCCTGGGACGCCCGCGAGCGCAGGTCGCGCAGATTGAAGCGCGACGTGTTGTAGAAGGCTTGACCCGCCGCATGGCGAAGCGCGGCGTCCTGATTGGTGATGCCCGCCTTGTCGAGATTGTCCTTCATCTGGAGCACGTCGGCCTTGGTCGGCTCCAGCACGGCGTCGAGACGGCGCAGCACCATCATCGGCAGGATGACGTCACGATACTTGCCGCGCACATAGAGATCGCGCAGGGCGTCATCGGCGATGCCCCAGATGAAATTCGTGATCCAGTTGAGATCGCCGTTGCTCATGACTGTTTGGCTTTCCCGGGCTTGGCCGGACCTTCGCCGACCGCCGCCATTGCGACGCCGCGAAGCCGCTCATATTCCTCGACCGCCAGCACAACCACCACGGGCCGGCCATGTTTTTCAACGACGACCGGTTCCGAACGCGCGAGATCGATCAGGCGCCCGAAGCCATATTTCGCGTCTTTCGCCGACATGTTTTGCATTGCTTGGCCCTTGCCCGATTCGTAGCTGAGTTTTGGCCAATTTGGCCGTTTTATCAAGCTGGCTTCGGGCTCAAAGGGCGCGAGGATGGCTTTGTCTTTCATATCGCGTAACTAACCGGCCCGTCGCGGCTGGCGTCGACGTCGAACGGGCTCTGCCTCAATCGGAGCATCCATGTTCCTGGCGGAACCTTTGCCGTGGCGCCGCTTTTTCTCGCCTTCTTCCGATTTCGCGCGTTCAAGCTCGTCGGGCGGCAGCAAGCGCTCGAAAACGCGCTGCAGGACACTCTCCTCCGATGCGCGGCTTCCGATGATCTCCGCAGCCTCACCCAACGTGGCGTTGATGCCTTCAAGTTTCTCCCGCAGGACTGCCGAAATTTCCTCATCGAGACTCAAGTCGTCGGACGTTCGCGCGACGATGGTGATGACCTGATAGATTGCGGCTGTCTGGCCGGCGCGATGACCGCGGTCTTCCGCCTGCATCATGGCGGTTGGGACCCAGTCCAACTCGACGAAAAGGCAGGTATCGGCGCGAGTCAGGGTAATGGCCTCGCCCGCGGCGTTGACGGCGCCAATGAAGACATCCGCATCACCGGCCTGAAAGCTTTTTTCAGCTTCGGCGCGCGCTTCCTGCGGCGTCCTGCCATCGACGACCACGACCTTTCTCCGCATCCGCCGCAGCTGGTTCGCAAGTCCGTCCGTTACATCTTGATGGGCCGTGAAGACGATGCAGCACGTTTTCGCTTCGACGATGGCGTCGATTTGGTCCGCGACGCTTCCGTCATCGATTTTGGCGAGGCCGAGCAGGCGCCGGGCTTTGGAGAGCAGGCCAAGAACACCCTTCCTCGCATCCGCGAGCGTGCCTCCCCGGGCAAGCATCTCCCGCATTTTCTCGCGGGCGAAATCTAAAGTCCCGGCATATTCTTCCAGTTGCTCGCCGCGCGGCTCGATTTCGATAAACTGGTGGATCTTGGGCGGCAGATCCAGCGCGTCCACCTTCAGGCGGCGAAGCATCACTGCCTGCAGCAATTCCGAAACTGCCTCGTTTTGGCGCCGGCGGACTTCATCCCGGCCACGATGAGCCGCTTTGTGGCGCCCCAACTGGCTAGCCGCGCCGGGAAATATCGCCTCGATCAACGCGCCGCCTTCGCCAGCGTGATTGCGCAGGGGCGTGCCGGTCAAGAGAACGGCGCCGCGGCTCGGTTCGCCAAGCAGGGCGCGGACGACTGCGGTGCGCGCGGCGTCGGCGTTCTTTATGCGATGCGCCTCGTCGATATAAATCAGGTCCGGATTCCATTCCTTGAGCCGGTCGAAAATTTCCGCGGAAAGCCGCCGGCCCATCCGCCTAAGCCGATCAGCGCGCCCACGATCAGCAAGATCGACTCGATTAAGCGCTTCACCGATTCCCGGCACCTTGCGAGGATTGAAATTGAAAACGCGTGCGTCCCACGCTTCAACTTTTTCTGAATTTGTCGATCTTTTAACCGCGCCGACGACGGCATGTCTATCAATGCCGGCCTGATCCAGCGCCGCAAAGATCGCCGCCTCTTCCTCCGGCGTGTCTGCGGTCCATTTTTCCGCGCGGGCGACCAACAGATCGTAGGTGACTATGGTCCAGCCCGCATTCGGAAGCGTGGCGTCCGACAATGAGTCTTTGATATGGACGATTTCTGTCGCTGCGCCCGCCCAATCCAGAATCTCCCGCTCCCATACAAAGCGCGCATTGGCCGGCGCAACGACCAGGATACGGCTGGCTTGGGCGGCGATCGCCGCGCCGATAGCCTGACCCGTCTTGCCGAGCCCCATTTCGTCGCCGAGCACCGCCCGCATGCCGTGACTGAGAAGAAACTCGATTCCGGTCCGCTGATGAGCGAAAAGCTTGTGTCCGCAAGGCGCCGGACTTTCCCAACCCGGCACAATGGCTGGGTCGAACTCCACCTTTAAGCGTCCGCGGATCGTCCCGATCTCAATCCGGCCGCCCATCGCTTCAAAGCGTTTAGCGACAGCCCGCCATTGTTCACGTGGCAGGGTCAGGTTGGGTTTGACAGTCGCATTGCGCTTGGCCGCCTTGATTTCCTGCGTCAGCAGCGCCAAGTGCAGCGGATTGCCAAGAGTCAGTGTCGCATGGACGAGATCGCCATCGACGATCCGCACCGGCTCCCGGCTCCATTCCTGGACTCCAGTTTCGTCGGAACGCCAATTGCACTCGAATTTGCCTCCCGAGGCGGGCAATCCTGCAATCAGCGCGGTTAAATCCGACTTGGTCATCGGCGGATGGAGAAGCCGCTCGTCATCGAATGGGCTATGCACCCAGGCATAGCCTGTCGCTTTTGCCAGACACCAAAGCCCCTCACGCAAACGGACTCCCCAGCCGCTTTCGATGGCCTGCCGCCAATCCGCGCAATTATTAGAAAGGACCCACGCATCGTCGGCGCATCGTATCGCTTCAAGCTGGATAGGCGGCGGGGTCAGTTCTGCTGCGTCGGCGACGCGCCATCCTGCACGGACTGCAATCGCACGCGCGCCTTCCAAGGTCGCGACAGGCAAGCGCCAGCCTGTCGCAGCAAACCAAATCGCCTCGGCCTTACTAACGTATTTATACAATTTCTTTCCGACGACGGTGTCGCCATAACGCCAGCGGATGAACGAGCCATCAGCAGCGACATAGAGCGTGGCCGGTGCCTCGTGATCCACGCGATAGGGTAGTTTCGATAGGAGATCGGTCCAGTTGACGATTTTCAGAAAAGCGACCGCCTTGCGGGGCTGCGACGGCGTCGGGTTCAGGGGCGGCGGCTCTATTTCAGGGGAAGGCGCCGGCGCGGGCGCGACAGTTTCAAGAAGGCTTTTTTTCAAGCCCTTCGGACGCCCACGCTGTGGCTCAAATCTTTCCGGATCCGCTAGGCCAAGGCCACGAGCAAGCGCAACTACGACAAACGCGGCGCGTAGCTTCTCTCCTCGCTGTGCATCAACAATTTCGAGCAAATCTTTCGGCACCCGCAAAAGCACAGTCTCTGTTTTCTCAGCCTTCGAGGTGGGATTCGAACCCTCAGGCTTGGTGGGACTCGAACCCGCAGACTTTGTTTCTTTCACCATCATTCAATGTCCGAATTCATCGAGGTCTAATAATTCTCGGCTTGAGCGGGGCGCAAATTGAACGGCTATGTTCTTTTTATGTTCCGCCGTGGGTAAAGTTGCTCGCGACCATCGTTCAGCAAATCCGATACGGTTTAATCGGTTGAGCGCTGAACATAGACAATGCGCTGGCGCTGCTTCTCAGGGTAGCCATCCTCATCGCGTAAACGCGCCTGGTCCAAATCTTCGAACCAAGTGGCCAGTTCGGGCGGGAGCGACTGCGCCGGGAGCGGAGGCTGAAGCCGGGGCGCCGGGGATTGCATCAGATCGCGCGCGCCGCCGCCGCCGAAAGACGCCGACCCGCGCGCCAGCCCTTCGAACATCGCCGCGGCGCCAAGTTTGCATTTGGCGCCGACCGGACAAGAGCACTCGCTCGCGAAGATGGCCTTGCCGGCGGACGTGCGTGCTATCTTTATAACCTGCTGATAAGGTTTGGGCTCGTTGCCCTGCACCTTGGCGATAACAGCGTCGCCTTGATTTTCGAAGCCGGAAACCCGGCGCTGCTCTTGATAGATGAGCCCGGCCTCCAGCGCGCGCGGACCGATGTGAAACAGAATGTCATTTTCAGAATAGGTCATCGGCCCAAACTCTCGGTTTGACGACAGCGATCCAGCCATCTCCACAACGACCACGTCGCCTACTTCCTCCGTCGAGCCTGTGGGACCTTTTATTCACGCGATAACCAAAATGCCGACTCAAAGGCTCAACGACACGCATTTATCGCCTTCAACTGACACAATGTCAATATCTAGTAATATGTGTTCGTGACTTATCATGTTCCCCATCCTCGTAAACCCTTCAGGGTGGCAGGGTGGCGACGATGATCGCGGCGCGGTTTCCCGACAAGTTCAATTCTCTCGTCCTCGCGGGAGCGCGGATGAACACGGATGCCGGCAACGAGCCGATCATAAAATGGCGCACGAAACGCCGCTTTCGTTTTATCGCGATCTCGTCGCGCTCGGCGGCGGGTTGATGCAGGGGAAACTCATGCTGCGGGGATGGAGCGCGCGGGATGACCAGCGGCCGAAAAATTACCTCACCGCTCCCCTTGCGATCTATGGGCGACCTCACCCATATCGCTTGTCAGGAGCCGATAGCCTGGGCTGCAAGCGACCCTAAAAGCGGCATTTCGAACTTCACCGAACACCCTCTGCGGCAACCATTCTGCCGGCGCGAGGTAGTCATGAAACGCTTGCTGGATTGGCCATTCATCTCAAGGCGACTATTTTCGGCGAGGCGGAGTCGGATCTGTCAATGACGGCCCTTCCCATCCACGCCGAAGCCGCGCCATCGTTATCAAAAAGCTGTCGTTCGCCAAGAGCTTAAATCGCGAATTCCACTGGCGAGCGCCGGAAGGCGCCGTGTCGTTCACGCCTTCAGCAAAACTCAAACACCGAATTGGATTCGCCCATTTCCGGGTTCGTCTCAAACGCGATGGTGGGCACGTTGCCGTGATCGGCTGGTCATGAGGCGGAATAGCTCATTCCTGCGATGCGGCGGTGACCCAAGTTGACCCTGAGCGGCCGGCAAGCCGTCATATGCGGACGGCCGCTATCTGGGGTGCGGAGTCACCGTCAACGCGGAAACTGGCCGGGCGCCGCCGTTCGCACGCCGAACACAATGGATGCGCCCCTGAGAAGCAACACCGTCAGAAACCCGAGCAGTTGAGCGGTCAGCGCGGAAACTTGCAGGTAGACCGCCAGCGCGTAGACAAAGGCCCCGCCCAGAGCCGCGGTGGCATAGAGTTCCCCTGGAGAAAGGATCATCGGCCGGGTTCCGGTCAGTACATCCCGGATCACGCCGCCCCCCGTCGCCGTCAGCATGCCCATGAAGACCGCGACCACGAAGGGGGCGCCGGAAACAAGCGCGATATGACACCCCACCACGGCAAAGGAGCCGAGACCGATGGCGTCCAGCCAGACGATGCCTTTATGAGGCTCGGTGAAATTCCGAATGAAAAAATAGGCGACCAAAGAGGCGACCAGGCACAGGATCAATTCGTCGGGATTGCTCGTCCACCAGACCTTGCGCCCCAGCAGCAGGTCGCGCAGCGTGCCGCCGCCAATGCCGGTGATAACGCCGATCATGAGCAGGCCGATGATATCCATTTTATGGCGCGCGGCCGTCAAGGCGCCGCTCATGGCAAAGACCACATCGCCCATATAGTTGAACGCCAGGATCGTCGTGGAGAGCGGTTGGCCTGGATTATCCATCGACTTTTATTCCTGGCTTAACAGGTTGGGTTTTCGGGCTCGCTCGCGCGGAACAGCCGAACGATCGGCGACAGCTCCGCATCGGCGTCATGAATGCAGCCGTCGAGGGCGATCCGCAACGCCTCCGCGTCCATGCCGCCCTCCATTCCGATCATGACGAGTTCGTTGCGAGGGGTCTCCGACCCCCACTTTCCCGCGTCGCGCAGGTTCGAGCGTTTGCCGACCATTTGCAGGATGACCCGGTATTCCGGCAACTCCTCTAGATAGACAAAGCCCTTTGCGCGATAGACTTGGTCCGGCAAGCGTTCGAACACCGAGCGCAGTTTTTGGAGGGAAAGCCGGCGGTCGGACGTCCAGCTCCAGCTCGAAAACCCGTGCGAGTGAGAATGGCCGGACGGGCTTGGGGAAGCTGCCCGCCGCCTGCCATTCATCCCCGAGATCAAGGCCATCGGCACCCGTCCGTGGCTGGCTTCCAGTATCCGCGATCCCTCGGCCATTTCGCCGATCAGGGTCCGGACCTCCTGCAGGCCTGCGCCGTCGACCAGATCGGTCTTGTTCAGGACGACGATATCGGCGACCGCGATCTGCGTCTGGGCGAGGGCGGCGGGTTCGCCCCGCAGTTGCGGGAATTGCTCGCTATCGACGACGCAGAGAATGCTGTCGAGCGCCAGAATCGGATGCAAATCAGGCAGCAGGAAGGTGTTGGCGACCTGAATCGGGTTCGATACGCCGCTGGTTTCGACGATCACGTAGTCGGGGAGTTCGGGTCGCTGCAACAGTCCCAGGCATGCCGCCACGAGATCGTCGCGGATGCTGCAGCAGATGCAACCGTTGGCCAGATTGATCGTTTCGCCGTCGACCCCGACCACCAGCCTGGCGTCGATGTTGATGGCGCCGAAATCATTGACCAGAACAGCGGCCCGAACGCCATGGTTCGCGCTCAGGATGTGGTTCAGCAGCGTGGTCTTGCCGGCGCCAAGGAACCCTCCGATGAGGGTGACAGGAACCGGCGCCGACGCCGCGCGCGCGGGAAAAACGGCATCGGGCCTTGCCGGCGTCATATCTGCGTTACCGGGCGACGGATGGGCTTGCCCGGGTAGACGCCCTCGACGACGGTGGAATTCTTCACCACCGCGACGCCATTCACGATGACGAAGGGTATGCCCGACGACGGCAAGGCGCCATGTTCCCGGGTGGCGTTGTCGGTAATGGTTTGCGGATCGAAGATCGTGATGTCGGCGTCGGCCCCCACCTGGATGCGGCCCTTGAAAGCCATCTGCGGAACGCCGCAGTCCTCCATGAACCTGGCCAGCAGATAGCTGCTTTTGGCCACGGCGGTCATCAGCGGCGTGACCTTCTGTTCGCGGACGTAGCGGAACACCTTGGCGTAGGTCCCGGCTCCGCGCGGGTGGCCGAGCGCCTGGCCGTCGGGAAAGTCGTACGGGACGGTCGTCGCCCCCTCCGCATCGCGGCTGGCCTTGTCGTCCATATAGGGCACTCCGTCGCTGCCCAGGCAGACGCTGGGCCAGGCCATCGCCTTGACCATTTCCGGCTCCGTGCAGTGATTGAACAGGATGGTGGCCATGGGGGTCTCCTTGAGAGCTAACTCATAGGTTTCCTTGGTCATGGGCTGCATGGTCTGGACCAGGGTGATGTCCCCGTAACTATGGCCCATATCGTTGTTGTAATTGTCCGGGTGCAGATAGTCGGCCATCATGACGGAGGAACCATAGGTGTAGGGGTACATCTCCAGCAGCACCTTGACGCCCCTCGCCCGGGCCTGATCGACCATTCCGGCCACATCCTCGACGGCGCTCAGGACCTGGGCGTGAAAGTGGTGAACCAGCAAACCCGCTCCGAACATGGTGGCGCTGGCGATGGCCTCCAACGTGCCCAAAATGCCCTCGGTCGGCAGCGCCATGCTGGAAAAGCGCCCGTGAACGGTGGCGAACAGGCCGTGCTCGCCGGCCAGCCGCCACGCCTGGTTCAGCTCAAAGGCCGTGAGCCCGGAGGTCGCATAGCCGACGGGCGTGCCGACGCCCAGGGCGCCCTGTTTGAGGCCCTGTTCGATCTTGCCGAGGATCGCTTTCAAATCCTCGGGCGAGGCCTTGCGGACCGACCACTGGCCTTTCGACTTCCAGGCCTCCAGGAACAGATTGCCGGTGTTGGCGACGATGCCGCTGAACACGTCATCGCGAATGGCGAGATGCCCGACCACGGCCCCATAGTTGGCCTGGGCTTGCCCCTCCCAGCGCTTGTACCAGGCATCGACCGGCCAGGCGCCTAATTCGAGGTCCAGTTGCGTGGTCTTGCCGTCCCGAACGCCACACTTCACGGCAAAGGCGTCGTTGGCGCCGTGACAATGTCCGTCGATGAAGCCCGGCGCCACCACATGGCCTGTCGCATCGATGGTTTCGGCGCCCCGGATCACCAGCCCGGTGATCGCGGCGATCTTGCCATCCTTGACGCCAACATTGCGAACGGCGTCCAGCCCCGTTTCCGGATCCATGACCCGGCCATTGTTGATGACGAGATCATATGGTTCGCTCAGACTGGTCATGGCGAATGCTTCTTCCTCATCGCGGAAGGCCGCTCAAAAACTCCACGTCAGGACAAGCTCCGGCCCGAACAGGGTCGCCTGGAAGTGGAAGCCGCCGTTGGAATTTCAAGTCGGCCTATCTATCTGTTTTATATAAATATATCAGAATTGGCCTGCAAGAAAAAAACGACTTGCCGATGTTCGGCTCAGTGGCGCTATCGACCGGAACGCTGGGCGCCGCGCCACGATCAAGTCACCGATGTTCTCCTGTCAAACCCTTGTGGTCGCCGACATCATGCCGATCAAAACGATTCCCGATAAGCGAGACGAGGGTCAACCTCGGCTCCGGCGCTGGCCTCTTCCAGTTCCGCCAGCTTGGAACACAACGTCCAGGCCGCGCGGAAAATCCCAACCGTAGATAGCGGTCGTTCGAAACGACGGCTGGCCGCCAGCTTCGCGCCAGAAGCGGTAATACGGTTTTGGATTGAAAGGCCCGCGTATTAGTCCGAAAGCCGTCGTCAAAATTTAGCGCGTCAGTCCTGTCGATCGCATTACGACCGAGCGGATGGTCTTTCGTCTTGGGGCGGCCGCCGGGTTTCGTTGCGCAACGGCCAATTTGGGGCGTGCTTCGGCGTCACTATCCATCCGCCGCGCGTGGCGGCGCCATGCTTTGCGGCGCGTTTTGGTTCGCCGAGGGCTAGGCGGGAGGCTTTGGCCGGCGGCGGGGCGCCGCCCGCGCTCGTTAGCGGTCCCTGGTATAGACTCCATACAGGCGCATTTCCGTCTCGCTGTCCATGGTGTCCTCAATTAACGGCAGCAGCGCCGCCTCCTCCTTCTGAACGTGGATCAACATGCGCTGGACGAACTCCGCGCCGACCCTTTGGAACTCGCGCCAGCGCGCCGCGTCGAAGCCGTCGCGCTGGGCCGCGCGGGCCAGCGCCGCCAGCTTTTCTCCAAGCGGACGCATGAAGGCGTGTTCCTCGGTCAGATGATCGCCGATCAATTGATCGCCGACCGATTGGAAAAGCGTGAACAGGTGGTTTTCCTCGAAATCGAAGTGCCGCAACGTGTCGTTGTCGATGGCGGCCACGAGATCGCATAGCAGGCGGGCCGCCTCCGGGTCCCCGAGGCTCATGGGCTGCCGCCGGCGGATCATGGTTTCCACGCGTTCCATCAGAGCTATGGTGGCGCGATGCTCGTCGTGCAGCGTCTGGCTGATGCGGTTGGCGAACATAAAACACCTCTCTCGGGCGGATCTTCTCAGGATCGGGTCTTGCCCGAGGCGACGGTTTTCAGAATCCCCGACATGAACAGGGCGAAGGCGAGCGCTCCGGCCAGGCCGACGGCGGAGGCGAGCGCGGCAAGCGTCGCGCTGTCCAGTACGATCGCGACGGCAAGGCCGGCGATGGCGGCGAGGTGACACCCGGCGTGAACCGTCAGGGGCGCGCTGGCGCTCAAGTCCGACAACAGCGGCGGCCCCCCGCTCGACCGGGTGACGTGCATCGAGGCGAGAAACGGCGCGATACGCTGCAGAATTCCCAACAGGAAGGTCATCAGCCAGCCGCCGAGCGCGACGAGACCGCACAGCGTCGGGCCGCCCGGCCCCGCCCAGCCTTCCACGGCGGCAAGGCCGGCCAATGGCGTCAGCGCGAGGAACGCCCAGGAGACGCGCACCAGCACGAACGAGAGGCCAAGCCGCTTGCGCATGCCGGTCGCCAGCGCCAAATGCATCAAACGCAAATGCAGACACATGGCGACGAAACCGAGCGCGCAGGCCGCCGCAAGCACGCTTGACTCCCCGAGCAGCGCGCCGGCGACCGCGACGACGACCGTCGCCGCCGCGAAAGCGAAGGCCGCTTGGGCCATGCGCGATTTCGGCGCGCTCGACAAGGCGAACATCGGAACGAGCACGTGGCTGAAGCCCAGCGCCAGCATGCCCATGAAGCCGAAAGCGCCGAGAATCATGTGAGCGAGCGCGACCGCCCCATGATCGCCAAAAAAGCCGATCCTGTCGTCCAGCGACAAGGCGAGGCCGAGCGCCAGCAGAAGGATCAGCGACACCAACGCCGCCCAGCCGAAGGCCCGGACCAGCGGCATGCTCCCGGCCCGGCGCAGATTGTCGGCGAACAGGCCAGCGAACAGCGCAAGACCCGCCGCGCAAGCCGTCGCCCCGCCGATCATCAGGCCGCCATGGGCCGCGTACATGCCCGCGACGAGCGCGATGACGCCGGGGGTCAGCAGCCAGAAAACGGCCTTGACCGGCCAAAC
>NZ_CAIUXT010000092.1 GCF_903903185.1 uncultured Rhodoblastus sp.
AGCGCCTTTTCGAGCTTTTCGCGCTCGCGCGACAGCATCAGCCGTTCTTTTTTGGTCAGGCCGGAGGCGCCGGCGCCGAGCTGGTCGTCGAGCTTGCGCAGCCGCGAGATCGAGCCGGAAATGGTCTTCCAGTTGGTCAGCATGCCGCCGAGCCAGCGCGAATTGATGTAATATTGCGCGGAACGCTTGGCGGCGTCGGCGATCTGCTCCTGCGCCTGACGCTTGGTGCCGACGAACAGCACGCGACCGCCGCGGGCCACGGTGTCGGACACGGCCTTGAGCGCCTGATGCAGCAGGGGCACCGTCTGGGCGAGGTCGATGACGTGAATATTGTTGCGGACGCCGAAAATATAGGGGGCCATTTTCGGGTTCCAGCGATGCGACTGGTGGCCGAAATGCGCGCCGGTCTCCAGAAGACCACGCATGGTGAAGTCGGGAAGCGCCATGTAACTTTTTCTCCGGTTGAACCGCCGCGAAACTTTTGGGCCGGAGATCCGGCCACCGGAGCGCGACCTTGAAGCAGGAAGCGCACATTTCGCGTGTGGATTGGAGCGCCCTGTTATACCAGCGCGGGGGGTTTGGCAAGGCGCGGGAAAATCGATCGTCGATTTGGTCTTTGCCGGGCTGCGGCGAAGGGCTTTATGCGGCGGGAAGCGGACAGGCGCCAAAAAAACCTTCTCGAAGTTTCGGCATTGGAGTAGTTTGTGGTCTTGAGGTGTGTTGCGATGGCCCGGTGGCTTTGGCTGTTCCTGTCTGTCTTCGCGCTCGCAGGCTTGCTGGCCTCGACGCAGGGGCGATCGTTTGCCCCGCGAACGCAGCATGCCCTCCATGGGCAACAGGATTGCTGCCCGGGGATGGCCGGCGCGCCTCAAGACCAAATGCAACACGGCTCGAAACATGGCCACGCCACTCTGCCCGAGTGCTGCGTCGTCGGCATTTGCGCCTGCCATATCGCTCAGCCCGTTGTTTTGCGCATCGCCGACCTTCTGCCCGTGACCTTTTCAGCCATTCATTTTGCCGGCTCAAGGCATGACAACGGCCACGTCGGCCAGTCCCGCCCGCCGGACCTGAGGCCTCCCATCGCCTGACATCGCCAGAAATTGCGCCGTGACGCCCTTTTGGGCGATGCGGCGAATGCGATGTCGCGCGCGCCGGTTTGCCGGCTGGAGTTCCTGTCATGCCCTTCCCTTCACGGCTGAATGCGCTTGCGCGCATGGGCCTCGTCGTCCTTTTCGCCTTGCCGGCCGCGCTGGCGCAAGCCGAGCCGGCTGGCGGCGCGCGGACGACGCCGGACGATCCGATCCTGCTCTATCGCGATCCGATGGGCGGTCCCGAACTCTCGACGACGCCGAAGAAAGACGCGATGGGCATGGAGTTCCTGCCCGTTCGCGCCTCCGCGCTCGCCGGCCGCCTGCCAGCCCTTGGGGGGACGCAGGCGCCTGCGGGCAGGCGAGTCCTTTATTATCGCAACCCCATGGGTCTGGCGGACGTTTCGCCGACGCCCAGGAAGGATTCCATGGGCATGGACTATATCGCCGTCTACGAGAGCGACGAAAGCGACGCCGCCGTCGTCAAGCTCTCTCCCGGCAAGGCGCAGCGCATCGGCGTGCGCTCCGAACCGGCGAAGCTCGCGTCGCTTGCCGAAAAAATCCGGGTTCCGGGCGCCATTCAGCTCGACGAACGGCGGGTCACCATCGTGGCGACGCGCACGACGGCCTATCTCGAAAAGGTCGCCGACGTCACCACCGGCGACAAGGTCGTCAAGGGACAGACCCTGCTGCGCTTCTACGCGCCGGAGATCGTCTCGGCGGCGGCGGAATATGCCGCCAATCCGGGTTTCGAGGGCGCGCGCTCCCGGCTCGATGTACTCAATGCGCCGCCCGATTACATCGCCGAGGTGGCGCGAACCCGCAAGGCGCAGCGTTCGATCGTCTGGCCCGCGCCCCAGAGCGGAATCATCCTGGAGCGCAACGCCATCGAGGGCATGAAGGCCGATCCCGGCCAGCAATTGTTCAGAATCGCCGATCTGTCGGTGATCTGGGCGCTGGTTGACGTGCCGGAACGCGATTATCCGCGCGTCGCCCCCGGCCAGAACGTCACCCTCCACGCGCGCGGCCTGCCCGAACGCGCCTTTCTCGGGCGCGTCAGCCTGATCTATCCGCAGATCAACCGCGACAGCCGCACGGCGCGCGTGCGGATCGAATTGCAAAATCCCGATCTCATCCTGCGGCCCGACATGTATGTCGAAGCCGAAATCGATGTTGTCGAGCCCGGCAAGGTTCTGGTCGTTCCCGAAAGCGCGGTGCTGGATTCGGGCGCGCGCAGGATCGTGCTGCTCGATCTCGGCGACGGGCGCTTCGCACCGCGCGACGTCGCCATCGGGCGGCGCAGCCAGGGTCTGGTCGAAATCCGCAACGGCCTGAGCGAGGGCGACAAGGTCGTCACCTCCGCCAATTTCCTGATCGATTCCGAGAGCAATCTGAAGGCGGCGCTGCAAAGCCTCGCGCCGCAAGGCGAGACCCAGGACAAGACGGAAGACAAGGCGAATACGGCGGACAAGCCATGATCGCCCGCCTCATCGCCTGGTCGGCGCGCCATCTCGTGCTGGTCTTCGTCGCCGTCGCCTTTGCGGTCGGAGCCGGATGGCTGGCGCTGAAAACCCTGCCGCTCGACGCGCTGCCGGACCTGTCCGACGCGCAGGTCATCATCTACACCGAATTTCCGGGCCAGGCGCCGCAAGTCGTCGAGGATCAGGTCACCTATCCGCTGTCCAGCGCCATGCTGACGGTTCCGCGCTCGCGCACCGTGCGCGGCTTTTCGTTTTTCGGCGTCTCCTTCGTCTATGTGATTTTCGAGGATGGCGTCGATATCTACTGGGCGCGTTCGCGCGTGCTGGAAAATCTCAATTCGGTCGGCGGCCGGTTGCCTGCCGGCGTGACGCCGTCGCTCGGCCCTGACGCGACCGGCGTCGGCTGGGTCTATCAATATGCGCTGACAGCGAAAAACCGGACTTTGGCGGAGCTGCGCTCGCTTCAGGACTGGACCCTGCGCTATGGTCTCGCCAAGGCGGAAGGCGTGGCGGAAATCGCCAGCGTCGGCGGCTTTGTCAAGCAATATCAGGTCGTCGTCGATCCCAACCGGCTGCGCGGGCTGAACGTGCCGCTGGCGAAAGTGCGCGACGCGATCCGCTCCAGCAACAGCGATTTCGGCGGCCGCAGCATCGAATTGTCGGAGTTCGAATTCGTCGTGCGCGGGCGCGGCTATCTGCGCGGCGTCGAGGATATCGAGAACATCGTCATCCGCTCCGACAATGGCACGCCCTTGCTGGTGAAGGATGTCGCGCATGTCGAGATCGGCCCCGACGAGCGGCGCGGCCTGACCGAACTGAACGGCGACGGCGAGGTCGCGAGCGGCATCGTGCTGCAACGCTATGGCGCCAACGCGCTGAGCGTGATCGACAACGTCAAGGCGACGCTGGCGCAACTGGCGCCAAGCCTGCCCAAAGGCGTCGAGATCCTGCCCGTCTACGACCGCTCGCAACTGATCCACGCCGCGATCGAAACTTTGCAATCCACCCTCGTCGAGGAAGGCCTGATCGTCGCTCTGGTCTGCGTGGTTTTCCTGCTGCATGTGCGCAGCGCGCTGGTGGCGATCCTGATGCTGCCGGTCGGGGTCTTGATGGCTTTCGCCGCGATGCGGGGGCTGGGGCTTGGCGCCAATATCATGAGCCTGGGCGGAATCGCCATCGCAATCGGTGCGATGGTCGACGCCGCCATCGTGATGATCGAGAACGCGCACAAGCATCTGGAGCGGGCGCCGCAGGGCGAGAGCAGGATCGACAGCCTGATCGCGGCGGCGGTCGAGGTCGGGCCGGCGCTGTTTTTCAGCCTGCTGGTCATCACCGTCTCCTTCCTGCCGATTTTCACGCTGGAGGCGCAGGAAGGACGGCTGTTCGGCCCGCTCGCCTATACCAAGACCTTTTCCATGGCGGCGGCGGCGCTGTTGTCGGTGACGCTCGTTCCGGCGCTGATGGTCGTCTTCGTGCGCGGGAAAATCATCGCGGAATCCCGAAACCCGATCAACCGGGCGCTGATTTTTCTGTACCGGCCGGTCATCGCCCTGGCTTTGCGCGCCCGCGTCGTCACCGTCCTGCTGGCGCTGGCGGTTCTGCTCGCGACCATCCTGCCGGCGCAAAAAATCGGCGCCGAGTTCATGCCGACCCTCAACGAGGGAACCCTGTTCTACATGCCCACCACGCTTCCCGGCCTTTCCGTCACCAAGGCGGCGGAACTCCTTCAGCAACAGGACGCGATCATCAAGAGCTTCGGGGAAGTGCAATCGGTCTATGGCAAGGCGGGGCGCGCCCAGACGGCCACCGATCCGGCGCCGATGGAAATGTTCGAAACCATCATTGCTTTGAAGCCGAAGGCGCAATGGCGTCCGGGCGTGAACATCGACAAGCTTGTCGCCGAAATGGATGCGGCGCTACAATTTCCCGGCGTCTCCAACGCCTGGACCATGCCGATCAAGGCCCGGCTCGACATGTTGTCGACGGGCATACGCACCCCGGTCGGCGTCAAGATTTTCGGACGCGACCTCGCGCAGATCGAAGGCGTCGCGCGTCAGGTTGAGGCCGTGGTCAAGCATGTGCCGGGCGCGACCAGCGCCTATGCCGAGCGGATCATGGGCGGCTATTATGTCGAAATCGTCCCGGACCGTGCGGCTTTGGCGCGCTATGGCCTGATGATCGGGGACGTGCAGGACGTCGCCGCCTCGGCGCTCGGCGGCGAGACCGTGACGACGGCGGTGGAGGGGCGTGAGCGCTATGGCGTCGCCCTCCGCTACCCGCGCGATTTCCGCTCGACGCCGGAGGAAATGGCGAGCGCCGTATCGATCGCCCTGCCCGGCGGGGGGAGCGTGCCGCTCGGCGAAGTGGCGCGCGTGGAGCGGACCGTCGGTCCCGCCGCGATCCGCACGGAAAATGGCCAGCTCGCGGCCTATGTCTTTGTCGATCTGCGCGGGCGCGACATCGGCTCCTTCGTCGCCGACGCTCGCAAGGCGGTGGCGGAAGAGGTGAAAATCCCGCCCGGAGTCTATGTCGTGTGGAGCGGCCAGTTCGAATATATGCAGCGGGCTGAAGCGCGGCTCAAAATCGTCGTGCCGATCACACTGCTGATCATTTTCCTGCTGCTTTATCTCAATTTCGGCCGATTGACCGAGACCCTGATCGTCATGGCCTCGCTGCCTTTCGCCCTCGTCGGCGGCGTCTGGCTGATGGCGCTGATGGGCTTCAACATGTCGGTCGCCGTCGCCGTCGGCTTCATCGCGCTGGCCGGCGTGGCGGCCGAAACCGGCGTGGTGATGCTGATCTATCTCGACCATGCCCTGAAAGCGATCGTGGCGGAACGCGCCGCGCAAGGTAAGGTTCTGACGCGCGCCGACGTGCATGAGGCGGTGATGCGCGGGGCGGTCGAGCGCGTCCGGCCGAAAATGATGACGGTCGCCGCCATCATGGCCGGCCTGCTGCCGATCTTGTGGAGCCAGGGCGCGGGGTCGGAAGTGATGCAGCGCATCGCCGCGCCGATGATCGGGGGGATGATGTCCTCGACCCTGCTGACCTTGATCGTCATTCCAGCGCTTTACGATCTGATCAAGGGATTTGGGCTGCCCGCCAGGGCTTGAACGGGGAGACCGGCGAAATCGCCGCTCGCCTTGGCATCAACCCGATGTTCGAAAGCCGGGACCGCGCGGCGGCGAAAACGGAAAAGGGGAGCAAGACCCCCGCCTTGCTCCCCCTTGCTGTCCGATGACAACGCCCCCCAAAAAATCAGGGCGTCGGAACTTCCGAGATGGTCTTCAGGATCTGCGAGGCGATCTGGTAGGGGCAGCCCTGCGAGTTCGGGCGGCGGTCTTCCATATAGCCGCGCCAGCCGTTTTTCACGAAACTATGCGGCAGACGGATCGAGGCCCCACGGTCGGCGACGCCCCAGCTGAACGAGTCGATCGCCGCCGTTTCATGCTTGCCGGTCAGACGCAGATGATTGTCCGGACCGTAGACGGCGATATGGTCGGCGACGTTCTTGCTGAAAGCCTCCATCAGCGACAGGAAATATTCCTTGCCGCCTTTTTCCCGCAGATAGGAGGTCGAGAAATTGGCGTGCATGCCCGAGCCGTTCCAGTCGGTGTCGCCGAGCGGCTTGCAGTGGAATTCGACGTCGACGCCGTATTTCTCGGCGAGACGCAGCAGGATGTAGCGGGCGACCCACATTTCGTCGGCGGCCTTTTTGGAGCCCTTGCCGAACACCTGGAATTCCCACTGGCCCTTCGCCACTTCGGCATTGATGCCTTCGTGGTTGATGCCCGCGCTGAGGCAGATGTCGAGATGTTCCTCGACGATCTTGCGCGCGATGTCGCCGACGTATTTGTAGCCGACGCCGGTGTAATAGGGACCCTGCGGCGCCGGGTAGCCATTCTCCGGGAAGCCGAGCGGGCGGCCGTTCTGGTAGAAGAAATATTCCTGCTCGAAGCCGAACCAGGTGCCTTCGTCGTCCAGAATCGTCGCGCGAGCGTTGGTCGGATGCGGGGTCACCCCGTCGGGCATCATGACTTCGCACATCACGAGCGCCCCGTTCACGCGGGTGCTGTCCGGATAGATGGCGACCGGCTTGAGCACGCAATCCGAGCTTTGGCCCTCGGCCTGTTTGGTCGAGCTGCCATCGAAACCCCACAGGGGCAGATCCTCCAGCGCGGGGAACTTGTCGAACTCCTTGATCTGGGTCTTGCCGCGGAGGTTCGGAACGGGTTTATACCCATCAAGCCAAATGTATTCGAGTTTGTACTTGGGCATTTTGCTCATAAGTCCTTTGATGGATTTAACAGCGAGATTTTGCCCGGATCGGAACAACGCCTTGCATGGACGCATTCGGTTTGCTTCGCCCATTCGGCTTGCTTCGCCCAATGCCGCCCGGGTTCGACCGATCCAGCCAAACCATGCACAGCATAAATTGCGCCAATTGTGACAAACCCCTAAATATCTGAATCTTAATGGCTTGAGCTTGACATTTTGGCGGGGTGGCGCCCAAATCTTGGGAGATTGCCAAACCCTTCGGCTCAGGACGCGATCAAACAGCCTATTTTTTTAGCAGGCTGCTAAATGTGCTCCACCTCGGCCACTCCGGGGATGGCCTTGATCGCGTTCGACGCCTGGGCGTTGATCGGATAGCGGCCCGGCAGCTTGACCTCGACTTCCTCTCCCGGCGCGTCGAGGCGAAGGACCAAAGTCACCTCGCCTTCCGCCCTGCCCTTGAGCCGCTCGACCAGATGCTTCAAGGGCGATGGATCGTGCAAGAAGATGCGCAGGCCTTTCTGGATGCGCGCCGCCGCCTCGTCGAGCTTTTCCACCAGCGTGATGCGGGCGCGCACATCCTCGCCCTCGATATTGGCCTGCAAGGTCACGAGCACGGTCGCGCCTTTTTCGAGCAGGTCGCGGTAAAGGTTGAGCCCCTCCTGGAACAGGATCGCCTCGTACTGTCCCGAGGGGTCGGACAGCGTGACGATGCCCATCTTGGCGCCGTTCCTGGTGCGCCGCTCGGTACGGTCGAGCACGGTCGCGGCCAGTCGTCCCGCCGACGCTCCCTGTTTGACCGCGCGAAAAAACGTCGCCCAGCGGTCGACCCGCAGGCGCTGCAACACGCCGTGATAGGCGTCGAGCGGATGGCCGGAGATGAAAAAACCGATGGCGTCGAATTCGCGCCGCAGCTTTTCCTCGGCCGACCAATGGTCGAAGCGCGCGAGCCGCAGCGGCTCCGCCTCGCCGCCGCCAAACAGCCCGCTCTGGCCGGCGAGGCTTTCGTCCTGGTTGCGGTTGGCGACGGCGAGCAGCGGCTCGACGGAAGCATGGGCGCGGGCGCGGTCGCGCTCGATCTCGTCGCAGGCCCCGGCGGCGGCGAGGCTTTCCAGCACCTTCTTGTTAACCTCGCGCGGATTGAGCCGCGTCGCCAGATCCGCGAGGTCGCGAAAGGGCCTGTCGCCCCGGATCGCCACCAGGGCCGCCGCCTGGCCTTCGCCGACGCCCTTGACCGCCGAAAGCGCATAGCGGATCGACAAACTGCCCGAATCGTCGGCATGGACATCGAAATCGACGCCGGAAAAATTGATCGAGGGCGGATCGACCCTGATGCCGAGCCTTTGCGCCTCGTTGCGAAATTCCGCGAGCTTGTCGGTATTGTTCTTGTCGAGCGTCATCGAGGCGGCGAGAAATTCGACCGGATAATTGGCCTTGCACCACGCCGTCTGATAGGCGACCAGCGCATAGGCCGCCGCATGGCTCTTGTTGAAGCCGTAATCGGCGAATTTGGCGAGCAGGTCGAAAATTTCGTCGGCCTTGGCCCGCTCCAGCCCGCCGGACATCGCGCCATCGACGAAACGCGCGCGTTGCGCGTCCATTTCCGCCTTGATCTTCTTGCCCATCGCGCGGCGCAGCATGTCGGCCTCGCCGAGCGAATAGCCGGAAAGAATCTGCGCGATCTGCATCACCTGTTCCTGATAGATGATGACCCCGAACGTCTCCTTGAGCACCGGCTCGATCTTGGGATGGATGTAGTCGGCGTCCTCCTCGCCGAGCTTTACCGCGCAATAGGTCGGGATATTGGCCATCGGGCCGGGCCGGTAGAGCGCCACCAGCGCGATGATGTCTTCAAAGCGGTCGGCGCGCATTTCCGACAGCGCCTTCCTCATGCCGGCGCTTTCGAGCTGGAACACCCCGATGGTCTCGCCGCGCCCGAGCATGTCGAAGGTTTTGGCGTCGTCGAGCGGGATTTCGGTCAGGTCGATCGCGACGCCGCGCCGTTCGAGCAGGGCGGCGCAGGTCGCCAGCGTGGTCAGGGTTTTGAGGCCGAGAAAATCGAACTTGACCAGCCCCGCCGGCTCGACCCATTTCATGTTGAACTGGGTCGCCGGCATGTCGGATTTGGGATCGCGGTAGAGCGGGACCAGTTGGTCGAGCGGCCGGTCGCCGATGACGATGCCCGCCGCATGGGTCGAGGCGTTGGAATAGAGCCCCTCCAGTTTCTGGGCGATTTCGAGCAGCTGCTTGACCCGCGAATCCTGTTCGGCGGCCTCGCGCAGCCGCGCCTCGCCGTCGATCGCCTGTTTGAGCGTGACCGGCGCGGCGGGATTTTGCGGCACCATCTTGGCGAGCTTGTCGACGAGGCCGAGCGGCATTTCCAGCACGCGGCCGACATTGCGCAACACGCCGCGCGCCAGAAACGAGCCGAAGGTGATGATCTGCGCCACCTTGTCGGCGCCATAGCGGCGGCGGACATAGGCGATCACCTCGTCGCGCCTTGTCTGGCAGAAGTCGATGTCGAAATCCGGCATGGAGACGCGTTCGGGATTGAGAAAGCGCTCGAACAGCAGCGAAAAGCGGATCGGGTCGAGATCGGTGACGGTCAGCGCCCAGGCGACCAGCGAGCCGGCGCCCGAGCCGCGCCCCGGCCCGACCGGAATGCCCCGCGCCTTCGCCCATTGGATGAAGTCGGCGACGATCAGGAAATAGCCGGGGAAATTCATCTTCTCGATCACCGACAATTCGAAATCGAGCCGGTCGCGGTAATCCTCCTCGCCGTGGCCCGGCGCGGCGCCATATTTGGCCAATCGCGCCGTCAGCCCTTCCACCGCCTGCGCCCGCAGAACGGCGGCCTCGTTGGCGGCGCCTTGCGTGAAATTCGGCAGAATCGGCTTGCGCGTCAGCGGACGCCACGAGCACCTCATGGCGATTTCGACGCTGTTGCGCGTGGCTTCGGGAAGGTCGGCGAACAGCGCCACCATCTCGGCGCGGGTCTTGAAGCGATGGTCGCGGGTCAGCCGGCGGCGGTCGTCCTGGCTGACCACGGCCCCATCGGCGATGCAGAGCAGCGCGTCATGGGCTTCGTAATCGGATGCGGCGGCGAAATAAGGCTCGTTGGTCGCCACCAGCGGCAGGTTTTGCGCGATGGCGAGGTCGATCAGCCGCGGCTCGACCATTTCCTCGCTTTCGAGCCCGTGGCGCTGCAATTCGATATAGAGCCGCTCAGAAAACAGCGGCGCCAGCGCGGCCAGCCGGGCGTAGGCGGCTTCCGGCTTGTCGAGCGCGAAAGCCCGGTCGAGCGGACCGGCCGGGCCGCCGCTCAACGCGATCAGCCCCTCGCTCGCCAGCGCCAGCTGCGCCAGCGAAACATGCGGCGTGTCGCCCGGATCGATTTCCAGCCAGGCCTGCGAGACCAGATGCATCAGATGATCGTAGCCGTGCTCGTTTTGCGCCAGCAGCACGATATTGGCGCGGGAGGCGTGCTGGACAAAGGCCTCGCCGCGCGTGCGCAAAGCCTCGGCGTCGCCGAAATCCACCGTCAGCTGGCAGCCGGGGATCGGCTGCACCCCGTCCTTGGCGAATTTTTCGGAAATTTCGAGCGCGCCGAACAGATTGTTCGAATCGGTGACGGCCAGCGCCGGCATGAGGTCGGCGAGCGCCAGTTTCAGCAGCTTGCCGACCGGCAGCGCGCCTTCGCGCAGCGAAAAGGAGGTGTGGACATGCAGATGAACGAAGCCGACCGCGGCAATCGTCGCATCGGTCATCGAATCGGTCCTCTTCCGGAACATCCGCCACCCTTTCAGGTCCGCCGCCAGGCCTTTGGTTTTGTGACACTCGCGCAAAACGCCTTGCACCGCAGCACGGAAGGGTTTGCGCCAGAGCCATCGGAGTTAAAGCCGCCGATCCCGGTTTTTTCTCTCAGAAACAGGCCGGCGGCAGCAAGTTTGTTCTATTTACATTCCGGTTGTGTTCCGTCGACGCCATTTCGTCGTCGATATTTTTTTTCGATCCGGAAAGACCAATAAAATTAAAATCATGCCAATCGACAGCCTGTGGATAAGTCCGGCCCGCGACTGTGGACAAAGCAACGATGAGCCAGAGAGGAGAACAAACCCAATGCGTTGAATTTTTTATCTAACCTGCTTTCGCAAAGTTAAGGCTCATGGTCAGGCTTCAACCTGTTGGTTGTCATGTTACTGCAATTCTACCACCAGTCCATTGCGTAAGGTGAGCCTCCTGTCCATCCGCGCGGCGAGCTCCAGATTGTGCGTTGCGATGAGCGCCGCGAGGCCGGTGGCGCGCACCAGCGCCATCATGGCGTTGAAGACCCGATCCGCGGTTTCCGGATCGAGATTGCCGGTCGGTTCGTCGGCGAGCAGCAGCGAAGGCGCATTGGCCACCGCCCGCGCAATGGCGACCCGCTGCTGCTCGCCGCCCGAAAGTTGCGACTGACGATGAGTTCCGCGCGCCGCGAGGCCGAGATAATCCAGCAATTGCGAGGCGCGGCGGCGCGCCTCGTCCTTTGAAAGGCCGGCGATCATCTGCGGCGTCATGACATTTTCGAGCGCGGTGAATTCCGGCAGCAGGTGATGAAACTGGTAGACGAAGCCGATCTGGTTGCGCCGCAGCGCGGTGCGCTGCGAATCGTTCATGCCGGAGGTCGGGCGGCCGTCGATCTCGACTTCGCCGCCGTCGGCTTTCTCCAGCAGCCCGGCGATATGCAGCAGCGTCGATTTGCCGGCGCCGGAAGGCGCCGCCAGCGCCACCGCCTGACCCGGCCACAGCGTCAGATCCGTTCCGCGCAGGATTTCCAGAAACCCCTCGCCTTCGGGGTAGCGGCGCACGACGCCAGACAGACGCAAAATCGGCCGCTCCGGCGCCGGCGCGGCCTCGCTTGCATATGCCGCTTCATTCATGACGCAGCGCCTCCACCGGATCGAGCCGCGCCGCCCGCCAGGCCGGATAAAGCGTGGCGAGGAAGGACAAGGCCAGGGTCATCAAGGCCACGCCGGCCACTTCATGCGGGTCGAGCGCCGAGGGCAGTTGCGACAGGTGGTAAATATCGGCGGGAAACAGGTTGAGGCTGAAGACGCGGTTGACGAAGCCGCGAATGTCTTCGAGGTGATGGGCCAAAGGCACGCCGAGGCTCATGCCGAGCAGGTCGCCCAGCGCCCCGATCGACAGGCCGGTGAGGATGAAAATGCGCAGGATGGCCGCGCGCGGCGCGCCCATGGTGCGCAGGATGGCGATGTCGCGGCCCTTGTCCTTGACCAGCAAAATCAGCCCCTGGACGATCAGCAGCGAGGCGACGGCGACGATGATCGCCAGAATCAGGAAAATGGCCTCGCTCTCGACCTGGAGCACGTCGAAAAAGCTTTTGTAGCGCTGGCGCCAGTCGGTCAGGATGCTCGGCCGCTCGACCGCCTGGCCGATTGCCGCGCGGATCGCGTCCATGTCGTCGGGATGGGCGACGAACCCCTCGATGATGCTGGCCTCGCCCGGCCGGTTGAAAAACAGCTGCGCTTCGGCAAGCGGCAGGAAGACGATGAGCTGGTCGAAATCGTAAAGGCCCGACGAGAAGATCGCCCGCACCGGATAGGCCTTGATCCTCGGCGTGACGCCAAACGGGGTCTGCGCGCCATGCGCGGTCAGGATCGAGACATTGTCGCCCACCTGGACGCCGAGATTTTCCGCCATGCGCTGGCCGAGCGCCAGTCCGCCCGATTCGTCGAAATGGTCGAGCGTCCCCGTTTTGACATTGCCGACGATGCCCGGCAGCCGCTTGATGTCGGCCTCGGTGACGCCGCGCACCAGCGCGCCGGTCTGGTTCTGCGGCGAGGACACGCCCGCCGCCGATTCGACCATCGGAAAGGCCATGGTGACGCCGGGGACTTTTTCGAGAACCTTGGTCAGTTCCCGGTAATCGGTCATCGGCGTGTCGATCGGCTGCAGGAAGATGTGGCCGTTGACGCCGATCAGCTTGGACATCATCTCGTCGCGCATGCCGTTCATCACCGACATGACCACGATCAGCGCCATGACGCCGACGGTGATGCCGGTGACCGAAAGGCCGGCGATGGCCGAGGGCAGCCAGCGATGGCGGCGCGAGCGCAGATAGCGTAGCGCCAGCATCCGCTCATAGGCCCCGAAGGGTTTCGGGCCGGACGTTTCGTTCGAGGGATGTTCGGTCCGGCTGAACAGGGTCTTGCCCAGGTTGATCATCTTGTCCAAGTGAATCATGATGTTCCTGTTCGAGGCCCGCCGCCATGGCGCAGTCGCCGTCGGCAAGGCGGGTTGGAACCCAATAGCGCGCAAATCGCGACTTTTCGGCGAGCGATTCGGCGAACGCCGCAGTTTAACGCTTTTAAACTGCAAGTTTAACGAATTCCCAAACGGCCCTTCAATCCCGGTGTGACAAAACGCTCCTCGACAGACCGGGGAGACCAGCAAAGTGAAGCATTTCCAGCCCATGCAATTCGCCCGCCTGCCGGCGAGCCGGCGCGCCCTGCGCATCGCCGAGCTTTTTTCGCTGGCGACCGAGGACCGCAGTCCTCCAGCTTCAAAGGAAGGCGACAGCGGGCAAAATCCGACGCAGGTTCAGCCGCGCCGCAGAACCGCGATGTAGAAACCGTCCACGTCGTAGCGCGCCGGGGTGAGCCTCAGGCCCGCGCCATGCGGCGACGCGGCGCCCGATAGAGCCGACAGCCCGGCCTTTTGCAGGCTGTCCTGCGCCGGTTCCGCCGTAAAATCCGGGTTTTGCGCCAGAAATTCCGCGATACGGTCCTCGTTCTCCTCGCAGAGCAGCGAGCAGGTGACATAGACCAGCCGACCGCCTTGTTTCACAAAATCCTTGGCGCGGCCGAGGATCTCCGTCTGGGCCTTGACCCGCTGCTCCAGCGCGCCGGGACGCGTCCGCCATTTGGCGTCGGGATTGCGCCGCCAGGTTCCGACCCCGGTGCAAGGCGCATCGACGAGGACGAGATCGCAAGCTCCGGCGAGATCGGCGACGGGATCCATGTTCGGCCCGCGCGGCGCGCGGACCTGGACATTGCGCGCTCCCGCCTTGTCGAGCCTCGCGAAGATCGGCGCGAGCCGGCGCCCGTCCGAATCGGTGGCGTAAATCTGGCCGCGATTGTCCATGTCGCCGGCCATCGCCAGGGTCTTGCCGCCGCCTCCGGCGCAGAGGTCGAGAACCTGTTCGCCGGGCGCGGCGCGGGCGAGGCGCGCCGCGAGCTGCGAACCCTCGTCCTGAATCTCCACGAGGCCGCGCACATAGGCCGGCTCGGCGGCCAGCGCCGGGCCGCGCGCGCCGCCGGTCTGGACGATGCGGAGCCCGAGCGGCGCTAAGGCGCAGGGCGCCGGCGACAAATGGGCCAGTTCGGCGAGCATTTCGGCGCGGCTGGCCTTGAGCGCATTGACGCGCAGGTCGAGCGGCGCGCGGGCGGCGAGCGCCCGCCCCTCCTCGACCGCGGAGTCGCCAAAGCTGCGTAAAAAGCTCGGCGCCAGCCATTCGGGAAAATCGCCCAGAACCCAGTCGGGCGCGCCGGAAAAATCGGCCCGGCTCAGGTTTTGACGCTCCTTTTCGTCGAGCGGCGGCGGCGCGTGGCCGATTCCGCTGAAATGCGTCTCGATTTCCTCGACCGGCATGTTTCGCGCAAGATGCAAGGCTCCGATCATTTCGGCGCGAGCGGATTCCGATTTCATGATCCAGCGCGCCGAAGCGCGGCGACGCAGGGCGTCGAACACCAGCGAAGCGATGGCGGAACGGTCCTTCGACCCGGCGAAGCGATGGGCCAGCCCCCAGTCCTTGAGGGCGTCGGCAGCCGGACGCCGGCGCGTTTCGAGTTCGTTCAAGACTTCGATGGCGGAGTCGATGCGGGCGGCGGGATGCATGGCGGCTTTTCGCTCGGGCGCGTCATCGCGCCAAGGGGCTTGATCTCCGCCGTCGTTTCACGAACGGCGACCCGACGCAATGCAAATATGCGGCGGCCAGGCGCGCGGCGGCGATCGATTCCGCCGGGAAATCCCGGGGCAAACCGCAATTGCGGGGTTGCACACGGACGCCTGCGGGAGCAGATTGAGGCTCCAAAGAGGGCTCGCCCGACCGGAGAAACCCGGGTCGCCGTTCCCGGCGAGCCCGACTCGATCCGTTTTTTTGACGGAGTATTCCTGATGAATGACATCCGCCTGCTGGCCTCGGCCAGACTTTTCGTCTTCGCCGCTCTTGTCGCGCTCACGACCTGGGCGACCGGCCCGGCGCATGCCGCGCCCGTCGCGGCCTCCAGCCTCGCGGCGCAAGTCGCAGCCGAGCCGCCGATCGAAAAGACCCGGCTCTATTGTTTCAATCGCTATACGGGTCAATTTCTGCACTGGGGACCCTGCGGCGGCTATCGCCGCACCTATTATCGGCCGGTCTATCACTATTATCGGCCCGTTTACCGGTCTTATCGGCCGGTTTACCGCCGCCATTACTATCATCGCCCGCGCTGGCATTATTATTAGTCCGCCCGGCGCCTGACGCCGTCCTGAACTTGCAGGCCGAGGCAGCAACAGGAGGTTGCGGCCGGAGGGAGGTATTTTGCCCTTGCCTTCTGCTCGCAACCAAATATTGTTTCAGGTGAGCATCAGGTTTCTCCTGAATTGTGGCAACTGGAGCGCGGATTAATATTTCATGCTCACCGCGATCCATGGAGTTTTTTACTATGCACGCAATCCGACTGCTTTCCTTGCTGACCTTTGCCGCCGCCGCCTTCGCAATTGCGCCGTCAGTCCCGGCGGGCGCCATGCCGATCGCCGCCGCGCCGCTTTCCCCGGCGGCGTTCAACGAGGCCGGAATGGTCGAGAACGTCAACTGGCATCGCCGGCCGTGGCACCAACGTCAGGTGCATCACAAAAGGTATCACCGCGGCAGCAGGAACTGACGCCGGAAGGGAAAAACCGCCGGTTTGCCGAAGGCCGGCGTTTTCGCTGTTTCGGTCTGACGTCTCAAGGCCCGGTCGGCGCTTTCCAGCTTGGCCGGCGCCCGCTGGGCGCGGACGGTCGTAATCATTGTCATGGGCGAGACCAACCGCGCGATCCGGCTCACAGTCCCGTCGGGTAATTCGGGCTTTCGCGGGTGATCGAGACGTCGTGGACATGGCTTTCGCGCAGGCCGGCGTTGGTGATGCGCACGAAGCGCGCCCGCTGCTGGAACTCGGCTATGTCGGGCGCCCCGACATAGCCCATGGCGGCGCGCAGGCCGCCGGCGAGCTGATGCAGAATCGGACCGACCGGGCCGCGGTAGGGGACCTGCCCCTCGATGCCCTCGGGAACCAGTTTGAGCGCGTCCTTGATGTCCTGCTGGAAATAGCGGTCCGCCGAGCCGCGCGCCATCGCGCCGACCGAACCCATGCCGCGATAGGCCTTGAACGAACGGCCCTGAAACAGGAAGACCTCGCCGGGGGCTTCTTCGGTGCCAGCCAGCAGCGAACCGATCATCACGCAATCGGCGCCGGCGGCGATGGCCTTGGCGAAATCGCCCGAATATTTGATGCCGCCGTCGCCGATCACCGGCACGCCGGCCTTGCGCGCCTCGCTGGCCGCTTCGAGGATCGCCGTGAGCTGCGGCACGCCGACGCCCGCGACAATGCGGGTGGTGCAGATCGAGCCGGGGCCGATGCCGACCTTGATCGCGTCGGCGCCGACGTCGATCAGCGCCTTGGCGCCTTCTGCGGTGGCGATATTGCCGGCGATCACCGCCACGGCGTTGGACAGCCGCTTGATCCGCGCCACCTGGTCGAGCACCTGTTGCGAATGGCCATGGGCGGTATCGACGACAATGCAGTCCACGCCGGCGTCGATCAGCACTTCGGCGCGGAAAAATCCCTTTTCGCCGACGGTCGAGGCGGCGGCGACGCGCAGGCGCCCGGCCTCGTCCTTGCAGGCCGAGGGATGCTGGGTCGCCTTCTCGATGTCCTTGACGGTGATCAGGCCGACGCAGCGATGCTCCTCGTCGACCACCAGCAGCTTTTCGATGCGGTGCTGATGCAGCAGGCGGCGCGCCTCTTCCTTGGTCACGCCTTCGCGCACCGTGATCAGCGTCTTGGTCATCAGTTCCGACACCGGCTGCGCCCGCTTGTCGGCGAAACGCACGTCGCGGTTGGTCAGAATGCCGACCAGCGTGCCGGGCCGATTTTCGGCGCCGCGCGCCACTACCGGAATGCCGGAGATCGAGTGGCGGCTCATCAGGTCGAGCGCGTCGGCCAAAGTCTCGTCGGGAAAAATGGTGATCGGATTGACCACCATGCCGCTTTCATAGCGTTTTACGCGGCGCACTTCCTCGGCTTGCTGCTCGGGTTCGAGATTGCGGTGGATGACGCCGATGCCGCCGGCCTGGGCCATGGCGATGGCGAGCCGCGCCTCGGTGACCGTATCCATCGCCGACGACATGATCGGCAGGTTAAGCAGAATATCGCGCGTCAGCCGGGTCTGGATCGAGACGCCGGACGGCATGACTTCCGAATGGCCGGGCCGCAGCAGCACGTCGTCGAACGTCAGCGCTTCGGTCAGCAAGGGGGTCGGGTCCATGGCCAGCTCCATCGGCGCGGGGCGCGACAGGCGAAATTTTTTGGTTTTCGCCTGAAGGCGGAAAGGGACGGCGGCGCTTCGCGCGCCACTGCTCGAGTTGGCATATGCCGATAGCACTTCCGGGGCAGGTTTCCAACAAAACCGCTGCGATAATCGAAATTTATCCGGGCGGCGCGCACGGGAGACGCCGCGCCCGGATAAAAATTTCCCATCGGGGCGGCCGAAGGCTAAATAAGACCCCCGGCCCCCGGAAACCCCGCCTTGCGTCCGTTCATTCTCACGCCGCTGATCGTCGCCTGCGCGCTGTTCATGGAGCAGCTCGATTCGACCATCGTCGCCACCTCGCTGCCGGCGATCGCCGCCGACCTGCACCAGGACCCGATCGCGCTGAAACTGTCGATGACTTCCTACATGCTGGCGCAGGCGGTGTTCATCCCCGCTTCCGGCTGGGTCGCCGACCGTTACGGCGCCCGCACGGTTTTTCGCGCGGCGATCGTGGTTTTCACCCTTGGCTCGATCCTGTGCGGCCTGTCGAGCAGCTTGCCGCAATTCGTCGCCGCCCGCATTTTTCAGGGCTGCGGCGGCGCGATGATGGCGCCGGTCGGACGTCTGGTGCTGTTTCGCTCGGTGGAGCGCAGCGAAATCGTGCGCGCCATGGCCTATCTGACCATTCCGGCGCTGGTCGGCCCGATGCTTGGTCCGCCGCTCGGCGGCTTCATCTCGACCTATCTGAACTGGCGCTGGAATTTCTGGATCAATGTCCCGTTCGGCCTGCTCGGCGTCGTGCTGGCGACGCTCTATGTCCAGGATGCGCGCGAAGAAAATATCGGCGCCTTCGACGCCAAGGGGTTCCTGCTCACGGGACTGGGCCTCTCAAGCCTGATTTTCGGCCTGACCGTGCTGGGACGCGGCTTCATCGGCCATGATTTGAACCTCGGCCTGATCCTGTTCGGCGTCGTCTGCACAAGCTTTTATATCTTTCATGCGCTGCGGGTCGAAAATCCGATCCTCGACCTGCGGCTGCTGGCGATCGACTCGTTCCGCGCCAGTGTCGTGGGTGGCTTTCTGTTTCGCGTCGGCGTCGGCGCGACGCCTTTTCTGCTGCCGCTGATGCTGCAACTCGGTTTCGGCATGACCCCGTTCCAGTCGGGACTGACCACTTTCGTCGCCACCGCCGGCGCGCTGGTGATGAAGGCTTCCGCCGCGTCGGCGCTGCAGCGCTTCGGCTTCAAGAACACGCTGGTGTTCAATTGCCTGATCAGCGCCGCCTTCCTTGCGGCCAATGGCCTGTTCCGCCCGGACACGCCGCAGGCGCTGATGCTGCTGACCTTGTTCGTCGGCGGCTTTTTCCGCTCGCTGCAATTCACCGCGCTGAACGCTTTGGCCTATGCCGATATCGATCATGCCGCGATGAGCAAGGCGACGAGCTTTGCCGCCGTCGCCCAGCAATTGTCGCTGTCGTCGGGGGTCGCCATCGCCGCCGCCGTGGTCGAGCAGACGCGCGGCCGCTCGATTGACGCCCGGATCGGAGCTCTGGATTTCCCGCCGGCCTTCTTCGTCGTCGCCGCCATCACCGCCGCCTCGGCGCTGGTCTTCATGCGCCTGCCGCCCGACGCGGGCGCCGCGCTTTCCGGACAGGGGCGCCAACAGGCGGAGTGACGCGCTCCCGGCTTCGATTCGGCGCGGGCGCCGCCTTCGCAAAACGCCGCTCCTCGGCGGCGTCTTCGCCCAAGCTTGCGGGCATGGCTGACGAAAAAGTGATCTGGCATGAAGTTTTTTTTCTTGACTGGTTTGCGGCTCCTCCGACGCCTCGCGGGCCGGCTCGCTTGCCGACAACAAAAATAATCGAATTATTCCTTTTTTATCAATAACTTACATAGAACATGCGCGTTTCTGACGCTGGCGCAGGGTCGACGCAATTGCCGCATTTTTGCAACACCGGGTGACAAACGCGTCCAATCGCGACCAACCTCCTGTTCCGCCACGCCATTCTTGAGTAATGTAACTCGAACAGGTTCCACTGGTCCCAAAAAAAAGGGGTTTGAAAATGCGTCATCTTCTTCTCTCCACCGTCGCCATTGCGGCTCTGGCCGGACAGGCCTTCGCCGCCGATCTGCCCTCGCGCAAGGAAGCCCCGGTCTATGTCGCCCCGGCCCCGCTCTTCTCCTGGACCGGCTTCTACATCGGCGCCGACATCGGCGGCTCCTGGGGCAACGCCAATCTCTGGGTTCCCGGCACGAACTACACCTTCAGCCACAACGCCCAGAATAATGGCGTGATCGGCGGCGGTTTCATCGGCTATAACTATCAGATCAACAACTTCGTCATCGGCGTGCAGGGCGAATTCGACGGCACCGGCACCGGCAATTCCCGCTACACTGCTCCGGGTCTCGGCCTGCGCAACTACGTCTACGAATCCAGCTTCAACCAGAACTGGATCGCCTCGATCGACGGCCGCCTCGGCTACGCCATCGACCGCACCCTGATTTACGCCATCGGCGGCGCGGCCTGGAGCGACAATTCGGCGCATCTCAACAACCTGTCCACCGGCGCCGGCTGGAGCACCAACAACACCCGCACCGGCTACGATGTCGGCGGCGGCGTGGAATACGCCTTCACCAACAACTGGACCGGCCGGATCGAATATCGCTACTACAACTTCGGCACCAGCAACTACGCCGGCATCGACCCCTACCTCGCCAACGCCTTCTATCGCACGACTCTCACCAACAACGTCGTTCGCGTCGGTCTGGCGTACAAGTTCGGCGCCCCGGAACCCGTCGTCGCCAAATACTGAGACTCACGCCTCACGGCGTATCGAGAAAGCCCGGCCTTTTGGCCGGGCTTTTTCATATCGTCGCGCGTCGGGCTCGATCCGATCTAAAATTAAATTTAAACATGTAGTTGGCATTTATATCTCATGTATTACATGAGGTACGGAAATGTTTCAGGCGGCTGGTTGGCTCGGGTCCCCGGCCGCGCGAAAGCCCGTCGCCAGCACATAGAGCTCGGCGGAATCGGCGCGGCTCGACTGCGGCTTGATATGCCGCACCGTTGCATAGTCGCGCTTGAGCCGCGTCACCAACTCGCCGGTTTCGCCGCCCTGGAACAATTTGCACAGGAACCAGCCGCCCGGCTTGAGGACTTCGCCGGCGAAATCCGCCGCCAGTTCCGCGATATGGACAATGCGCAAGTGATCGGTCTTCTTGTGGCCGGTGGTGTTGGCGGCCATGTCGGAAAGCACGCCATCAGCCTCGCCGCCCAGCATTGATCTGAGCTTGTCGGCGGCTTCCGCGTCGAGAAAGTCCATCACCGCGAAATCCACCCCGGCGATCGGTTCGATATCGATGAGGTCGATGCCGACGACCTTGCCGCGTCCGTCGCGCGACCTGGTTTTTTTCGCCGACACCTGCGACCAGCCGCCCGGCGCCGCGCCGAGATCGACGATTCTCTGGCCCGGTTGCAGCAGCTGGTATTTCTCGTCGATTTCGAGGAGCTTGAACGCGGCGCGCGAGCGCCAGCCCTCGCGTTTGGCGCGCGCGACATAAGGATCGTTCAATTGCCGCTGGAGCCACAGCGTCGAGGACAGGGTCCGTTTGCGCGCCGTCTTCACGCGCGTCTTGAGACCGCGTCCGCCTTCGCCGCCCGATCCTCCGGTGGTTTTTTTCACTTGATTTCGCCTTTTGCCGCCTTCGGCGCGAATCGGAAGTGCCGGCTTCTTCGCTCGGAACGCGACCCGCAAACCCCTTCGCTCGCAATCGCCCTCAGATGGCGAAGGAACGGTCGGCGCGCATCAGTTCGAGCAGCATTCCCTCGCGCAGGCCCCGGTCGGCGATGCGGATTCGCTCCGAGGGGAAGGAGCGTCGGATGCCTTCAAGAATGGCGCAGCCGGCCAGCACCAGATCGGCGCGCTCGGGACCGATGCAGGAATTCTGCGACCTTTCGGCATAGGACATGCGGCGCAGACGATTCATCACCGCGTCGATTTCCGCGTGGGACATCCATAGCCCGTCCACGCGGCGCCGGTCATAGCGCGGCAGGTTGAGATGAATGCCGGCGAGCGTCGTCACCGTGCCGGAGGTGCCGAGCAGATGGAAGCGATGGCATCTTTCCTCCTTGGCGGCGGAATCGATGAATTGTTGCAATTCGCTGACGACGAGATCGGTCATGGCGTTGAACTGGGCGTAGGACACTTCGTCGCCGCCGAAACGCTCGGCCAACGTCACGACGCCCAGTTTGAGCGAAGTCCAGTGGCGGATGCGTTCGCCGCCCTGCGGCCCGCCGCGCCCGAGCCAGACGATTTCCGAAGAACCGCCGCCAATATCGAACAGCACCACGGCTTTCGCCGCCGCATCGGCGAGCGAGGCGCAGCCGACGGCTGCGAGCCGGGCTTCGGTCTCGCGGCCGATGATTTCGAGCTTGAGGCCGGTTTCCGCCCTCGCCCTTTCGATGAATTCGAGGCCGTTTTCGGCGGCGCGGCAGGCTTCGGTGGCGATGAGCCGCGCGCGGGTGACGCCGCGCGCCACCATCTTGTCGCGACAGACGAGCAGCGCGTCGATGGTGCGGGCGATCGCCTCCTCGCTGAGGCTCCCGGTCTGGCTTACGCCCTCGCCGAGCCGGACGATGCGGGAGAAGGCGTCGACAATGCGGAAATTCTCGTTTCCGCCCTGCGAAGAATCGCGAATCGGACGCGCCACGAGCAGCCGACAATTATTGGTGCCGAGATCGAGCGCGGCATAGGTCGCGGGAGCGCGGGAGGCGCGCCTGTCGCCATCGCCGCCAAAGTTTTGCGGGCGCGCCGCCACAGCCTCGCCAAGCGAGCTCTGCGCCGCAGTCGCGTTCACCGCCGTCAAATCCGTATCTCCCGCGCCAGAAACGCGCCTGTTCGTCAGAGCGCCAGCATAAGGCCGGGGGGACCGGCGCGACAAGCAAATTGTGGAGCGGGATCGAGCCGATGGCCCATCCCGCGCCGCCAGGCGCTCAAAGCGGGTTGCGCAAAGGGGGTTGCGCTCGGCTTCGCCGTTGGCTATGTCAAACGCGACTTGCAGCGGCCTGCCTCCAGGCGGCGCGCGGTGGGGGATAGTTCAACGGTAGAACAGCGGACTCTGACTCCGTTAATCTTGGTTCGAATCCAGGTCTCCCAGCCAACCATTTGAATGAATGCGCGAAATGGTGACGTCTTCCATGCCGATTTGGCGACAAATCGGCATGGAAAGCTAGGCGGCGCGCCGCCGGTCGCGGGAAGCAGCGCGGCGCGCCTTCTGCAAGTTCAAGCACTATCTGGCGTCCGGCGCGATGAACTGGCCGAAGGCGCGCGGGCTGGCGGCGACGGCGATCTTGTCGACCAGTTCCAGCGATTCCACATCGATGCGCGCCAGCACGTCGTCCATCCAGCACGCGATATAAAGGCTGCGCCGATCGGGCGCGAGCAAGGCGCCTTCGGGATAACCGCAGACCGCGATCGTTTTGAGTTCCGCATAGGTTTCGCCGTCAACGACCGAAACGCTGTCGTCATGCTGGTTGGTGACGAAAATGCGCCGCCCGTCCGACGTCGCCGCTATGGCGTAGGGAAAGCTACGAACTTTCAGCCGGCGCGTCTCGCGTCGCGTCGCCAGGTCAATCACCGAGACATCGCCCGATTGCACATTGGCGACCAGCAGGCGTGGACCGTGCGGGTCGTAGGTCACGCCGAAGGGCGCCTTGCCGGCGGCGATTTCGGCGACGCTTTTCAGGGTCGCCAGATCGACCATCGAGACCGAATCGCTCTCGCGATTGGCGACGAATAAGAACCGCCCTTCGGGGTCGGTGGCCATGCCGGCGGGCGATTGGCCAACCGCGATCTCGGCGATTTCCCGCAACCGCTCCGCATCGAACACATGCACCCGATTCCCATACCAGTCGGCGACGAAAATTCTGGCGCCGGCCGGGTCCAGCGCAATGCCGAGCGGACCGGCGCCGCAGGCGATTTCGGCGATGACCCGGTGGCGTCCATCGGGGCCGCGTTCGATGACCGAAAAGCTCCTGCCTTCGGGATTGGTCGCGTAAATCCGTAGGCCGCCAGGGGCGACGGCGACCCCGGCAGGCTTTTTGCCGATTTTCACCGTCTCGACCACGCGGCCTTGCGCCAGATCGACGATCGACAAGGCGTCGGCGCCCTGCGCCGTGACATAGGCCAGAGGCTCGGCGCTCAGTGGGGCGCCAGGGGCGAGCCAAAACAGGGCCGCGCAAAACGCCGAGCTTTTTGCAAGAGGCGGGAAAGCCGGGTGGCTCATTCCGGCGGCTCCGAACCGCCGGAAAATCACGGTGCGGCTTCCAGAATCTTCTTCAGATTGTCGAGACCGGCGCGATAGACCCCCTTCACCGCCGCGACCGAGGATTCGTCGTTCAATTCGGGCGGCGGGTCGTTGAGCATGTAACCGCGGTAAAACGCGCCTTTCCATTCCACGGTTGAACCGCCCTTGCCATTGTCGAGCACGGAAATGGTCGCGGTGTAATTATTCACCGGCAGGATTTTCGGATCGACCTTGGGGATTTCATATTTGTAGCTGTGGCCGGCCCCGTCATATTTGAGCAGCACCTCGGCGAAACTCGGCGCGCCCGGCGCCCTGAGCACCAGGATTCGGGTCGAGCCTTCCTCATTGCCCTTGTCGGCGGCGCTGGAGGCGACAACGGGATGCCATTTGGCCAGCGCGTCGAAATTGCCGATCACCGCCCAGACTTTGTCCACCGGCCTGTCGATCTCCACGGTCTCGACCAGCTTCTGTCGGGTCGGCCCATGCGCCAAAGCCGGCGCCGCCAGCGCCGCGCAAACAACGGCCGTCGCCAAAGCCAGAAATTTCATTGCGTTTCTCCCGTCCTTCCATCCGGTTTTTCCGGCTTGCCGGGATCATGTCAGAGGGCGCGCGCAGCGGGAAGCAGCCTGTGAAATTTCTAAGAAGTCCCCGCCTTCGCCTTTTCAGGGGGCGGACGCCGCCTCTCTCTAAAGCCGGGCCGCATGCCAGGCGACATGATCGGCCATGAAGCTGGAGATGAAATAATAGGAATGGTCATAGCCCTCGCGGATGTTGAGCGTGAGCGGAATGCCGGCGGCCTTGCAGGCCTCCTCCAGCAGCCAGGGTTTCAGACCTTTTTGCAGGAAGGCGTCCGAGCCGCCCTGATCGACCAGAAATTCCTTGAATCTTTTTCCATCGGCGATCAGCAGCGTGGCGTCGTAATCGCGCCAGGCCTTCTCGTCCGGGCCCAGATATTTGGTCAGCGCCGGGACCGACCAATCGCTGGTCGAGGGCTGGACGATCGGGGAAAAGGCCGAACAGCTCTTGAATCTTTCGGGATGTTTGAGCGCCAGAGTCAGCGCGCCATGGCCGCCCATCGAATGGCCGAACAGGCCCTGCCGCGACAGGTCGGCGGCGGGAAACTGTTCGCCGATCAGTTCCGGCAATTCTTTGGAAACATAGGAATACATCCGATAATTCTTGTCGTAGGGCGGCTGCGTGGCGTCGAGATAAAAGCCGGCGCCGGAGCCAAATTGCCAATTATCGGCCTCGTCGGGCACATCGGCGCCGCGCGGCGAGGTGTCGGGACAAACGATCATCACCCCATGTCGCGCGGCGGCGGCGCGGAATTCGCCCTTTTCGGTGACATTGGCATGGGTGCAGGTCAGGCCGGAGAAATACCAGAGCACGGGAACCTTGCCCTCTGCCGCCTGTGGCGGAACGAAGACCGAAAAGGTCATCGGGGTTCCGGTTTCGCGCGATTCGTGGCGATAGACGCCTTGCACGCCCTCGTGCGATCTGGCGGTCGATACGGTTTCCATTCCAGGCTCCGGCATAAGAATTGGGGCGCTTGGCGCGCCCGGACGATGCGGAACAAGAGAGCGCCGGCGCAAGCGCCGACGCTCCGTTTCGCTGGGGAGAAGCAGTCCCGAGAAAAAAGCGCTCCCGGGCAGGGAATCAGGCCGCCAGCTTGCCGTTGGCCTTGGCGACATGGGTGGCGATGGCGTCCATCAACGGCGGCGATAGCGCGTCATAGGGTTCGAGGCCGATCGACTTGAGCTGGGCGCGCACTTCTTCCATCCGCTCCGGCGGGAAGCCGGATTCAATGATCGAGGAAACGAAGGCGGCGAATTGCGGCTCCTGCCAGCCCTCGTCGCTCGACAATTCGGTATGGATGAAATCCAGTCCATAGAACGGATGGGCTTTGTTTTCGATGCGGCCATACATATGCGCGCCGCAATCCTTGCAGGCGTAGCGCTGGATGGTCGCGGAAGGATCGATGATATGCAGCTTTTCTGCGCCGGAGATCACCTTGAGATTATCCCTGGAGACGACCGCGACCACGGAAAACACCGCGCCCGCCGGTTTCCAGCATTTGGTGCAGCCGCAGGCGTGATTATGCGCGCTATTGCCGGTGATCTGCACTTTCACCGGATTATGCTCGCATTTGCAGGTCAGGACCCCGCCCGCGAAACCGGGGTTCCCCTTCTTGAAGCCGTTGTCGATCGAGGGGTGAAGTTTGAGCGCCATGGTTTCCTCCTTGGGCTTTGGTGAGGCGTTTGGTTTTTCCGGATCGGTCGAGGATCCGGTTGCTATGGTCCAGAGTTTCTTGAGACCCTCCAGCATCGCAGATGTCTCCAGTTTGGGCCTTTCGCGCTTTTTCGCGCGAAGGGCCGTTGTCCCCTTTTTGGTTTCTGGCATGGAACTCCGGCTTGTGCTTCTGGCAAGCATAGGCCAATGTAAAACCGCAGTTCCAGCGAGGCCTTTTGTAAAAATATGAAAGTGTTGCGGGAAAACGACCGCCCGAGGATTATGGCATGGCGCTTCCGTCTATGCATTGGGGGGTGATCTTAGTTCTCTCTTAGGATTTTCACATTGACAGCTTTGCAATAATCGGAAAAATAACCGCCATGATGAAAGCAAGGCCCGATTTTTTTGCTTTGCGGCGCCTTTTCCGCATTGCGGTAGCCGTCGGGATGCTGATCGCCGCCGCAAAGGCTGGCGCAGCCCCGGCGAACGAGGCCCCGGCGAATGAGGCGTTGAACATCGATATCGCCTTTGTCGCTCATGCGCGCCCGCCTTCGCCGCCCTTTGTCCTCGATCCGCCGCCGCCCGGCGAAGGATTTGCCGGCGCGAATCTCGCCATCCAGGAAAACGCCACCACCGGCGGTTTTATCGGCCAGAATTTTGCGCTGACCGATATCGAACTGGCCGAGGAAGACAATCCGGCCGAAGCGGTCAAGCCCTGGCTCGACAAGGGCGTGCGGCTGTTCGTCGTCGCCCTGCCGGCGGACGAGGCGCTGGCGCTCGCCGATGCGGTGCGCTCCGTTGGCGGGTTGGTGTTCAATGCGCAGGCGCCCGACGATCGTCTGCGCGGCGCCGATTGCCGTCCCAACCTGTTCCATACCGCGCCCAGCCGCGCCATGCTCGCCGACGGGCTGATGCAATATCTGGCGGTGCGGCGCTGGTCGAAAATCCTGCTGGTTCCGGGCGCCGGCGCCGGCGACGCCCTGTTCGCCGAAGCCGTGCGCGCCTCGGCGAAGAAATTCGGCGTCAAGATCGTCGCGGAAAAGCCCTGGACCTTCGGGCCGCTGGCCCGCGCCCGGTCCGATGCGGTGACCGAATCCGACGCCTTGACCTTTTCGCGGGGAATCGACGCCGACATGATCGTGGTCGCCGACGAGGCGGAGGATTTCGGCGATTATATTCTTTACCGCACCTCGGAGCCCCGGCTCGTCGCCGGCACCCAAGGATTGACTCCGACCTCCTGGCACCCGACCCATACCGCCTGGGGCGCCGAGCAATTGCAAAATCGCTTCATCCGCGCGAGCAACCGGCGGATGCGGCCGATCGATTATCAGGCCTGGGCGGCGACGCGCGCCATTGGCGAGGCCGCGACCGCGACCCGCGCCGCCGATCCGCAAAAAATTGCCGCCTTTCTGCAAAGCCCCTCGTTCAATCTGGCGATTTTCAAGGGCGCGCCGGCCAGCTTCCGCCCCTGGGACCGGCAATTGCGCCAGGCCATCTTGCTGGCGCAGCCGAAATCGCTGATCGGCATGGCGCCTCAGCCGGGCTTCCTCCACCAGCGCAGCACGCTCGACTCGCTCGGCGTCGATGAGAGCGAGAGCGCCTGCAAGTCCAAACAGGTGACGCGATGAAACCGGCCCGCTTGGCTTGTCTGATGCTCTTTGTCGCCGCCGTCCCGACCAGCGCCAACAAGGTCTATGTGACCAACGAAAAATCCAACACCATCAGCGTGATCGACAGCGACACGCTAAGCGTCGTGCAGACCATCAAGGCCGGCCGGCGGCCGCGCGGGGTGCTGACCAGCCCCGATGGCAAGTTGCTTTATGTGTGCGCCAGCGACGACGACGGCGTGCAGGTGTTCGACACCGCGACGATGAAATTGCAGCGCACCTTGCTGTCGGGTCCCGATCCCGAGCAATTCGCGCTCAACGCCGCCGGCAACCTCCTGTATATTTCCAATGAGGACAGTTCCGAAGTCACCATTGTCGATGTCGAGAAGAACCAGATCATGGCCCGCGTGCCGGTCGGCGTCGAGCCGGAAGGCATGGCGCTGAGCCCCGATGGCGCGGTGCTGGTCAATACCTCGGAAACCACCAATATGGCGCATTTCATCGACGCCCGCACGTTCAAGCCGATCGGCAATGTGCTGGTTGACAAGCGCCCGCGCTACGCCATTTTCAGCCGCGACGGTTCGCAACTCTGGGTGAGTTCGGAGGTGGGCGGCAGCGTCGCCGTCATCGATCCGCACAGCCAGAAGATTCTCAAGAAAATCCGCTTCGACGTGCCCGGGCTGACGTCCGAGGAAATCCAGCCGGTCGGCATTCGCCTCACAGCCGACGGCAAGACCGCTTTCGTCGCGCTGGGTCCAGCCAATCGCGTCGCGGTGGTGGACGCCCAAACGTTCGAGGTGCGCAAATATCTGCTGGTCGGCCAGCGCGTCTGGCATCTGGCGCTGACGCCGGATGAAAAATATCTGTTCACCGCCAACGGCAATTCCAACGACGTCTCCGTCATTGACGTCGCCGGCCTGCGGGTGATCAAATCCTTTCCCGTCGGCGCGGCGCCGCTCGGCATCGCCGTGTCGCCCCATTGAGGCCTGCCATGCGCCGCGTCGCGCCCATCGTCTTCAGCGTTTTTTGCGCTTTCGCGGCGCCGGCTCAGGCGGGCGGACCGCCACCTTCCGACGGCGATTGGCCCTGCGTGCAAAGGCGCGCCGGCGCGATCAGCCGCGCGGCGGTCTGGTCCGGTCCCGAAACACCCGCAAGCCGCCCCGATAACGAGGACGCGGAATATTTGCTGGCCCGCAAGCTGGCGTCTCGGCGCACCCCGATGGCGGAAGCGGAGAGCCTGATCGACCAATTCGCCCAGGAGGCCGGCGCCGACAAGGACGAGCGGCTGACACGGGTCTTTGACAAGGCGCTGGAACTGATCAACGCGGAGCGCGACAAGGTGATCGCCGGCATCTTGCGCTATGCGCGCGGCCAGAAAATTCTGGCGGCGAAAGTGCGTGAGGAAGCCGAAAAGATCAGCGATGCGCAGGAAAACCAGGAGCCGCTGGCGCCCGACGATCTCGAAAAAGCCCATCCCGAATTGAAATGGGACAAGAGGATTTTCGACGATCGCGCCCGCGCCCTGACCGCCGTCTGCGAAACGCCGGTGCTGTTGGAGAAGCGCGCCTTCGCCATCGCCCAGGCTCTGCAGCGACGGCTCTGAATGCGTTATGAGACGCCCGGACTCCAAGGGGTTTTTGCTTCTGGAGGGCGAGCACGGCCGGCTGAAGAGGGCTTGAATAAGACAAAAATAATAAGATTATTGGCAGCGCCGGAACGATTGGGATTTTTTTTCGTTGTGACCTTGGTTTGGAGAAAGTAATCTCCGAACCGTCGACCTGCGGAGCATCAGACTCAACAAGGCGGGCGGCGAGGAAACGCAATACAGGGCAGCAAAAAATGAACGTTCTGATCGTAGGTCATGAGCAGGCCGCCAATTTCTTTCTGGCTGAAGGACTGAAGGCGGAGGGGTTCGACGTCACTTTCGTTCAGGAAGCCGAAGACCCCGTGGAAACCGTGAAGGCGCTCAATCCCTGCGCCGTGCTTTTCGACTCGACATCTTCCAGCGGCGGCGATCTCGAAGCCTGCCGCGCGATGCGCCGCAGCGGCCGCACCGAGCCGGTGCTGTTTCTCAGCGACCGGCACGATCCCGCCGATCGCGCCAGCGGCCTGATGGCCGGGGCCGACGATTACATCGCCAAGCCTTTTTCGTTCGAGGAATTGATCGAGCGGCTGCGGGCGCATCTGCTGCATCGTTCGCTTTCCGACGATTCCCGCGAACGCCGCAAGGTCGGACAGCTGGTGCTCGACATGCACACCCGTCAGGCGCATTTCGGCAAGGCCCATATCCGCCTGACCCAGCGCGAATCCGAACTGCTCGGCATTCTGATGGAGAACGCCAATCAGCCGGTGCGCCGCGTCGATATCTACGACCAGCTCTGGGGCGACCATGGCTGCACCTCGTTGAATGTCGTCGACGTCTACATGGGCTATCTGCGCACCAAATTTGCCGATATCACCCGCATCGGCGGGCCTTTCATCGGCACTGTGCGCGGGCGCGGCTTCATGCTCGACATGGGCGGCTATAAATGCGCGGCGCGCTGACGCGCCGCATTTTTTAATCCTTCCGTCCAACCCTCGTCCGCCGGCCGACGGCGGGCGAATCTATCCGTCGTTCGCCGCCGCCGCGGCGGAGCAAGGTCAAATCATGCACGCCTTCCGCCCTTTCCCGTTGCTTTTCGGCGCGACCGCCTTCGCTCTGGCGCTGTTGCTGGGCGCCGCCTCCGGCGCCCAGGAGCCCCAGCCCGACGCCGCCGATATCCTGTTTGAGCGCCCGCAATTGCAGGCGCTCAAACTCGGCGACAACCTCAAGTACAGCTATCGTTTCCATTCGGCGGACGAGAAGATCTTTGGGCCGTCCTTCGACGACACGATCGCGCTGACCATCGACCGGGGGGACACGCCGGACAAGAAGCGGGTGGATGTGCAATTATTTTCCGCCGAACGGCGCCGCGCCGCCGGACCTTTCGACGACATGGCCGGCAATCCGCTGCTCAGCCTGATGCTGGAGGAAAATCTTCAGCGCCTCGCGACGATTTTCCAGTCCAATCCGCGCTACATGAAAACGGCGATCCGCATGGCGCTGCGTTCCGCCAAGGCCAGCCCCGACCGGGCCGAGGGTTTCGACGCCGCCGCCCCGGCCTGGAAGGTCGAGGTCGCGCCTTTTCTCAACGATCCCAACAAGGCGCGCATGCACGGACTGGAAAGCCTGACCTATCGCTTCCGCGTGTCGGCGGCCGCTCCGGGCGAGATTTATGAAATCGACATTTCCGCGCGCGACGCATCGGGCGCGGTGCTGTTCGAGGAGACCACCCGCTATGACGCCAAGACGCCTTAGCAGGCTGCTGAAAAAAGCGTGCGTTGATCCCGCCGTGCTTCGAGATGCGATGCTTCGCATCGCTCCTCAGCATGAGGGGATCAATGGAATCAATAGGGTAGCCCTCATCCTGAGGAGGCCCGTAAGGGCCGTCTCGAAGGACGAGGGCGGTCCATGGATTTTTCAGCAGCCTGTTAGCGCCGCGTTGGCGCTTCTGGCGCTGCTGGCGCTCCTGGCTGCGCCGCGGGGCGCGGCGGCGCAGACGCCGGCCAATGATTTTCCCACCGAGGCGCGGGCCGATTACGTATTCGCCTGCATGGCGGCCAATGGCCAGACCTCGGAGGCCTTGCGCAAATGCGCCTGTTCGATGGATGTCGTGGCCTCGATTCTGCCCTATGACCGCTACGTCGAGGCCGAGACGATTCTGTCAATGCGCCAGGGGCTTGGACGGTCGGTGTCGATGTTTCGCGCCGCCAATTTCGAGGAAGCGGTCGCCGATCTGCGCCGGGCGCAGGCGGAAGGCGAGATCCGGTGTTTCAACTGATTTTTCGCGCGTCCAATGGTCGAAATCACACGCTTGGCGCCGTCGGCGACGGCAGGAAACGGCGGGTCGCGGACCATCCAGATCACGTCGGCGACCGTCTCATCATTGGCGATTAGCCGCCATCAAACAAGGGCGGGTCACTTCCTGCCCTCGCCCGACGTTACCAAACGTTAGATTTTGACCACTAGAGCACGCCACCATCAGACGCAAAGCTCTGTGAAAATTCGCCCCCTTGCGAATCCTTCGCCTCGATGCGCACCGGCTTGCCATTCGCCGCATAGCTGAAGCGGATGGTCGGGTCTTCGCTCAGCGATATGCCGTTTTTCATCGAGAAAAGCTCTTCGTCGCCCTGCAGCACCCGCACCGAGGTCACGTACCAGGCCGGTGTGTACATGCGGGTGATCTGGTCCATCTGCATGCCGGAATAATTGGGATGGCGGATCATCGCCTGCGCCTCGGCCCGACTTTGCGCGGCGAAAGACCGGAAGCGCATCTGTCCGGCGTTGGCCCGCGCCTCCTCGGGGTCTTTCGACGCCGGCGCCGAACAGCCGCCCGCCGCCTTGACGAAGGCCTTGACCATGTGCAGCGCGCCGCTCTCGGTCTCGGCGATCACACGCACGTAAGAATAGGAATTGACCCGCAACCGCAGCGACAAATCGAAATCGCCCGGGTCGATGCGTCCGCGCGTCACGGTGGTGACCAGCGGCGAGGGATTTTCATCGACGATCACCGTCGCGGCGATGACGCGGTCCCCTTTTTCGCGGGACAGGAATTTTACGTCCACCGGCACAAGCGCGGCGTCTTCGGCGCGGACCGGCGCGTCGAGCGTCACATAGCCCGGCGCCTCGTCGATCGACCGGTCGCCGAAAAACATCGGCTTCAGGCCTTTCCAGGTTTCTTCGCTGTCGGCGGTCTGGGCGCGGGCGGCCATGGGGGCCCAGAGGGCGCATTGCAGCAGCAGGCGGCGGGTTGGCACGGCGGCCTCCTTGTGAACCGCCCTCGTGGTTCGAGACGGCCCTTTCAGGGCCTCCTCACCATGAGGGCTACCCTATTGATTCCATTGATCCCCTCATGCTGAGGGCCACCCTTTTGATTCCATTGATCCCCTCATGCTGAGGAGCGATGCGAAGCATCGCGTCTCGAAGCACGGGGGGATCAACGCACGCATTTTTCAGCATCCTGTTAGGGATCGGGCGTCACGGTTTCCATCGGCCCATCGGCTTCGCGCCACCCTTCGACGCCATCGGCAAACCACAGCACATGTGTGTAGCCAAAGGATTGCGCGCGCTTCGCTGCATTCCACGACATCCAGCAGGCGCGCTTGCAGAAGAACACCATTTTCCGCGCCAGGTCGCCATCGGTCAGCCGCGCCAGCGCGCGCTTGAAATAGCCTTCGGTTTCAGCGGAGATTTCGCCGCGACCGACTTCCGGCAGCCAATGCGCGCCCTTGATGCTGATATGCGGCTTGTCCAGCCAGACCGCGTCCGGCGCGAGACCCTCGGGGCGGGGCGCATGGGGCAGCACGTCGATGAACAATATGTTCTCCTCGAACAGCGCGCGGGCCTCGGCGAATGAGAGCGCCGGCCGGCCCATCAGAGTTTCGGGAACCGGCGCCTGATAGGCGTCGAGCCGGTAGCCTTCGATTTCTGCGGGCGCCGCGATTTCTGCGGGCGCCGCGATTTCTGCAGGCGCCGCGATTTCCGCCGGCGCCGCGCTGGCCGCCGCGACGCTGACGATCAGCGCGACGATGGCGAGGCGCAAGCGCGACGGCGCCGTCATTCGACGTCTCCCTCCTTGCGCCGGTCCGGCGCGAGCGCCGCCGCTTCGACCGGAACCAGCGGAACGCCATAATCTTTTAGCACCTTCTCGATATCGGCCTGGCGCTTGCGCAGAATGTCGTTGAGCCGGTGGCGCCATTCCAGTTCGTTGCGGCGCAGGCCGAAGGCGATACGGAAGGACAGCGCCGGCCGCGCCTCGGATTTCAACGGCGCCACGCTCATCGGCTGTTCCGCCTTTCCGGCGAAATAGGCGCCGATCGGCCCCCAGAGAATCGCCGCGTCGATGACGCCGGTTTCGACATCGTGCAGCGCCTCTTGCGCCGGCGAGGCGAAACGGCGGTCCACCAAAAGGGCGTAAGTGCGCGCCTTGTCGATCAGGCCGAGCCGCAACAGGTGATCGGCGGGCGGCGTGGCGGCGATGACGCCGAGCCTGACGTCGGCCAGTCGCGGGTCGTCGAGGCTTTCGATCTTGTCCAGACCCGAACCGGCGCGCGAGACCAGCACATAGGTCGAGGCATAATAGGGGTTGGAATGATCGACAATGTCGGCGTCCGCCGCATAGCCCACGATCAGGTCGCACATGTCTTCGCCGAGCGTGGCGCGGACATAGCCGGGACCCTGCGGCATCCAGAAATAATGCAGCGGAACTTTCAGTTCGTCGGCGACAATTTCGGCGATTCTGTTTTCAAAACCCTGCTTCGCCCGGTCGGAAAAAGGCAGATCGGCGGGGGCGGCGCAGACGCGCAAACGATCGTGCGAAACAAGGTCCGGCCGGACTTGCGCGATCGCGGCTTTGGGAACCAGCGCCGCCAAAACCGGCAGCGCCAAAATCAATCGCGAAAAGCCGGTCAGGCCAGCCATGGTTTTAACTCGGAGCGCCCATGCAACTGTCCTGGGCATCCTGCCAGGCTTTGGGTTTGGCCTCATGATCCGGCGGGCGGCCGCGAGCGACGGCGTCATCCGAGCGCGCCTTCAGATAAATATAGATATCGTCGATGTAGCACATCACGTTCTTGTTCAGGCCGAGTTCGGGCATGACCTTTTCCTGGCCATTTTCGAGGTTCTTGCGGCCCTGTGCGACAACGGCGAGAAAATCGGTATAGGACAGCCTTTTCAGCGAGTCCTTGAGCGGCGGCGCGTAGGACGAGCCCATGCCGTCCGGTCCGTGGCAGACATGACATTCCGAATGATAGCGACGGAATCCGGAATAGGTGTACCAGTCGGTCTTTCCGTCCTTGTCGATATTATAGGTCGGATCGCCGCTGGCGTCGGTGTATTTACCGTCTTCGCCGGGGGTCGCGGGACCCGAATCCGCCTTGGCGGCGCCCACCAGTCCGAATACGGCGCAAAGGGTGAAAACGGAAAGGGCGAGGCAGACTTTTCCGGCCCGGCGGTTCGGGTGTTTTTCCACGATATCGGTCACAACGCTCATTCCATTCGGCTATGGGGCGCGCGTTCCCTTGCCGCTTTCGGGGAAGGCGACCCGCGATTTGGCGCAAGTTCGGAACAAAAAGCCAGGCGGGCAATGTGCTCCGCCTGGCAGGATTTGGCGTTAGGCGATCATTCGGGGAGCGCGAAGACCGTCAGGGTGCCGCCAAGGGCTGTGTAGTTGCTAAGGGCCGCATAGCCGCCAACCGCGCCGAGACCGGCGTGAGGATCGGCGAGGCCGGCCGCGAGTCCAATGCCGGCCCAGCCGCCGACACCGGACAGCACCGCCACATATTGGCGTCCCTTGTGCTGGTAGGTCATCACATTGCCGATGATGCCCGACGGAGTCTTGTATTTGTAGAGCTCCTTGCCCGTCTTGGCGTCCACGGCTTTCAGATAGCCTTCCAGCGTGCCGTAGAACACGACGTCGCCGGCGGTGGCGAGAGCGCCCGACCAGACCGAGAACTGCTCGGAATCTGACCAGACAATCTTGCCCTTGGTGGCGTCCCAGGCGATGAAATTACCCATATTGGTACCGCCCGGCGCGGGGAACATCGTCAGGGTGGCGCCGACATAGGGCTGGCCCGGGGTATAGGACACTCGGAACGGCTCGTAATCCATGCAGACATGGTTGGTCGGCACGTAGAACAGGCCGGTCTTGGGCGAATAGGCCGCAGGCTGCTGATCCTTGGAGCCGAGCGCCGCCGGACAGATGCCCTGCGAATTGACGTCTTCGCCATTATGCTCGGTGGAATATTTGGCGACCACCAGCGGACGGCCATAGGTCGGGCTGCTCTTGTCCATATCGACCTTGGTCGCCCAGTTCACCGCCGGATCGAATTTTTCGGCGACGAGAAGTTCGCCGGTGACACGGTCGAGGGTGTAGCCGAAGCCGTTGCGGTCGAAATGCACCAGCAGTTTGCGGTCCTTGCCGTCGATCTTCTGATCGACCAGCGGCACTTCATTGATGCCGTCGAAGTCCCACTCGTCATGCGGGGTCATCTGATAGACCCATTTGGCTTCGCCGGTGTCGGGGTTGCGCGCCCAAAGGGTCATCGACCACTTGTTGTCGCCGGGACGCTGTTTCGGATTCCAGGTCGAGGGGTTGCCCGAGCCGTAATAGAACAGGTTCAGGTCCGGATCGTAGGAATACCAGCCCCAGGTGCAGCCGCCGCCGGTCTTCCACTGGTCGCCCTGCCAGGTCTTGAGCGAGGAATCCTTGCCGACCGGCTTGCCGAGCGACGTGGTCTTTTCCGGATTGACCATGATCTGGTCGTCCGGGCCCTCGGAGAAGGCGCGCCAGACGCGGGCGCCGGTCTTGATGTCATAGGCGGTGACATGGCATTGCACGCCGAACTCGCCGCCGGAAATACCGACGATCACCTTGTCCTTAACCGGCAGAACCGTCGCGGTGTTGGTCTCGCCGCGCTTGGGATCGCCATTGGCCACCGACCACTCGACCTTGCCGGTCTGGGCGTTGAGGGCGACAACGGTGGTGTCGGCCTGGTGCAGGAAGATCTTGCCATCGGCATAGGCGAGGCCGCGGTTGACGGTGTCGCAGCACATCACCGGAACGACGTTAGGGTCCTGTTTGGGCTCGTATTTCCACAAGATCTTGCCGTCGTTGTTGAGATCGAGGGCATAGACGTTGTTGGGGAAGGGCGTATGCACATACATCACGTCGCCGATGACCAGCGGCGCGCCTTCGTGTCCGCGCAGCACGCCGGTGGAGAAGCTCCAGGCCGGAACGATCTTGGCGACGTTGTTTTTGGTGATCTGGTCGAGCGTCGAATAACGCGTATTCGCGTAATTGCCCGCCTGCATCACCCATTGCTTGGGGTCCTGGGAGCCCTTTTGCACGGATTCATTGGCGAACGCCGCCGTGTTGAGCGCCAGCAAGCTGACCGACAAGAACGATGTATAAAGCCTTCTCATGGAATTCCTCCCTTGCGCCGCCGACCGCGGACGGCTTCCCTCCGCCAAATTTGCGGTCGATGTCTTTTTGTTGTGCCGATGCCGCCGTCAGCACGCGTTCAAAGCCGGCGATCCGCCGAGCTTAGGCGCTGTCAAAATCTGACGACCTTCAGAATCTAATCTCTAAGTTCGGCGGCGGCAACTGTGCAAAGGGAGTGTGTCTTTTATAATTGTCTTAGAAGAAAATCGATTGCGGTCTCATTTCATGCTGCGCTGCAATAATAGTCAAAATGATTATTGCCATTCCAGTTCGTGATAGGCGGCGGTGGCGTTACGCGGATTGAAATCGTCGAACAGCCGCCATTTGCCGCGCTCGGTCGCGGCGGCGGACCCGGCGGCCTCGCGAATGGTCCGCCCCTCGCGCAGCGCCTCGCCGACATCGTCGCGCAACCGGCGTAAATAGGCCTCCTCGGCTTCGGCCGCTTCGGGCCAGGCCACGGAGGCCGGGCCATGTCCTGGAACCGCCCGTTTCGCCTGCCGCTGTTTCAGCTTTTGCAGATTGTCCAGCCAGCCGGTCAATTTGCCGTCCAGCGCCGGGATATGCCCTGAAAATAACAGGTCGCCCAAAAACAAGGCGCCGCTGGCCTCGTCGGTGATGGTGATATCGGCATTGGTATGGCCCGAGGGCCAGGATTCGAGTTTCAGCCGCCGGTTGCCGAGATCGATCTGCGTCTCTCCATCCACCAGCAGCGTCGGCGGCACGATCCTCGTTCCGGCGAATTCCTGTTCCCCGAGCAGATTTCGCGCGGCGTTGAGGTAATCGTCGGCATGGGCGGCCATCGCCGCAGGCAGCGCGCGATGGCCGACAAATTGCGGACGATCCTCGACAAAGGCCGCGGCGCCGAGGATATGATCGGGATGGCCATGCGTAAAAATGACATAAAGGATCGGCTTGCTAGTCAGTGCGCGGATGGCGGCGCGCAATTTTCGCCCGATGGCAGGGCTTCCGCCGGTGTCGATGACGGCGACGCCGTCGCGGCCGATAATGAAGCCGCTATTGCTGATCTGGCCCGCGTTTTGCTTGTCGGTCAGGGCAATGACGCCGGGCAGGACATAGGCGCCCGGCGCGATTTCAATGGCAGCGGACGGCCCCGCTTGTCCCGGCAAGGCGCAAGCCCCGGAACCAGCGATCAACCCGGCGAAAACAACAGCTGCGAGACGTACGGAGAGGAAATATCGGTTCGCTTTTCTCGCGGCGGTCGCCGCGGGAGACCTGTACCGACAGGCGCTTCGGAGCCTGACCTCGGGACTCATCGACGTTTCGTCAGAAGGAACAGGATATGTCCGTTTTCACCGCCGTGATCCTCGTTTGTCAACTCTCCACCCCACCGCAGGCCTGCGACGAGATGAACGCCGTCGACGTTATTTCCACCCAGGTGGAAAATGAACTGGCCTGCCTGCACGGCGGGCAGGAAGTCGTGGCGCGCGGCGCCCTGCGCGACGGCGTGGGCGATACGCTTTATGTAAAGACGATCTGCCGCAAGAACCGGACCGCCGCCCTCATTCGAGACTAGGACCTGCGCGGGTCAGGCTCAAGCCCTTCCTGCGCGCTTGACGCACGGCGTCTCTCAATTTGTTCTTAATGAGGCCGCCGGTCGTTGCGTGCGATGCTGGGCGCCCCTTTAATGGGTGGCCATTTGCTCCCATTAAAAGGTCGTTCCCATGAAAACGCGCGCGGCGGTCGCCTGGAAAGCCGAAGCCCCCCTGACCATTGAAACGGTCGATCTCGAAGGTCCAAAAACCGGCGAGGTTCTGGTCGAAATCATGGCCACGGGCGTCTGCCATACCGACGCCTATACTCTGTCCGGGCTTGATTCGGAGGGAAAATTTCCGGCCATTCTTGGCCATGAAGGCGCGGGAATCGTCCGCGAGGTCGGCCCCGGCGTGACTTGGGTCAAGCCTGGCGACCATGTCATTCCGCTCTACACGCCGGAATGCAGGCAGTGTAAAAGCTGCCTCTCGCAGCGCACCAATCTCTGCACCGCCATCCGCGCCACCCAGGGCCAGGGCATTATGCCTGACGGCACGAGCCGATTCTCCTGCGCGCCGGCCGGCGGCAGCAAGGATATCCTGTGGCATTACATGGGCTGCTCGACCTTCTCGAACTTCACCGTCCTGCCGGAAATCGCGCTCGCCAAGGTGCGCGAGGACGCGCCTTTCGACAAGATCTGCTATATTGGCTGCGGCGTCACCACCGGGATCGGCGCAGTGGTCTACACCGCAAAGGTCTGGCCGGGCGCCAATGTTGTCGTCTTCGGCCTGGGCGGCATCGGCCTCAACGTCATTCAGGGCGCGCGCATGGTCGGCGCGGACAAGATCATCGGCGTCGATCTGAACCCCGGCAAGGTTGAAATGGCGAAGAAATTCGGCATGACCCATTTCATCAACCCGGACGAAGTCGGGCGCGACAAGGTCGTCGAAGCCATTGTCGACGCCACCGGCGGCGGCGCCGATTTTTCGTTCGAATGTATCGGCAATGTCCATACGATGCGGCAATCGCTGGAATGCTGCCATCGCGGCTGGGGCACGTCGATCCTCATCGGCGTGGCGCCGTCGGGGCAGGAAATCGCCACGCGGCCCTTTCAGCTGGTCACGGGCCGCAACTGGCGCGGCTCGGCCTTCGGCGGCGCGCGTGGCCGCACCGATGTGCCGAAAATCGTCGATTGGTACATGGAGGGCAAGATCAACATCGACGATCTGATCACCCACACCATGCCGCTCGACAAGATCAACGACGCCTTCGACCTGATGCACAAGGGCGAGTCGATCCGCTCGGTGGTGATCTTCTGATCCCGACGCGGCGCGCTCGGGCAGGCCGGCAACCTCCGATTTGTCGGTCCCCCTCGCATTTGGCAGGCTGCTGAAAAGTGCCTGGGTTAATCCCCCCGTGCTTCGAGACGCGATGTGTCGCATCGCTCCTCAGCATCAGGGGATCAATGGAATCAATAGGGTAGCCCTCATTGTGAGGAGGCCCTGAAAGGGCTGTCGCGGAGCCGTGCGCAGCCTGTCAGGGCTGTTCTTTGAGGACGCGCCGCTCCAGCAGGTATTTCAGGCCGCGATCCCAGGTCTCATCGGTATTGCCGCGAATATCGACGCTGCCGCCCTTGAGCGTCTCACCGGTGGCGGCGTCCTCGATGCGGATGTTCAGGTTCAGGATCAGATTGCTGACCTTCTGCGTCCAGGCCACGATGGCGAGCTGCGCGCCGGCCTTTTTCGCCAGTTCGACCTCGCAGCCGTTGCAATCGTGGATATCCTTGACGGCGTCGATCTGGCTTGCGACCGGCGCGAGGTCGATGACGCGATACTGGCCGGTCTTTTCCAACGCCAGTTTCAACGCCGCAGTCATGCGCTGGATTCGCGCGGCTTCCTCGGGCGAGGTCTCCTGCGGCGAGGAATTGACGAAGACCGTGTCGAAGACGGCGGCGGTCTTCGGTTCGTCGGCCCGCGCGCCAGCCGCCGCGCCGAAGGCATGAGCCGCCATCAGGGCGAGGATCAGAGGTTTTTTCATGCGCATGGGATTCCGTCACAAGGTTGGGGCGGGAGGCCCGTCGCTGTTGGCAAGCTATCACGGCGCGGGCGCTCGGCAAGCCGCCGCTCGCGCTGGAACCGCGCCAGCCGAATCATGGCGCGCCCGCCTCGCGCGGACCGGCGGCGATTCGCCCGGCCAGCAGGGTTCCCGACATCCAGGCGCCTTCGACGCGCGCGCCGACCAGCCAGTCGCCGCACAGGCCGAGCCGGCGGTCTGCATCCCACAAGGCGCCCGATCCCTCGACGCTCTCGACTCCGGCGCGCGCATAGCGCCACCGGTGCGCGCCGCGCGAGATCGTCGCCGGCAAGGCCAATCCGAGCCACTGCGAAAAAGCCGCCGACAGCGCGAGCGCCACCCATTCCGCGTCGGCTTCGAGATGACGCCGCGACCAGTCGGGGCCCGCCTGAAGCACCCAGGCTTCGGGTCCGGTCCGCCCCGGCTTGGATCGATTGCGCGCCGCCCAGCCGAGGATGTCGGCCTCGCCGCCCTCAAGACAGTCCACAGCGGTCGGTAGAGTCTCGGCGAAAGCCAGCATCGCGGTCCAGCATGGCGCGCTCGGCGCCGAGGCCGCGCGCCCCGCGAAATCGGGCGCAACCGATGCGAGCAGGGCCGCCGCCTGTTCGGCGGGCGTTGCGACGACGGCGATATCGACAACGATGGACTCCCCTGCCCCCAAAACCAGCCGCCAGCCCGCGCTTGACCGCTCCAGCCGCGTCACGGGGGTCGCCCAGCGCGCCGACTGGCCCTCGGCCATCTGCCTTATCGGCGCGTTCATCGCCGGAACACCGACATAGGCGCCCTCTCCCGCCGCCGGCCAGGGCGCGACCGCGCCGCGCGCCAGCCAGTCGTCCACCCGCGCCCGAAAAGCGGCGTCGCGCACCGTGAAATATTGCGCGCCATGATCAAAACTGGCTTCGCCCGCCAATGTGGGGACGCGCCGCGTCGACATGCGCCCTCCCGGTCCCCGCCCTTTGTCGAACAGCGCCACATCGTGACCCTGTCCCGCCAAACCCTCGGCGCAAGCCAGCCCCGCCATGCCTGCGCCAACAATCCCGATCTTCACCGAAAATTCCCCCGCAACAGCGTCTCAACCGGCGGCAGGGCGGCAAATTCGATCATGCGGGAACTCCGGAACTTTGGGCTTTTTGATCGAGCCGGTCGAGAAAGGCGTCGGCCTCGGCGACGATCGCGGCTTCCCGCTCTTTCGGCCAAAGGCCAAGCGTGCGGTAGGGCATCGCCAGCCGTGGATTGCCCGAAAGCCGGTCTTTCTGACGGATCAGGAAAGCCCAGTAAAGAAAGTTGAACGGGCAGGCGCGCGGACCGGTCTTCTGTTTGACGTCGTAGGCGCAGCCTCGGCAATAGTCCGCCATCCGGTCGATATAGGCGCCCGAAGCCGCATAGGGCTTGGACGCCATTTGCCCGCCATCGGCAAAAATCGCCATGCCGAGCGTATTGGGCATTTCCACCCATTCATAGGCGTCGGCGTATACCGCGAGATACCAGCGCTCGACTTCGCTTGGCGCGAGACCAGCCAGAAGCGCGAAGTTTCCGGTCACCATCAGCCGCTGGATATGATGCGCATAGGCGTAACGCGCCGTGCCGAGAATCGTCTCGCGCAGACAGCGCATGTCGGTGTCGCCGGTCCAGTAGAACTCCGGCAGCTTACGGGTCGCCGCCAGCGCGTTGCGCTCCGCATATTCCGGCATCAGCGTCCAGTAGACGCCGCGCACATATTCCCGCCAGCCCAAAACCTGACGCACGAAGCCCTCGACCGCGTTCAACGGCGCGGCATTCGACTTCCAGGCGGTTTCAGCCGCGCGGCAGATTTCTGCAGGGGAAAGCAGCCCGAGGTTCAAGGCCGGCGCCAGCAGCGAATGGAACAGGAAGGGCGCGCCGGCTTTCATCGCGTCCTGGTAATCGCCGAATTCGGGCAGGCCATGGGCGATGAAATCTTCGAGCGCGCGCAAGGCATCGGCGCGCGTCACCGGCCAGCCGAATGCCTCCAGCGCGCCAAAATGATCGGGGAATCGCCGCTCGACCAGCGCCATGACCTCGCGCGTCGTCGCATCGGGCGGGAAGCGCAGCCGCGCGGGCGGAATGGTCCGCGCCGGCAGCCGCTTGCGGTTCGCGGCGTCATAGTTCCACTGGCCGCCCGCCGGCTGTCCGTCCTCCATCAGAATTCCATGTTCGCGCCGCATCTCGCGGTAGAAATGCTCCAGCCGCCAGCCGCGACGCCCTTTCGCCCAGGCGGCGAAGCGGGCGCGGCTGGCGAAGAAGCGTGTATCGGCGCGCACCTCGACTTGCGTTCCCGTCAGCGACGCCCAGCCCTCGGCCATTTTCTGCACGCGCCATTCGGAAGGTTCGGTCACGATAATACGATCCGGCCGATGCCGCGCGACCGCGCGCTGGACCTCGCCGGTGAACCCCCCGGTGTTAAGCTTTGCATCGAGTTTTATGTAATCGACGTTCACGCCGCGCCGGCGCAACGTGTCGGCAAAGTGGCGCATCGCCGAGAGCGCCAGCACGATCTTCTGCTTGTGGTGGCGCACCCACGCGCTTTCCTCCTCGACCTCCATCATCAGGACGACGTCAGACCTTTCATCGATACCTGTCAACGCACTGAGGTTATCGGAAAGCTGGTCGCCGAGAACAATTCGCAAGTTGGTCATGGCGCCGGCGATCCCGGTCCGCGCGCCGATTGCGGCGGCGTCATGCGGCAGCGGTCGGAGCAATATTTGACGTTGTCCCAGTCACGCGCCCATTTCTTGCGCCAGACCAAAGGCCGCCGGCACTGGACACAGGTCTTGGTCGGCAGGTCGGCCTTGCGGCGCATCCGGGCCATGCGATCACCTGCGCGCGGGCCGGACGCGTCCTAACAGCCGCGAGATGAAGGGCCGGACCGGAAGAAACATCCGGTAGCCAAACTCCATCACCGGCAAGGCGCCCGGCAGCGACGCGGCGCGCGCCGCCCAGCGCCACCCGCCCGGCAGGCTCTTCCACACCTCGACGAAACCCGCCGCGCCGGAGACGACGCGCCCATCGCCGGCGCGCACATGAAACCGCTCCATCGCCCGCTGCCGGGTCACGCCTTCGGGAGTTGCGGCGTCGGCTTGCGAGACATCGACAAAGCAAATCGCGTCGGTTTCGTCCTTGCGGCGGTAATAGCCGATTTCCGCCCGACAGAGCGGACAGGAGCCGTCGAAATAGACCGTCGATTTCGAGCCTTCCGACATCGCGCAACTCTCCTGTATGGGGCGTTCAGTTGACCAGCACGGGGGACTGACGCAAATAGGTCTTGTCCTCGATCTGTTTTACGAGGAAGTCGGCGACGTCCGCGCGCGAGACGATCCCGTTGCGCCAAAGCGACGGCTCGGCAAGAACCTTGTAGCGTCCGGTCCTGGGTCCGCCGGTCAGGACGCCGGGCCGCGCAATCGTCCATTCCAACCCGCTTTCCTCGATCAGGCGCTCCTGCACGCTCTTGTCGTCATAGGCGCGGCCAAGGATAAGCTGGAACGGCAGGCGCTGAAGGCAGCCGATATGCGCGCGGCTTTCGCCGGCGCCAAAACCGGTCACACAAATCAGACGCTTGACGCCTTTGACGTCCATCGCCGCGATCAGCACCCGGGTCGCGTCCGAGAAAAGGCTTACCGGTTTGAACAAATCGCCCGCCGCCACGCCGAGAGCCTCGATCACGACGTCCACCCCGTTCAGGGCGGCCTCGACGTCCACGGTGCTCAAGGCGTCGCCGCGAACTTTTTCGAGATTGGGATGCGAAAGCGCCATTCCGGCGGCGGAGCGCGCGAGCGCGCGAACGCGGTAGCCGGCCTGGAGAGCCTGGCGCGCCGTCTCCAGCCCGATGCCCTTGCTGGCGCCGATGATCAGTACCTGCATCATGGAAACCTTCCCGAAGCCGGGCGAAGAATATTTTGCCCTTGCCGTTCCCAGATCATACGCTCGGAAGGCCTGTTTGGATTGGCCTTGCCGCGCGTTCAAGGCTTGCCCGATGTCACTGCGCGGCGGCGGCGGGACCAGAACGCCCCCCGTCGAACGGATGAGGGCAAATGCGGCGGCCCTGTCGCGGCGCGGCCTTGACATGGCAGGGACATCAGAGGACTCTCAGCCTCCAAAGTGGAGCAAATCCACAGAAAAAATCGATGGGGAAGCGTTCATGATATCGGCTTTATCGCAGAACAGGCGGCGCCTGTTCTCATTGTCCGCGCTTGTCATCGGCTCGATGATCGGCGCCGGAAACTTCCCGATTCCCCAGACCTTCGCGGTCCAGATGGACCCGCCCGGCTCGAACATGACTTGGCTCATGGCCATGGCCGGCATGTGCGCGCTGGCGCGGGTTTTTCAGGCCCTCGCCGAACGCAAGCCCGATCCGGACGCGGGCGTCCCAAGCCTGTGCGCGAGCGGGTTTCGGCGCATGTCCGGGCGGTCTGTCGGTTAGGGTTGGGCGATGACCGGAAGGGAAGGCTCGCGATGAGTTCTGAACAGCAAAAAATGCCGCTCTCCTCGCTGACCGCCATGGTGATCGGGTCGATGGTCGGCGCCGGCATTTTCAACCTGCCCGGCCGGTTCGCGACGGCGACGGGCCCCTTCGGCGCGCTGATCGCCTGGGCGATCGCCGGCACCGGCATGTATATGCTGGCGCGCGTGTTCCAGGCGCTCGCGGAAAAGCGGCCGGATATCGACGCCGGCGTGTTCGCCTACGCCAAAGCCGGCTTTGGCGATTACGTCGGCTTTCTGTCGGCCTTCGGCTACTGGATCGGCAGCGTCCTCGGCAACACCTTTTATTGGGTGCTGATCACCGCGACTCTCGGCAGGTTCTTTCCCGAAATATTCGGGGAAGGAACCAACGCAACCGCGATCGGCGTTTCGCTCATCGGCGTCTGGGCGTTCCATTTCCTGATCTTGCGCGGCGTCAAGGAAGCGACCTTCATCAACAAGGTCGTCACCGTCGCCAAGATCGTTCCGCTCATCGTCGCGGTCCTGATTTTCGTCTTCTTCTTCAATTATGCGCAGTTTTCGCAGAACTTCTTCGGCGGCGTCGGGATGCCGGAAAAGACCCTGCTCGCGCAGGTGCGCGACACCATGCTGATCACGGTGTTCGTGTTCATTGGCATCGAAGGCGCGAGCGTCTACTCCCGTTTCGCCACGAAGCGCTCGGATGTCGGCGCGGCGACCATCCTTGGATTCGTCGGCGTCACCGGCCTTATGGTCGCGGTCACGCTGCTACCATACGCCACCGCGCCCCGCGCGGCGATCGCCGGCGTTGCGAACCCGTCGCTGGCGGGCGCACTGGAACTCGTGGTCGGACACTGGGGCGCGGTGATGATCTCCATAGGCGTGCTGGTCTCGGTGCTCGGCGCCTTCCTTGCCTGGACGCTCATATGCGCCGAAGTGCTGTTCGCCGCAGCCAAGTCGGGCGATATGCCGCGGCTGTTTGCGACGCAGAACAGCAATGAAGTTCCAACGCTTGCGCTTTGGGTCTCCAACATCGTCGTTTCGCTTTTCATCATCTCGACCTACTGGTCCCAGGACGCATTCAACTTCATGCTCGACATGACCAGCGTGACGACGCTGCTGCCTTATCTGCTTGTCGCAGGGTATGGCGTGCTGCTGGCGCGCAGCGGCGTCGGCTACGAGAAGACGCCGGATGAGCGCGGCCGCGACCAGATCATCGCGGGGATCGCCGTCATCTACGTGATCTTCATGTTCATCGCCGCCGGCCTGAAATACGTGCTTCTGGTGACGGTCCTCTTCGCGCCGGGGACAATCCTCTATTTCTGGGCGCGGCGGGAACAGAACGCGCGTCTGTTCACCCCGGTCGAACTCGGTATTTTCGCTGTCGTGATCGTCGGGGCCGCCATCGGCGTCTACGGCCTGGCGACCGGGCTTATTACGCCCTGATTTGGTCGGGACGTGAGAATTCATATGGAAAACGCGTCCAGTGCGCGCGCACGAAAACAGGTCAAGAAGGGTGAAATGACCATGACGGACAAGGCAACCAAATTCGGCGTCCACTCCGAAGTGGGCCAACTGCGCAAGGTTCTGGTCTGCGCGCCGGGCCGGGCGCATCAGCGCCTGACGCCGAGCAATTGCGACGAGTTGCTGTTCGACGACGTGCTATGGGTCGAGAACGCCAAGCGCGACCATTTCGATTTCATCACCAAGATGCGCGACCGCGGCGTCGATGTCGTGGAGTTGCACAATCTGCTGGCCGAGACTGTCGCCATCCCCGAGGCCAAGGCCTGGATCCTCGACAATCAGGTCGTGCCCAACCAGG
>NZ_CAIUXT010000093.1 GCF_903903185.1 uncultured Rhodoblastus sp.
CCGGTCGACGATCTGGCCCTGGCGCCGAAAACGCCGATGCAGCGCCACGAGGGCGGCTATTACATTCGGCTCGCCGCACGCAACCATATCGGCGCGGCGGCGGCCATCGCCTCGCGCATGGCCGAGCGCGGCATTTCGCTGGAGAGCATCGTCCAGCGCCGCGCGCCGGGCGCTCCGGACGCCGATGTCGTGCCAGTGGTGCTGATGACCTACGCCACCACCGAGGCGACCATCCGCGAAGCGCTGGCGGCCATTGTCGCCGATGGCCATATTGCTGAAAAACCCCAGGTAATTCGCATCGAACGCGAATGATCCGCTGGGAACGCCGGCGAACCGGATTGAACGGGATTGAGGATTTGTTCTCGCCAAGCCTTGACCTATATCGCAAATGTTCCTAATTTGTTCAAGCACGACGGAGCGGCGAGGAACAAAAATGCGAGTCTATTGGGCGCCCCATACGCGCTCCCTGCGCGCTTTATGGATGCTGGAGGAAATCGCCGCGCCTTACGAGCGCGTTCGCGTCGATTTGCAGGCCGGCGGCCAGCGCCAACCGGCTTTTCGCGCTATCAATCCGATGGAAAAAGTGCCGGCGCTCGAATGCGACGGCGCCCATGTCGCGGAATCCGGCGCCATCGTCGCCTTTCTGGCGGAAAAGTTTCCGCAGGCCGGCCTCGCCCCGCCCGTGGGCGATGTTTTGCGGGGGCGCTACCTGCAATGGCTGTTCTTCAGCCCGGTGATCGAAATGGCGATCACCCAGAAATTCGCGAGGCTCGAAATGCCGGAAGGCTCGGCCGGCTGGGGGTCGTTCGACCGGGTTTTCAAGGTGCTTTCGGAAATCCTGTCGGCCTCGCCCTACATGCTCGGCGAGACATTTTCCGCCGCCGACGTGTTGATCGCCTCCGATCTGCATTTCGTCATCGACGTCTTCAAACTGCTGGAGCCGCGCCCGGAGTTTTCCGCTTATCTGGAGCGCTGTCGCTCGCGTGCGGCTTTTTTGCGCGCGCAAAAAATCGACGCCGATGGCGTCTGAAACGCGCTGCCTGCTCGGCGTCGAGAATTCCGCGCTCGGGCGGCCATGGCGCGACCGGCTCGACGCGGCAGGCGCGGCGCGCGCCATGGCCATCGCCCAGCAGACGGGCCTGTCAGACCTCTTGTCGCGGGTTCTCGCTGGAAGGGGGGTCGGGCCGGAGGCGGCGGAAAGCCATCTCGATCCGACTCTGCGCGCCCTGCTGCCCGAGCCTTTTTCCTTCACCGCCATGCGCGAGGCGACCGAACGCCTCGCCGACGCCGTCACCGGGGGCGAAACCATCGCCATTTTCGGCGATTATGACGTCGATGGCGCCTGCTCCTCGGCGCTGCTCGGCGAATTTCTGGACTATTGCGGCGTCAAACGCCTGATCCACATTCCCGACCGCATCACCGAAGGCTATGGACCCAACGCCGAGGCGATTGGCGCGCTCGCGGCGCGCGGCGCGACGCTGCTGGTGACGGTCGATTGCGGCACGACCAGTTTCGAGCCGTTTGTCGAGGCGCGCCGGCTGGGCCTCGACGTGATCGTGCTCGATCACCATCAGGCGCCGGAAATCCTGCCCGAGGCTTTGGTGGTCAATCCCAACCGCCAGGACGACGTGTCGGGCCAGGGCGCGCTCTGCGCGGCGGGCGTGGTTTTCGTCGCTCTGGTGGCGCTCAACCGGGCCTTGCGGGAACGCGGTTACTGGCGCGAGCGCCTGCCGCCCGATCTGCTGCTTGGCCTCGACCTCGTCGCGCTGGCGACGGTGGCGGACGTGGCGCCGCTGACCGGCCTCAACCGCGCCTTTGTCGTCAAGGGACTGGCGCTGATGAAGGCGCGCGGCCGCGTCGGCCTGCGCGCCCTGGCCGATGTCGCCGGACTCAATGGGCCGCCGCGCGCCTATCATCTGGGTTTTCTGCTCGGCCCGCGCATCAATGCCGGCGGCCGGATCGGTGACGCGGCGCTGGGCGCGCGGCTGTTGCTGATGCGCGACGACAACGAGGCGGCCGGCGTCGCGGCGGAACTCGACCGGCTCAATGGCGAGCGCCAGGCGCTCGAAAAGGGCATGGTCGAAGAGGCGCTCGGCGAAGCCTACAAGAGTCTCGGCGCAGCGGAGGAGGGCGCCTGCGTCGTCGCCTGCGGGGTGGATTGGCAGCCGGGCATCGTAGGACTGGTGGCGTCGCGTCTCAAGGAAATCTTCGCGCGTCCGGCCTTCGCCATTGCTCTGTCCGGAGACGTTGGAACGGGATCGGCGCGCTCGATCGCAGGCGTCGATCTCGGTAAAATCGTCCGCGCGGCGGTGGAGCGGGGCCTGCTGGTCAAGGGCGGCGGCCACGCCATGGCGGCGGGCGTGACGATCCGGCGCGACCGGATCGAGGAATTTCGCGCCTATCTCGAACAGGCGATGGGCGACAAGGTGGCGCAATCGCGGAAAGAGGCCGGGCTGGCGGTGGATGGGCTGCTGACGGCCTCGGCCTGCACGCCGGCGCTGGTCGAGGAGATCGAAAAGGCGGGACCCTTCGGCGCCGGCAATCCGGAGCCGGTCTTTGTCCTGCCGGAACACCGAATCGTCGAGGCGACGCCGTTTGGCGACGACCACCTGCGCATTCGCGCGCAGGCGGGCGACGGCGCGCGGCTGGAACTGGCGGCGTTCCGCGCGGCGCAGGGGCCGTTGGGGGCGGCTTTGGCGCGGGCGCGCGGCGAGCGGGCGAATCTGGCCTGCACCTTGTCGCTGGACCATTGGGGCGGCAAGGCGCGGGTCAAGGCGCGTCTGGTCGATCTGGCTTTCTGCCGTCCGGGCGGGGCGGCCTGAACAAAAAACCTCAGGCGACAAAGGGTGAAGGCTTGCCAGCGCCCCGAGGCCCGTCTATACGTCGCCCCACTTCGCAAGGACGGTCACGGGATCAACCCGCCTCCAGCGTTCCGCGCCCATCGTCTAGCGGTCCAGGACGTCGCCCTTTCACGGCGAAAACAGGGGTTCGATTCCCCTTGGGCGCGCCAGAAAAATCAACAAGTTTGGCGCATTTTGCGCCGAGAAGCTCCCATTGTGGGAACTTTTCGGGAGAATCCTAGCGCGCCCAAATGCGTCCATCGGGGGCTATAATTCCGATGAATGTGAGATCTGTGCTTATTATTTTCGCGATTGCGCCCGACCACCTCCGATGCTTATCGTCATCGGCTTGCGGGTCCGACCCTTACCGGATGCTAGTGGTCCATCAGTCGAAATTCCGATCGGGAGCCAGGGCGCTTGACCCCTTGGCGACCTATCTCGATCTCACCAAGAAGGTCTCGAAAGGCGAAGGGTTTGGGCCGCCGGCCCCCCTCGCTGGCGATCGGACCGTGGCGGGGCCGGCGTCCGGGCGGAAGCCCGGATCGCGGGTCGGGCGATCGTGAAAAGGCTTGGCCTCGAAGCCAAAGAAACGCATCGGGCGCAGCCTTTTTCACTTCGATCTCGCGATCGACTGGAGCCCATTTGCCCGATGTTTTGGCAAGCCGCCGGTCCAAAAGGTCCGCTTCGCCATCGGCCTCAAAACGCCGGCGCCGGCGCCGGCGCCGCAACTTGTGCGCGCCCAAGCCAAAAAGCGCGGCGGCCTGCAGCCAACTGAACCCCGCCGCTTCGCAACGGCTCAAAATGCCCATCAACTTGAGCATGCGCTACAACTTGTCGGGCTTCGGTCCGGCGCATTACAAAACCCCGAAAGGCTGGGAGTTTACCGGACAGATCGTGCGCTGCCCAAACTGGACATAGGCTGTGACGCCGACACAGGATAGATTGCGATGCGTTGCGCAATTGTCAAAACTTGTTACTATCGTGGAAATGGAAACATTCATTTTCGAAATTTTTGGGGGCGCGTTTGACTGAGATTAGAAATTCCTGGCGTTCGGCCCTTGGGTTGATCGCGAAAACCGCTGTTTCCGCGCTGCTGGTGACTTTCCTTGTCAGTCGGGTCGACCTTTCGGCCGTCCGGGAAAGCCTCGCAGCGGCGTCCTGGGCGAAACTCGCCCTTGCATTGATTATTTTCTTTATTGTTCCGTTACTTGGAGGTTTGCGTTGGTGGTTGGCCTTTCGCGGAATAGGCGTTTCCGCGCGCCTTCCTGAACTGACGGTGCTGTTCTCGGCGGCTCTCGTTTTCGGGCAGGCGCTTCCTTCGGTCGCCGGCGATGGCGCCCGCGTCGTGCTCGCGTCACGGCACGGGTACAACCTGCGTGCGTCTCTGCAAAGCGTCATGGCCGAACGGGTGTTCATGGTTCTCGGCGTGCTGGCTTTGGCGCTGGCGACATCGCCGCTGCTCGCCGAACTCACCGGCGATCGGAGGCCAATCTGGATCGCCGGCGCGGCGCTGGCGGCGGGTCTGGCCGGCCTTGCCCTGCTGCTCGTCGCCGACCGCATGCCGATACCCTCGCGATTGAGACTTGGGCATGCGTTGACCTATGCGGCCGAACCCGCCAGGCGTCTGGCGACCTCCCGTTGGGGCGGTCTTCTGGCCTTCGCCAGCATTGTCAGCAATCTGAACTTTACGCTCGCGGCAATTTCTCTCGGCGATGCGCTGGACGTGAAAGCCTCGGCCTGGGACATGCTCGCCATCATGCCGGCCGTGACAATGGTCACCATACTGCCGATCTCCCTCGGGGGCTGGGGCGTTCGGGAGGGGGCGCTGGTCTTTCTGCTTGGACGGGCGGGGGTGCCGGCGGTCCAGGCCCTTTCGCTCTCTTTGTTGTTCGGTCTGTTTGGCATGGTGTCAGGATTGCCGGGGCTATTGGTCTGGGCGATCGGATGGCGCGGGCGTGAAGGGACAACCCCGGGCGTCGTCACACTCACCGTGGATCGATAATCATGGCCCAATTGTCGCAACTGCAATCGGCAGGACTGGGATGGGTCGGTCGTACGGTACGTCAAGTGATCGAGGGGCCGTTCGGATTGCTCCTCAAATCCGTGTCGCTCGACCATAATGTTCTCGCCGTGCTCGAAAGGCGCGCCGTCAGCGAGTCGGCCGATTACATCGAAGCCTCCATGCCGCAGGCGCTCGGAATCGCGACACGCGAAGGGCTCTGGGACTTCGCCATCCGAAACGCCGAAGGAGAGGGCCTTTGGCTCGAATTCGGCGTATACAAGGCCTATTCGCTGAACTACATCGCGCGCAGCGCGCCCGGCTCAATCTACGGGTTCGACTCGTTCCAGGGCTTGCAGGAGGATTGGGCGGGGGTCGGTCACGCGAAGGGCACGTTCGATCTTGCCGGCCGGTTGCCGCGCGTGCGCCCGAATGTGAAGCTGCTGGCGGGCTGGTTCCGCGACACGCTGCCTGGATTTCTCGCTTCGAACCCGGGGCCGGTCGCCCTGCTGCATATCGACTGCGACACCTGTCCGGCGACAAAAGAGGTGCTTGACCTCATCAAGGGCCGGCTGACGCCGAACAGCGTCGTCATCCTCGACGACTACCACGGCTTCCGGGGCTACCGGGAAGGGCAGTTCAACGACGGGGCCGAATTTGTCGCCGCCGAGCGGTTCGACTACCGTTGCGCGGCGTTGGACCGCCAGGCGGTTGTCATACAGGATTTATCTCCGGCGCCGCCGGGCGAGCCAAGTTCGCCGAAACGGACGACCGGCGCATGAAATTTCGCAGCAAACAGTTCGTCGACTTCTGGCTCGGCGGTTTTCTCCTTATTCTCCTTTTCCTCCCGGTCCACGGCCTGGGCCTGCTGCTCAGGCGCGACCATTCGCTTTCGCGGCGGCGGGGCTGCGCGGTCGTCAAGATGGTCGGCGCCGGCAGCCTGTTCCAGGCCATGCCGTCGTTGCAGGCGATTCGCGGGACATTCCCCGGCGGCGGCTTTTTCCTGGTCGGCACGAAAGCCGTCACCGGATTTGCCGAGGGCAACGAATGGTTCGACGCCTGCTGGACGATCGACGAGTCGAGCCTCATCCGTTTTGTCGCGTCGAACCTGCGCGCCATCTTCAACATCGCGCGGCAGTGCGACCACGTCATCGATCTCGAAGTCCATTCGCGTCTTTCGGTCATCTTCACGCTGCTCACCACGGTGCGCAATCGTATCGGATTCGTAGACGAGGCGGTCTTCTGGCGGCGCGGTTTCTATACGCACATGAACTTCTTCAATGCGCAAGGAGCGGTGTACGGCTATTACGATACGCTGGTCGCCTGGTTCGGAATGGATCGCGTTCCTGTCTCCCGTTTCAACGCCGCCTATTCCGCGCGCGTGTCGGCGACGCCGCTGCCGCTGGCGCTGGATCTGCCGTCGCGCTACGTGATTGTCGCGCCGGCCTGTTCCGACTTCGGCAAGGAACGGCAGTTGCGGCCGGACGAATGGCGCCAAGTGCTGTCGTCCGCCGATCTGAACGGCGCCGGCGTGGTTCTCCTCGGCGGTCCCGGAGACCGGCCCCTGTGCCAGGCGATCGTCGCCGAGCTTGGTTTCGGCAGCGACCTTTCCGGACAGCTGAGCCTCGCGCAGTCCGCCGCCGTGCTCGCCCGCGCGGAACGGTTTTTCGGGATCGATTCCCTCCTGGTCCATCTGGCGCGTGCGCTCAAGGTTCCCGCCACGAGCTTCTGGGGGCCGACCGACCCGGCGACGCGGTTGCGTCCCGGAGCGGCGCCGGACGTCGTGTATTATTCCAAATTGCTCTGCTCGCCCTGCATCCACGTTCATGAGACCCCGCCTTGCCACGGGGCGCGCATTTGCATCCCGGCCGCCCTCGGCGGCGGTCCGACAGCTCTTGAAAGCGCCTACTCGCCGCCCTCCCGCAGCTGGGCGATCGGGCCGAATGATCGTGGCTATCGTCTCGTCGAGGTCTCCTATGATTGAATGGCAAAGGCCGCAAGGCGCATCGTTCGAGGCGAACATGAATGGAACGCTTGCCCGCCGTCTCTGGCTGGCGGCTTTTATCCTGCTGTGCTGCGTCGGCGCGCTCTACGATGTCTGGAAAATCCGCGATTGGGGCGACAAACTCTCGCCCGTCGATGCTTATTCGGAAGCGAACGCGTTGCGCGAAGTCGACGGATTCCGCGCCCAGGGCTTCTGGCGCGACGCCGGCCTCGGAAATGTGTTGTTCGGACCGCGCTATCCGGATGAGGGCTTTCCGACGACCACGGGCGAGGAACTTGAGCACACGCTGACGCCAAGCGGCGTCTACACCCATTATCCGCCGGGCCCCGAATATCTGCTCTATCTCGCCGAGGCCGTATTGGGTCCGGAGCCCGTCTCGCGTCTGCGCCTGCTGCCGATCGCTCTCGGCGCGGCGGCGACGACATTCTTCGGGCTCAGCGTCCGTCGTCGGTTTGGCGCCGTCGCCGGCTGGCTCGTCATGCTGGTCAGCCTTACGGTCGTTCCGTTCAGCGACGCCTATACCTCCATCCATGAATTCGGCTACGCGCTGGCGCTGCTGCTGGTGGAGATCGGCGTCGCGATCGGGCGCAACAGGTTGCGCTGGCCCTTCCTCCTCTTGGGCTTCCTCCAGGGCTGGCTGTCGTTCGACCAGATCTTCTTGGTCGTTCTGACGCCTCTGGCGGTCGAACTCTCGCTGCCGGTCATTACGCCCGGATACGACCCTCGCTGGCGGCTCGCGATGGAACGTTGCTTTGTCGCCGGGTTGGGGTTCACTTTCGCTCACCTGCTCCATTTCGTCGAAGTCTGGGCCTATTTTGGATCTTTGAGTGCAGCGATCGCCGATTTTAAGGACTCGGCGCGCTGGCGCGCGGCCAATGAAACCGACATGGTGAACGGGTGGAGCGGAACGGTCATCGCCAACCTGGGGCACTACTTTTTTTCGAGGCAGCCATTCGCCCTTCATCTCGAATACTACACGTTGCATTCCTTCCGCTTTCTCAGGCTGACGCTCGGCCCCGCCTGGCTGCTGGTTGCGCTCGGCTTTCTGGCGGTCGCCGTCTCGCGCATCCGAAGCGGGCTCGCCGCCTTCAACCTGCTCGGACGCTGGGTCTTGATGGGTTTGATCGGGGTCGTCGCGTCGTCCGGATGGTATGTGGCCATGCCCGCCCATGCGCACCACCACATTAATCTGATGTATCGGCACACGATCCTTTGCTTCGAACTATGGGCGATATTCCTCGCGGTTCAGGCGGCCGGCCCGATCGAAACCTGGCTGTCCGGCTGGACAGGTCGCACATCGGCCCCCACCGCCAGCACGGCGTAAAGGGTCGGAAGGCCATTGCGAGGCGCCGATACGCTTCCGCGAAAAGTCGCGCCATCGAGACCAGGTTCGCGCGGCTTGTTGGCGAGGTTTATGCGGCTTTCGACGCCTGGAGTCGAGCGACCCCATAAAGCCACATGGTGAAATTCAAACGGCCGATCTGGATGTCCGAATAGTCCCTGGCAAGGAAGAACCGCAAGGATTCCGCTGTGAAGGGCGAGACATGGCCCGATTCTTTCCGTCCGGACGCCAACAGACCAAACCATTCGCCAAGATTCCACAGCGGATTGTCATAAGCAGGCGTAATCAGGACAAGGGCGCCGTCCGGCCGCAGGACTCGCTTCACCTCCGAGAATGCTCTCTCCCGACTTGGGACATGCTCGATCGAATCGATCATGACAACGGCGTCAAAAAATCCGTCTTCAAACGGGACCGCGTCAAGGGCGCCGACAGCCGTTTCGAGCCCGTTGGCTTTGGCCTGTTCCAAAATTCCTGCGTCGTGGTCGACGCCAAAAACCCGGTGTCTCGGGATCAAGATATTTGACACCGCGCCAGCGCCGCAGCCCAGATCCAGTATTTTTATCCCGGCGCGCTCGCCAAATGCTGTTGCGAGCACACTTCGCTTGGCGTGGTCCACCCAGCGAAACAAAAATCTATTCGTTAAAGACGAGTAGTACTGATCGAACTTTTGCGATTTGTCGATTCGCATCATATCCTCACCATGGCGGACAACGGGAACATGAAAGGAGAGCGGCTGGCCCGAACGACGGCCACGCTCAAAAAATCCAGCCGTGCTCCGGTCGCCTCTCGTTTCACGCGGAATTCCTGGGACCGCTGCAAAGGCCAAGCATCAAAGGCAGGCCAGCGTCAGTCGCCAGCTTCCCGATCCCGGAGCGAAGCGTTCCGCCCCAGGTCAATCGGTTCCGGCCCTCACTCGCCGAATGCGTGCGCCGGAAAGTCGCGCGCCTTGGCGGAAGATCGGGCGATGATCGATGTCGTGCTGTGTCCTTCATTGATCGGCACGAGCACGACCCGGCCGCCATAAGAGGCGACGAAGTCGGCGCCGACCACGGCCGCGACCGTATAATCGGCGCCCTTGATCAGAAAATCCGGTTTCAGGAGTTGAATCAGCCGCAACGGGGTGTCTTCGTCGAACAGGGTCACGAGATCGACGCTGTCGATCGCCGCCATGACCGCGGATCGCGCATGCTCGTTCTGGACCGGCCGCGTCTCGCCCTTGAGTCTTCTGACCGAGGCGTCGGCGTTCAGCGCGACAACCAGCCGGTCGCAGGAGGCGCGGGCGCGCTTGAGCAGATCGACATGACCTGGATGCAGCAAGTCGAAACACCCGTTGGTGAAGCCGACCTTGAGGCGCTGCGCCCTCCAGTCGGCGACGACCTCCGCCGCGACGTCGTTTTCGACGATTTTCGGGTCGCCCTCCCGGACCCCGCCGAGCGCTGTGGCCAATTCCCGCGCGCCAATGGCGGCGGTGCCGCGCTTGCCGACGGCGATGCCCGCGGCGGCGTTGCCGATGTTGGCCGAGGTTCTTATCGACGCGCCGGCGCAGAGCGAGAGCGCAAGCGCCGCCACGACCGTGTCGCCGGCGCCGGAGACGTCGAACACTTCAAGCGCGCGCGTCGGAACATGAGCGATTGCGCCTTCGGGGTCGGCCGGATCGTAGATGCTCATGCCCTGCGCGCCGCGCGTGAGCACGACGGACTCGACCTTGGCGCGGTCGAGCAGGATCTTCACCGCGATCTCGGCCTGTTGGTCGTCCACGCATTGGACACCCGCAATCGCAGCCGCCTCCCTCGCGTTCGGCGTGATCACGGTCGCCCCCGCATAAGGGGCCAGGTCGAGCGACTTGGTGTCGACGATCACCGGAAGGCGTCTCGCGCGGGCGGCGTCGATAACCCTGCGCGCCAGCCTCGGATCGAGCACGCCCTTGGCGTAGTCCGACAGCACCAACGCGGAAATTTCTTCGAGCGACTCGTTCAGCCACCCGCAAATCGTGTCATGATGATCGGGACCGAGAGCGGCGCGCCGCTCGATGTCGAGCCGCATGATCTGATGGCCGCCGGATACATAGCGCACCTTGGTCGTGGTCGGGTGGCCGGGCAGGCGAACGAAGCGACCGACGACGCCATCGTCGCAGACCAGCGGACCGGCGACCTGGTCGCCCTGTTCATCGTCGCCGACGGCCCCGACAAGGATCGCCTCGCCTCCGAGCGCCGCAATATTGCGCGCAACGTTCGCGGCGCCGCCAAGCATTAATTTCTCGGATTGGAAATGCATGACAGGGACGGGGGCTTCGGGCGAAATACGCTCGACTTGCCCGTAGACGAATTTGTCGAGCATGACGTCGCCCAGGACAAATATCTTGGCGCCTCGCCATTTGGAGATCCATGAAGCATTCATGGCCGAAAACCACCCCATTGCTCCGCCGACTTTACCAAAATATTATAGGGGCAAAGTAGAAGAGGTGCAAGTCTCTGCCGGCACTCTCAAGGGTCATTCTTGTTTTAGTTACCGGGCGTGTAGATTTTTGTCCAAATAAAACAATTTGATAGCATTATCGAAGGCGAAATAAAGATGGTACAGGGTGCTCGCCGGCGTGAATTTACTTATAGGCCGGTCGGCGTCATCGAGCTGATCGATCCATCCTCCCGACAGATCGGGCAGACAATAATGGCCGAGGAGGCGCTCAGCGATGCGAAGAAGAGGGGCATGATATTTCCGCTCTCCGCGGATTGCTTCTTCGCACAGGGCCTTGAGGGCTTCGGTGTGGGGCCAGCACCGGCTTGAGCGGGCTCGAACGACGCCCTGTTCGCTGATTTCATCGACAATCCTGCCACTGGCGTCGGAAAGACCGAACCTCATTCCCATGCTCAGGAGCGCCGCGACGGGCCCATCCTGCGGTTCGTCCGATGCGCGCTCATATTGACGCAGCAGCCAGGCCCATTCGAACAAGTGTCCAGGCTCGACGCTGCCTCGTCCCGGAGCAGGATATATGTTCCATTCGTCGTCGAAATATTCGCACAAGGCGCCGGTCGCCGGGTTGAGGAACCGTTTCACCGCCAAAGCGCGAAGGGCTTGGGCCCTTCGCAGGATGTCGTCGCGACGCGTCGTTTCATGAAGCGCGATCAAGGCTTCGAACAGGTGCATATGAGGGTTCTGCCTGCGGATTCCGTCGGCGCGGGGCAGACAATCCCGATAGCCTCCATTTAAGGGATCGGCGAGCGCGCGATCGAGGAAAATCAGCGTTTTGTCAAGAACATTGCGGTGTCGTTGGGCATTATCCAGCCGGATGATCCAGGCGAGGGCGAAAAGCACAAATGCGTGGGCGTAAAGGTCGCGTTTGTGGTCTGCCGGACGGCCATCCGGGGAAACCGAGAACAGCCAACCCGGCGCGCCGTCGCCTTCGAAATAGGCGCCGATCATTTTGTCGGCGGCGCGCAAGGCGAGTTGTGCGCCGTCGGAATAGCGCCCGGAAATAGAAGCCGCCGCGTAAACGCTGATTTGCCGAGCCTGAACCATCAGCCGCCGGGGGACGTCAATTATGGGAGCGCCGTTCAAGTCCAGCCGCTCATGGAAGGTTCCCGCCCGGTCCTCAAACCCTGCGCCGGCCCAGAGCGGCAAAGCGCTGTCGATGAGCCAGGACTCGATGCGCACGCGGAGCGCCGCTACAGGATCTTCGACTTTGTTGACCGGCGAAACCAATTGGGCCTCACGCAAGGGGGTTATTCATTTACAAAACAGGCGGCGTGACCGAAATTACTCAATCCGTCTTCAACATCGCGCAGGCCAATGCCGCCGCTTCCAAAAAATCCCTGGCGCAGCCTTGGCCGGCGCCAATCCGCACTCCCGGAACGCCGACGGCTTTCGCCAGGCCCATATCCGCATCGCTATCGCCGATCATGACGGCTTGGTCAGGCCCAAAGTCAAGATCCCGCATCGCCGTTTTCACCATGCCCGGCGAGGGTTTGCGACAGTCGCAGCCTTCGTCCGGCCCGTGGGGGCAATGATAGATGGCGGCGATGTCTATCTGCTGCTCGGCCAGCATTTGCCGCAAACGGCGGTGGATGCGTTCGAGCGTTTCCTCATCGAAAAAGCCGCGCGCTATTCCGGACTGGTTGGTGACAAGCACCAGGGTGAAGCCTTCGTCGCGCAACAGGCGCATGCCTTCAAGGGCGCCGGACGGAAATTCGATTTCGTCGGGGTCGCTCAAATAGACCTTGTCGACGATCATCGTGCCATCGCGATCGAGCAGCGCAATTTTTTTTTGAACGTGTTTTTCCATCCAGTTTGCTTCCCGTCGCGCGCTTTCGCGCGTCCTGTTCGCCATGGCGACGGCTCCCGCCAGCCATTCCCGCCATGAATGACGATACGATCCCCGCTTTCTCTATTCCAGCCGTCGCGCGCGGGAAAGTCGGAGCGGTGGCGACGACCGCATCCTTCGGCTTCGGCCGGCCGACGCAGCGGTCGCTTGCGCCTAGGCGCAAAAGGCGACAAAATATCGTGGCGAAATCTTGTTCGTCGCGGCTTTGGCGCGCCCGGAGCAGATCTCATGGCCAAGGGGCGGCGAAGGTGGACCGGAGAATCGACATAGCGCGCGAGCAACAGCGCGATTGCGGAGGCTTGAAGCCCGAGGAAAAGCTCCAGCCGTCTCTCCCGCTCAAGGGCGCCTTTCGGCGACGCGCGGAAAGCCTGGCCGCCGACGGACTCGCTGCGCTGGTGTTGTTCCCGGTTCAGACCACCTATCTCCTGTCCTATACGGCGCTTATCTATTCGGGTCCGCTGGCTTTCGCGCGGTCCGCGGGGTTCTCCGGGATGCTCCTCACCACCGTCATCGCGGGTCTCGCGACGACGGTCGGAAGCGCCTTCAAATTCGCCTTCGGCACGCTCGACAATAACGCCATGGCGATCATGGCGACGCTTGTGGCGGCGGTCGCCATCGACATGGGCGGCGCGGATCAGGCTTCGATCCTCGCCACGGTAAGCTGCGGAATGGCGCTCGCGGGCCTGGTCGCCGGCGCCTTGCTGCTGATCATCGGCTGCGCGGGAGCGGGAAAAGTCGTCAGGCTCATACCGACTCCGGTGACGGCAGGTTTCCTCGGCACCACCGGCTGGATCATTTCGGCCGGCGCCGTCAAGGTCGCCGCCGGCCAAACGCTCGCCCTGGCGATCCTGCTGGATCGCGCCATCGACGCCCGCCTCGTCGTCATGGCCGCCGTCGCAGGCGCCTTCGCCTTCATGGCGCGGCGCACGCGGTCGCCGTTCGCCGTTCCGCTGCTGATCGGAGGCTGTGTCCTGCTGCATCATTCGGTTTTCGCTGCCCTCGGACTGGGTCTGGCCGCCCAGCGCGACGCCGGCTGGCTCCTCGCCTTCCCGGGCGCTCTCGGCTTGACGATTCCCTGGAGTCCGGCCGTTTTCGGGCGCATCGACTGGACGGTCCTTGGCCATCACAGCCTGGGGCTCATCGTGCTGGCGGTGGTGGCGCCGATCAGTCTCCTGTTGACGACGACCGGGCTCGAGACCGCATTGCGCGAGGAAGTCGACATCGACCGCGAATTGCGCGTCGGCGGCTTCGCGTCGCTGCTCAGCGGCGGCGCGGGAGGGACGATCGGGTTTACGGCTTTCGCGCGGAGCATGACGCTCAAGGTGGCGGGCGGCCAGAGCCGCCTGGCCGCGGTCCTCTCCGCGATTCTGATGGGGATCGTTCCGGCGGCCTTTCCTCAGGCGCTGGGTCTCGTCCCGGTGACGGTTCTCGGCGGCCTGCTGTTTTTTCTCGGTTTTGGACTTCTTTACCGTTGGGTGTTCCTGACCCGGCGCGAAATGGGTCTGCGGGAGTGGGCGATCGTTCCGACGATTATCGTCCTCTCGATCCAGTTCAGCCTCATCTGGGGCGTTCTCGCCGGAATTATTCTGGGCTGCGTCAGCTTCGTCGCCACCTATGCCGGCGGCCCGCCCATCCGGGCCGCCTATTTCGGCGATGTCGCGGTCAGCAATGTGGGGCGGCCCGCCGCCGAGCGCCGGGTGTTGCGGGAAACCGGACAGGAGCGCCTTGTCTTGTACCTTCAGGGCTTTCTGTTTTTCGGTACGGCCCACCGGCTTTTCAGGGAGGTTCGCGAAAAATTCGATCTCGGCGCCGGCGTGCGCGCCGTCATCCTGGATTTCGGCGAGGTCGATGGCGTGGACAGTTCGGCGATCTCCAGCCTCAAGCGCATCGCCGAGATCGGCGAAGAACGGGGCGTCAATGTTCTCTTCTGCGGGGTTCCGCCGGTTGTCCGCGACCACCTCGGCGCTATGGCTTCCCCGCAACGCCCGCGTTTCGAGATCGTCGCGTCGGTCGACCAGGCCCTTGAGCGCTGCGAAGAAAATTCGCTTGGCGCCCACGCAAGCGGGCCGGTCGAGCCAGCTTCGCTGGTTCAGGCGCTCGCCGGCGAGTTCCGCGATCCGACGATGGCCGCCGCGATCCTCGGCCGTCTCGAATCGTTCGATGTTCCCGCCGGCGGCGCCTTGATGCGCCAGGGCGACGCCTCCAACGACCTCGCCTTCATCGAGACCGGACGAGCGGCGGTTTTCACCGCCTTCGAAGGCGCGGAGCCGATTCGGGTGCGAACCCTCGTGGCCGGCACGATGATCGGGGAGCTCGGCTTTTATCTCGATACGCCGCGCATGGCGACGATCGTCGCGGAGACGAGTTGCCGTATTACCCGCATCACCCGGCAAGACCTGACCCGGCTGGAGCGCGAGCATCCGCAGGCGGCGCTGGAATTTCAGCGTCTCATCGCGCAGCGCCTCTGCATGCGCATCCAGGACAAGGATCACCTGATCGAAGGCCTGGTGCGCGCCATGAAGCGTCCCGCTTTTTAGCCGGATTTTTTAAAAAATCCTGGGCCGCCGCCCTGATTTCGGACAATTCCCGAAGGGCCGCGGATGATCCGGGGATGCGCGCGGCGCGCACGACGCCTGCGCCTGAGACTTTCAAAAACCGATTTCCACTTTTGCCGATCCTGTTCTAGCGTGACGGCATTGGATTCGCTTTGAGCTCTTGGGAAGCTAAAGCGCCCGCAGGCGCCGGTCGGCTCCGACGCCAACGGTTCCCTGCAACGATCGATGGGTTCAGGCGCGTTCCCCGGACGGACCGGGCGCGTTTTGCTTGGGGAGGCTGGGCGTGTCGCTGCAATTTCTAGATATTGTGCAGGTTTTCGGCTGGCTTGAGATGGCGGCGACGCTGTTTTCGACCTTTTCGCGCACGATGATCCCGCTGCGCGCGGCCTCGGTTCTGGCGAGCATAGCCGGCGGCCTTGCCGCGGCGCTCGGCGGCAGCCTCTCCGCCTTGATCGAACATGCAGTTCTTCTGCCGGTCGACCTCATCCGGCTGCGGGAGATGACCCGGCTGATCGCCAGTGTGAAATCGGCGTCGGAAACCGATCTCAATGTCGAATGGCTACAGCCTTTCATGCATGAGAGCCGCCACGAGGAAGGATCGATCCTCTTCAGCAAGGGCGACGCCGCCGACGCGGCCTTCATGCTGGTCGAGGGCGCCATCGATCTGCCGGAAATTGGCGCTTCGCTCGCCCCGGGGGCGCTGTTTGGCGAAATGGCGATGTTCACGAAGAACGGCCGGCGCACCGCCACCGCCCGCTGCCGGGGACATTGCCGGGTGCTGAAAATCTCCTATGGGGAATTCGAACAGCTCTATTTCCAGAATCCGCAATTCGGCCTTTATCTGATGCGACTGATCGTGCGCCGCTTCGAGGCCAATCTCGATCATGCGCGCCAGCAGGCCGGACCGGGGGCGCAAACGCCTTTTGCGTCCGAAGCTTGAAGCGCGCCGGCACGTGCCGCCTCCGGCGGCGGACAGGCCCTGACAACAGGTTCAGGAAGCTTCCGCGCCGATACCGTATTGACATCGCCGGGCGAAGGTTTCCATTTGCGGTCGGCTGCTTGCAAAATGCCCCGCAGACTGGACTGCATCGGTGTCACACATGGATTCGTTTACGCTCGGCAGTTCGGTCCCCGTCGGACCTTTGATTTTTTGGGTCGTGCTGCTGTCGATCAAGCATTTGTTCGGCGATTTTTTCCTGCAAACGAAATGGATCGCCGAAGGCAAGGAAGCGAAGACCGGCTGGGCGGAGCCGCTGCTGGTCCATTGCGCGATCCATGGCGCGCTGACACTGGCGCTGCTGCTGGCGTTCGCGCCGCGCCTCTGGTTTCTCGGGCCGGTCGATTTCGTGATTCACATCGTCGCCGACCGAGCCAAGGGCTATTTCGTCGCCAGATTCGGGTTCGGCCCCTCCGAGGCCTGGTTCTGGTGGCTCCTCGGCATCGATCAGACCTATCACCGCCTGACGGATTTTGGCCTGGCGCTATTTCTGGCCTTGCATTGAGTCTGGCCCCGGAGAAGCGAAAGTCCCTTTGACGGGGCTCCATGCGGGAGAGGCGTCTTGAAGCTGAAGTCCTATCGGGCGCCTCGCCTCTATCTGGCCGTTCTGGCCATAAATCTGGCGGGCGTCGCCCTTTGCGGCCTGACCGATCCCCCCGGCCTCGTCGATCTGGGCAATATTGTTTTCGATAATTTTCAGCGCATGGGCGGCGCCCGTTTCGACCCCGCCGCGCCCGTTCGAATCGCCGCGGTCGATGAACGCAGCCTCGAAGCTTTGGGGCAATGGCCCTGGCCGCGCAGCCGCCTCGCCGAATTGACCGAGCGCCTCCGGGAAATGGGCGCGGCGGCGATCGGCTTCGATTTCGTCTTCGCCGAACCGGATCGCCTCAATCCCGAATCGCTGCTCGCCCTGCTGCCGCGCAGCGCCGAGACGGCGATCCTGGAAGAAGAGCTGCGCAAGGGGCCAAGCAATGACGCGCTGTTTGCAGCGGCGCTAGCCAAGGCGCCGACCGTGCTGGGGGCCAGCTTCAAGAGCGCGTCGGGCGGCGGCTTGCCGGCCTCCGCGAAGGTCGGCTTCGCCACCACGGGCGACGATCCCGCCCCCTTCATCCCGGCCTTTGCAGGCGTGGTCGCCCCTTTGCCGCAACTGGCCGAAGCGGCGAACGGACTCGGCTCCGTCAACTGGCTGCCGGACCGCGACCAGGTCGTGCGCCGGGTGCCCTTGCTGGTTCGGCTCGGCGACCGGCTCGCCCCGTCGCTGGCGCTCGAATCGCTGCGTCTCGCGCTCGGGGCCTCGACCATCCTGATCCGCTCGGCCAACGCCAGCGGACAGAGCGACTTTGGCGCGAGGACAGGGGTGAACGCCCTGCGCGTCGGCGATATCGACATCGCCACCAGCGCCCATGGCGAGATTAGGCCCAATTTCTCGCCGGCCGACCCGCGGCGGATTCTGTCGATCGCCTCGATTCTCGATGGCGGCGTTGCGGAGAGCGAAATTCAGGGCCGCATCATTCTCGTCGGGCCGACGGCGGCAGGGCTCGGCGATATCCGGGCCACCCCGCTTGAACCCGCCATGGCCGGCGTCGAGATCCACGCGGAAATCGTCGAACAGATTCTCGCCAACCGCCTGCTGACGCGGCCCGACTGGAGCCGGGGAGGGGAACTGGCGCTGACCCTGCTGCTGACGCTGTCGGTCGCCGCCGCCTTGCCGGCCTTGTCGCCGCTGGCCGGCGGCGCCGGCGTCGCCCTGATCGTCGCCGGTCTGTTCGCCGGGTCCTTTTTCTCTTTCACCCTGGCCCGCTGCCTCATCAATCCCGTGCTGCCGGCTCTGGCGGTGGCCTGGCAAACGCTGACGGGCACGCTGGCGCTGTGGCGGGCGGAACAAAACGTCAAAGGCCAGATTCAGGCCGCTTTCGGCAAATTTCTGTCGCCGCTCGTCGTCGAACGTCTGGCCGAACAGCCGGAGCGGCTGGTGCTGGGCGGGGAAACCCGCGAATTGACGGTGATGTTTTCCGATCTGCGCAATTTCACCCAAATATCCGAGGGTCTCGACGCGCATGAGCTGACGGCGCTGATGAACGCCTACCTGACGCCGATGACCGACGCCATTCTCGCCGCCGAAGGAACGGTCGACAAATATATCGGCGATGCGATCGTGGCGTTCTGGAATGCGCCGCTCGATGTCGTCGATCATGGCCGCCGGGCGGTCGAAGCGGCCTTGCAGATGCGGCTGGAGCTGGAAAAGTTCAACGCGCAGCGGGAAGAACAGGCGCTGCGGGGCGGCTATCCATTCAAGCCGGTCGCTATGGGGATCGGCCTCAACCTCGGGCCGTGCAGCGTCGGCAATATGGGTTCGACCCGCCGGTTCGACTATTCGGTGCTTGGCGACAACGTCAATCTTGCATCGCGCCTGGAGGGCGCCAGCAAAGCCTATGGCGTCGATATTGTCGCCGCCGGGTCCGTCGCCGCGAGAGCCCCCGGCGTCGCCTGGCTCGAACTCGATTCGGTCAAGGTCAAGGGCCGCAGCGCTCCGGTCGCAATCTTCGCACTGGCGGGCGACGCCGATTTCGCGGCGAGCGCCGATTTCAGCTTGTGGAGCAAGGATCACAAGGCGATGTTCGAGGCCTGGCGGGCGGGCGATGCCGCGCAGGCGGCGCAAGGCGCGGAGTCGCTCGAACGCACCGCGCCGTCGCACTGGCGCGCGCTTTACGCCTTCCTGGGCTCGTGTTTCCTCGTCGCGGCGTCGAACCCTGCGCAAGTTCCCCGGCCGCCGCTCGTCTCGCTCGCGGGCAAATAGCGCCTGGGGCCAAGTCCGCCAAGTCCGGAGCCAAGTCTGTTCAGACGCTTGCGGCTGCGCTATGATGGTTTTATCCATAACGGCGCGAGGCCGGGAGGATGCAGCCGGACAGCTTTCGATTTCCAGGCGAAGGAGCTTGAGCTTGTGGCATTTTTCGAGTTGCCGGGATTCATGATGCGCTTTTCGTTTTTTATCGGCGTCGCCGCGCTGGCCAACGTGCTGACGGGCGCCGCCGCGCGCGCCGAGGACCGCATCGGCAGCGCGACGCTGGCGAATAATGACGTTCGCCGGGTCGAAAATGGCGCGGCGATAAGGGTCGACGATTCGGTGTTTCGCAATGAATCGGTGCGCACCGGGCCGGAGAGTTCGGCGAAATTCGTCTTCGTCGATGCGACCAATCTGGCGCTCGGCGCCTCCTCCACCGTCAAGCTGGACCGCTTCGTGTTCAATGACGACGCGAGCTATTCCCGCGCCGCGGTGAATCTGGCGAAAGGCGCCTTTCGCTTCAGTTCGGGAACCTCCCCGAAAGACGCTTATGAAATCAAGACCGGCAATGCGACGATCGGCGTGCGCGGCACCATCCTCGACGTATTGGCGCAGCCCGGCCGCACGGTCGTTTCGCTGGTCGAGGGACAGGCCGTGGTATGCCCGCGTTCGCGTTTTGACGGCGATCCGCGCAAACTGGGCGCGGGCAGCCTCAGGAAATTCGATTGCGGAGAATTGCTGAAGGCGGGCGACACGATTGTCGTCACCTCCGCGGGCACGAAAAACGCCGCGGCGCCGTTTTCCTTTGCCTCGGCCGCCTGCGGTTCCGATCCGGCGCTTTGCTCGCGCGACCAGGTCGCCGGCCTGAGCGCGCCGGGCATCACGCCCGCGGGCAAGCTTTGCGGGCGATAAGCGTCGCAAACCGCGCGGCCTGAGGGGCGCAAGTCACAGCGCGTAGCGCAGGCCCAGGCCGCCGTGAATGGTGTTGCCGACCGGTTGCGCGCCCAAGGTTCCATCGACGAAAATATCGGCGACGAAGCCATTGCCGATCCGATAGCCCAGTCGCGCCCCGTATTCGACCCAATGATATTCGCCGGCGCCGATCGCGCCCGTGCTGAACCCTGTGACAGCCGCCGAGACGCCGCTGCGCGAGCCAAAGGACTGTTCCAGCGCGAGGCCCATCTGCGCTTCGAGGTGCTGGCCGAAAAGATGCGTCCATTGGCCGCCGAAGCCGGCAATGTTCATCAGATCGGTTCCGCCGGCGACGGTTGCGGGGAATGGATTATTCGCGCCGCTTTCGGTATAGCCCCGGACGATCTGCCAGTTGCGGGAAACGGCGATGTGGACCGCCGCCTCGTCGATCGGGGAAAAGCGCGCGATCCAGCCAAGTTTGCCGAAGGTGGCGAAATTATTGGCCATGGAAGTGCCGCGGCCGCTGCGGACCAATCCCCCGTCATCGTATGTTCGCGAATAGGTCACCTGCTGCCAGGGCGAAGCCGAGACGCCGATCTCGGCGAAGGGGCGCGACGATCCCCATTCCGTCTTGTCATAGCGCAAGGCGGTAAGGAAAAGCGGCGCGCTGGTGACAAAGACGGCGCCGTTCTTGTACTGGCTGTAGGCGGCGCCGCCCAGCAAGGCGAGGTTGGAATTGATCGTGAGGCGGCCGTGGACGCCGGCGCTGAGTGAGCCCACCGAACCGAAGCCGCTCATGCAATTGGTGCAGTTGATCTGTTCGTTGATGCCGCCGAGGACGCTGGTGAGGACCTGGTTGGTGACCATCGCGCCCTGGCGGTCGCCCGCGAGTTTTTGCGCCGAAGCCAGCACGGAAGCGCCGCTCACCCCCGAAAAGACCAGATAGACGTCGTTGGCGTCATAGGCGAGCAGCGGCAGATTGGTGCTCAGACCCTGGAAGGTGAGGCCGCTGAAGGTTCCCTTGACGCCGTCGCTGGCGGTCAGGATGGTGTAGCGCGCGCCGGCGTTCGGCGTTCCGCCGGTCCAGGTCGCGGCGACGGCGCCGGCGAGGCTCGCGGCGCCGCTGGTTGATAACAGGCTCGATGCGGTCGGATTGAGGGTGACGAGATATGTCGAGCCGGGAGCGAACGACACATTGCCCGTCGCATGGAGGGCGCCGAACGGGTTGCCGGGCCTGCCGGGCGCCAGCGCGCCGCCGGGCAGGATGCCGATGCCGCCAACGACGCCCGAACCGGTGAGCGCGGCGCCCGGGGCGACGGTCGTCGCGGAGGCGATCGAGCCATCCACCTCCAGCGTCCCCTGCGAAACCAGCGTCGCGCCTGCATAGGCGCTCGCGCCGGCGAGCGTCAGCACGCCAGAGCCGATCTTGGTCAAGGCGCCGGGGCCGGAGACGACGCCGGACAGCGTCACGGCGGCGTTGCCCGTATCGATCGTCTGATCGCCCGCGCCGGCAAGAATAATCCGGTTCGACAAACTGGCCGCGCCCTTGAAGACCAGCGTCGTATTATCCGCCATGGACAGCGCGCCCGAGCCAAGCGCCTTTGCATTGGCGATCGCCAGACTGCCGGCGTCGAGAAAAGTTCCGCCGGCATAGGTATTGGCGCCGGCGAGCGTCAGCGCGCCCGAGCCGATTTTCGTCAAGGCGCCGGGGCCGGAGACGACGCCGGACAGGGCGATATCGGCCGCGCCGGTGTCGAGCTTCGCGCCGGCGGGACCAGCCAGGGCGATGGAATTGGCGAGGGTCATCGGCCCGGCGAAGGCGAGGCGCGCGCCATCGGCCAGCGTCACGCCGCCGGAGCCGAGCGCGGCGGCGTTGCCGGCGACCAGCGCCCCCGCATTGAGATACGTTCCGCCTGCATAGTTGTTCATGCCGGCGAGGGTCAGCGCGCCCGAGCCGATTTTCGTCAAGGCGCCGGGGCCGGAGACGACGCCGGACAGGGCGATATCGGCCGCGCCGGTGTCGAGGCTCGCCCCGGCGGGGCCGGCCAAGGCGATGGAATTGGCGAAGGTCATCGGCCCGCCGAAGGCGAGGCGCACGCCATCGGCCAGCGTCACGCCGCCGGAGCCGAGCGCGGCGGCGTTGCCGGCGACCAGCGCCCCGGCATTGAGATAAGTTCCGCCGGCATAAGTGTTCAG
>NZ_CAIUXT010000094.1 GCF_903903185.1 uncultured Rhodoblastus sp.
ATGAATGGCGCGCCACGCGAGCTTGCCATGGCCGATTTCGCGGCGGCCGGGCGAACCCATGCGGCCGGTCTCGCCCACCGAATAGGGAGGGAAGTTGTAATGCAGCAGGAAGTTTTCCTTGTAGGTCCCCTCCAGCGAGTCGATGAATTGCTCGTCCTCGCCGGTGCCGAGCGTCGCGACCACCAGAGCCTGCGTCTCGCCTCGGGTAAAGATCGCGGAACCGTGGGTGCGCGGCAACACGCCGACCTGGCTCAGGATCGGGCGCACGGTGTCGAGGCTGCGTCCGTCGATGCGCAGATGGGTGTCGAGAATGTTCCAGCGCACGACTTTCGCTTGCAGCTCGTGGAAGACTTCGCCCACTTTCTGCTTGTCGAATTTCGCCTCGCCATCGGCCGGGAACAGGGCGGCGTTGACCTTGGCCTTGACGGCGTCCACGGCGGCGTAGCGCTGCTGCTTGGCGGTGATCTTGTAGGCTTCGCGCAACTCCGCCTCGGCGACCTCGGCGACGGCCTTTTCGATTTCGCTGTTGTCGGCGAGGACGAGATCGCGCGGCTCCTTGGCGGCGCGCTCGGCGAGCCGGATGATCGCCTCGATCACCGGCTGGAAGCCGGCGTGTCCCGCCATCACGGCGGCGAGCATGACGTCTTCGGAAAGTTCTTTTGCTTCGGATTCGACCATCAGCACGGCGTCGGCGGTGCCGGCGACGAACAGGTCGAGATCGGAGGTCTTGGACTCGTCCACGGTCGGATTGACCTTGATCTCGCCATTGATATAGGCGACGCGCGCGCCGCCGACCGGGCCCATGAACGGCACGCCGGACAGGGTCAGGGCGGCGGAAGCCGCGACCATGGCCAGAACGTCGGGGTCGTTTTCGAGGTCATGACTCAAAACGGTGATGATGACCTGGGTCTCGTTGCGATAGCCGTCCGGGAACAGCGGGCGGATCGGGCGGTCGATCAGCCGCGACAACAGGGTTTCGCGCTCGGTCGGACGGCCTTCGCGCTTGAAATAGCCGCCGGGAATGCGGCCCGCGGCGAAAGCCTTTTCCTGATAATTGACGGTGAGCGGAAAAAAGTCCTGGCCGGGCTTGGCCGACTTGGCCGAAACGACGGTGGCGAGCAGCGTGGTCTCGCCATAGGAGGCGAAGACGGCGCCGTCGGCCTGGCGGGCGATGCGCCCGGTTTCCAGCACGAGCTTGCGCCCATGCCATTCGATTTCCTCGCGATGTATTTCAAACATATGTTGCTCTTTCTGAAGGTTGGCCGAAGCGCAAACCATGAGCAAGACGGCAAGACGCCGCTCAAAACGGCGTCTGACAATCCTGCTCCGGCCCGGACGCTTCGTCCGGATGGACGGACGGCCCCTGCCGCCGGTCCGATTCTTGCGCGGCGATTTTTCCGCGCGAATATGGAAAAAACGCGGCCGATGGTTCGGCCGCGCGAGGTTTTAGCGGCGGATGCCGAGACGTTCGATGAGCTTGCGGTAGCGCGGTTCGTCGCCCTTCTTGACATAGTCGAGAAGCTGGCGACGCAGCGAGACCAGCTTGAGCAGGCCGCGACGCGAATGATTGTCCTTCACGTGCGACTTGAAATGCTCGGTCAGATTGGTGATGCGCTCGGTCAGGATGGCGACCTGAACTTCCGGCGAACCGGTATCGCCCGCTTTAAGGGCGTATTCCTGGATGAGCGCCTGTTTGCGCTCGGCGGTGATCGACATCGTCTTTCCTTCTGTTCTGGTTGGATGGTCGGCGATTGGGCGGGCCGCTCCGGGATGTCGTCCAGGGCGGTCGCGCGTCATCGCGTGCGACCGAAAATTTTCGGCGCAACGCGTCTCTATACACTTTTTTCGAGGCGGGGCCAGCGCATTCGCGTTTTGCCGGGCCGGCGCGGCGAAGTCTTCAAAACGGCAGGTTGAAAACGCGGCTGGGCAAAAACTCGCCCCGTTCGACCTCGCCCGAGGCGATCACCACGCCCGAGCAGACGGCATAGGCCGCGCCCTCGGCGGGCGCGTCTCGTCCGCGCAGGATCACCGACTGGCCGCGCCGCAGCCGCGCCGCCCCGTCGCGGTCGAGAATGACGCAGGGCAGTTCGGATAGTCCGGCCTCGACGCCGAGAAACGCCCGATGCGCCTGTTCCGGCGCCTCCAGCAGTTGCGAAAGCGGCGTCGAATCGGCCTCGAAAAACGGCCCGACCCGCGTGCGGCGCAAGGCGACGACATGGCCGAGGCAGCCGAGCGCCCGGCCGAGATCGCGGGCGAGGGCGCGGACATAGGTTCCCTTGCCGCATTCGGCCTCCAGCACGGCATGGTCGCGGTCGCCGCCGACGAGGCGCAGGGCGTAAATCGTCACCGGGCGCGGCGCGAGATCGACGATTTCGCCGTCGCGCGCCAGATCGTAGGCGCGTTCGCCATTGATCTTGATCGCGGAAAAGGCCGGCGGCTGTTGCAGGATCTCGCCGGTGAAGCCCGCCAGCAGCGCCGCCACGGCGGCGGGCTCGGGCCGCGCCTCGCTGGTCCGCGTGACCTTGCCCTCGGCGTCGTCGCTGTCGGTTTCCGACCCCCAGCGCACGGTGAAGCGATAGGCTTTCTCGCCGTCCTGCACGAAAGGCACGGTCTTGGTCGCCTCGCCGAAGGCGACCGGCAGGATGCCGGAGGCGAGCGGGTCGAGCGTTCCGGCGTGGCCGGCCTTTTTGGCGTTGAACAGGCGCTTGAGTTTCGACACCGCCTGTGTCGAGGTCAGGCCGACCGGCTTGTCGAGCACGATCCAGCCATTGACTTCGACGCGGGTGGAGCGCGGGGCGCTCACTTGCCCTCGTCTCGGCCCGGCGCGGCTTCTCCGTCCGCCGGGTCATCGGATTCTTCGTCCTCGTCCCGCGCGGCAAGGTCGCGCGCGACCTTCTCGGTTTGCAGCAGAGCGTCGATCTTCGCGGCATTGACGAAACTTTCGTCGAGCTTGAAGCGCAGATCCGGCGCATATTTGAGATTGACGCGGATCGCCACCTCGCCGCGCAGGAATTTCTTGTGGCGGTCGAGGATATCGACGATGACGTCCTGCGCCTGGCCGCCGAGCGGCATGACATAGACGGTGGCGAGTTTCAGATCCGGGCTCATCCGCACCTGCGGCACGGTGACCACCAGCCCGGCGAGATCGGGATCGGTGATTTCGCCACGCGCCAGCAAACTGGCGACGGCCTGACGGATCAATTCGGCCACGCGCAGCATGCGCTGGCTCGGCTCGCCGCCTTTTTGATGCGACCTGGACATTCATGCCTCTTGGAAACGCCGCCCCTAACCCTTGGTCGCGGCAAAGCGCATCAGGAGGGGTTTGATTGCCCCGCCCCTTGGGCGGGGCTAGGAGCGAACGCCATAGGGCGTCTTTAGACGCCCGTCCTGCGACGGGCTATGGCCGAGCTGATGCGAGGGGCGCCGACCGCGCATAGCGCGGTCGGCAAACATACTAGAGACTTCTTTTGATCTCCTCGACGCGGTAACATTCGATCACGTCGCCCGCGCGCATGTCCTGATAGTTCTCGAAAGCCATGCCGCATTCCTGACCCGCCTGCACTTCCTTGACTTCGTCCTTGAAGCGCTTGAGCGTCGAGAGCTTGCCCTCGTGCACCACGACATTGTCGCGGATCAGGCGGACATGCTGGCCGCGTTCGACCGCGCCGTCGGTGACGCGGCAGCCCGCGACCTTGCCGACCTTGGAAATGTTGAAGACTTCCAAAATCGAGGCGTTGCCGAGCATGGTTTCGCGGATGGTCGGCGACAACAGGCCCGACATGGCCGCCTTCACATCGTCCACCAAGTTATAGATGATGTTGTAATAGCGGATCTCGATGCCGAGCTGTTCCGACAATTCGCGCGCTTCCTTGTGCGCGCGGACGTTGAAGCCGATCACCGCCGCCTTGGAGGCTTCCGCCAGCGCGATGTCGGATTCGGAAATGCCGCCGGCGCCCGCGTGAACGACGCGCGCGATCACTTCCTCGGTGCCGAGCTTCTCTAGCGCCGCGACGATGGCCTCGACCGAACCCTGCACGTCGCCCTTGATCACCAGCGGGAATTCCTTGCGGCCGGCGGTTTTCAGCTGACTCATCATATCGACCAACGACGAGCGGGCCGAACCGCCGCGCGCGGCGGCCTGGTCGCGCTTCTGGCGGTCGCGATATTCGGTGACTTCGCGGGCGCGGCCTTCGGTTTCGACCACGGCGACGCGGTCTCCGGCTTCCGGCGCGCCGGAAAAGCCGAGAATCTCGACCGGGAAGGAGGGCCCGGCCTCGACGCAATTCTTGCCCTTGTCGTCGATCAGGGCGCGCACGCGGCCCCATTGCGAGCCGGCGACGATGATATTGCCGACGACGAGCGTGCCGCGCTGCACCAGCACGGTGGCGACCGGGCCGCGTCCGCGATCGAGCCGCGCCTCGATGACCGTGCCTTCCGCCGGACGGTCGGGATTGGCGTGAAGGTCGAGCACTTCGGCCTGAAGCGTGATGGCTTCGAGCAATTTGTCGAGATTGATCCGCTGCTTGGCCGAGACTTCGACCTCCAGCGTGTCGCCGCCGAGGCTTTCGACCTGCACTTCATATTGCAGCAGTTCCTGGCGCACGCGCTCGGGCTTGGCGTCGGGCTTGTCGATCTTGTTGATGGCGACGATGAGCGGCACGCCCGCCGCCTTGGCGTGGTTGATCGCCTCGACGGTCTGCGGCATCACGCCATCGTCCGCCGCAACCACCAGCACCACGATGTCGGTGACTTTCGCGCCGCGCGCGCGCATCGCGGTGAAGGCGGCGTGACCGGGGGTGTCGATGAAGGTGATATAGCCGCCAAGCGGCGACTGCACCTGATAGGCGCCGATATGCTGGGTGATGCCGCCGGCTTCGCCCGAAACGACATTGGCCTTGCGAATGGCGTCGAGCAGCGAGGTCTTGCCGTGATCGACATGGCCCATGATGGTGACGACGGGCGGACGCGGCACGAGGTTTTCCTCGGCGTCGGGCTTGTCGAACAGGCCCTCCTCGACGTCGGATTCGGCGACGCGCTTGACGCTGTGGCCGAGTTCGACGGCGATCAGTTCGGCGGTGTCGGCGTCGATCACATCGGTGATCTTGAGCATCTGCCCCTGTTTCATCAGCAGCTTGATCACGTCCACGCCGCGTTCCGACATGCGGTTGGCGAGTTCCTGGATGGTGATGGTCTCGGGCAGCACGACTTCGCGCGACAGGCGCTCCTTCTGCTCGACCACGCCCTTGAGGCGCTGGGTGCGGCGGCGGAAGGCCGCGACCGAACGCATGCGCTCCTCGTCGCCGCCCTCGGCGGTGGCGCTGGTCACGGTCAGGCGGCCGCGATCCTTCATCGCGCCGGTGCGGCTCGGCTTGACGGCGGGAACCGCGAGTTTCGGCGCGGCGATGATGCGGCGGGCCGGCGTAGACGGGGTCGCCGCCCCCGCCGTGCGCTCGGTCGCGGCCTGAGCCGTCGGCGCCGGCGCGGCCGGCCTCGGGGTGTTGAAGACGATCTGCTGCGGCCGGCCCGTCGGCCTTGCATTGGGGGCCAGGGTCACGCTGCTCTCGCTATCGGCGGCGGCGGCGGCGGAGCCGGCGGGCGCGAGACGGCGGCGCGCCTCTTCTTCGGCGCGGCGCTTGGCTTCGGCCTCGCGGGCCAGCCGGGTTTCCTCGTCCTTCCGGCGGTTTTCGGCGGCGTCGCGTTCGGCGCGTTCGCGCGCCTCCCGCTCGGCGCGCAGGCGGGCGTCGGACTCCTGGCGCTTGCGGTCATCCTCTTCGCGGACGCGGGCGTCGCTGAGCGCGCGGGTGCGGGCGTCGCGCTCGTCGTCGGTCAGGGTGCGCAGTACCACGCCGGTCTGCGGGCGCGGCGCGAGCGGCTTCACCGGCCCACGATTGGCGGGCTGCGCCCCCTGCGGCGCGGGCGCCGGCGCGGGGGCCGCCGCCGCCGGCTTGGGAGCGGCATGGACAGGCTCGCCGGGGCCATGGGCGCGGCGCTTGACCTTCTCCACCACCACGGCCTTCGAGCGGCCATGCGAAAAACTCTGGCGTACGACGCCCTGTTCGACCGGACGCTTGAGCGAAAGCGTCTTGGACGGAGGCGCGGTCAGAGTCTTGTCGCCGGAATTGTTGGAGTCATTCATATCGTTCATACGTCCCAGGGCCTTGGCCGTTCGTGCCGTCGGCGTTGAAGTCCTGCTCCAAAGCCATGTTTGTTGTCAAACTTTTCGTCAAAACCGCTTCCCCGGAGGAAGCTTCCGCTTCCTCGTCGCCGCGATATACCGCAAGTCGCCGGCTGGAAGCGAGAAAAACCTTTGCCGCCGACCCTGGAGCCAGCGCCGCGTGGACGACATTTCCGCGCCCAAGCGCCGAATCCAGCTCATCGACGGTGAAAGCGCCGATTTCGGGGCGCGACGCCTCGCCGAATTTCCGGCGCAGAACCTGACCGAGCTTGCGCTTGCCGTCGGGCGCGCCATCGCTGGCGTGAATCAGCGCGCAGACGGCGCCGGAATTAATCGCCGACTCGACCTTGGCGTAGCCGGTCGTCACCAGTCCGACTTTGTTGGCCATCGACAGAGCCTGCAAGGCGTCGCGCCGCAACAGTTTTTCGATCAGCTCGGGCAGGTCGGGCGAAGCGACGACTTTTTCCTTCAGGGCGCGCGAAAACGCCTGTTTCCTGATCGCCTGGGCGACGAGAACCTTCGACAGGCCGACCCAGACGCCGCGTCCCGGCAATTTGCGCTTGAGATCGGCGACGACGGCGTTTTCCGGACCGAGGACGAAACGGATCAGCGCGTCGGGATGGCTGATCCGGCGCGTGACGACGCAGGTCCGCTCCACTCCCGCATGGGGAGCGGCCCTCGGGCCTTCATCCGTATCGCCGATATCCTGTCGCGCCTCGACCGCCAAAATGCTTCGTCTCCCCTTGTCCGGCTCATGGCGCCGGCTCGCCGCCTTCTTCGCCTTCGCTCTCTTCGCCCTCGGCCGGCTGCGGCGCGAGATCGGCCGCGTCCACCCAGCCCGCACTCACCCGCGCCCGCATGACGATCGCTTCCGCCTCCTCGCGGCTGACTTCGAGCCCGTCGAGATAGCCGGGCGTCTTCACCGTTTCGCCATTGTTCTTTTCGGTCCAGCCGACCAGATCGTCTGTCGCGCAGCCGGCGAGGTCCTCGATGGTTTTCACCTCGTTCTCGCCAAACCGGACCAGCATGGCGGTGGTGACGCCCTCGATCTCGCGCAATTCGTCGGCGACGCCGAGTTCGCGCCGGCGGGCGTCCTGTTCGGCCTCGATGCGCTCCAGATATTCGCGGGCGCGATTCTGGATTTCGACGGCGGTGTCTTCGTCGAAACCCTCGATCGCCGCGACTTCGGTCGCATCGACATAGGCCAGTTCCTCGACCGAGCGAAAACCTTCCGAGGCCAGCAATTGCCCGACCACCTCATCGACGTCGAGCGCCGCCATGAAAGCCTGGGTCCGCTCGACGAATTCCTTCTGCCGGCGCTCGGATTCCTCGGCCTCGGTCAGAATATCGATGTCCCAGCCGGTCAGTTGCGAGGCGAGCCGCACGTTCTGGCCGCGACGCCCGATCGCCAGCGACAACTGATCGTCGGGCACGACCACCTCGATGCGCGACGAATCCTCGTCGAGCACCACCTTGACCACTTCCGCCGGCTGCAACGCATTGACGATGAAGGTCGCGGCGTCGACCGACCACGGAATGATGTCGATCTTCTCGCCCTGCAATTCATTGACCACGGCCTGCACGCGCGAGCCCCTCATGCCGACGCAGGCGCCGACCGGATCGATCGAACTATCGCGCGAGGTCACGGCGATTTTCGCGCGCGAACCGGGGTCGCGGGCGACAGATTTCACCTCGATGACGCCGTCGTAGATTTCCGGCACTTCCTGCTGGAACAGCCGGGCCATGAATTGCGGATGGGTGCGCGACAGGAAAATCTGCGGCCCCCGCTGCTCGCGGCGCACGTCATAGACATAGGCGCGGGCGCGG
>NZ_CAIUXT010000095.1 GCF_903903185.1 uncultured Rhodoblastus sp.
CTGGCGCAGATCGCCACCGACGCGAAATCGAACGAAATTACCGCCGTGCCGAAACTGCTGGAGATGCTGAGGCTGAAAGGAACGATCGTGACCGCCGACGCGCTCAATTGCCAGCGCGCCATCGCCCAGCAGATCGTCGATCAAGGCGGCGACTACGCTCTGGCCCTGAAGGGAAATCAGGGCACGCTTCATGATGACGTCGTGCTTTATCTCAACGATCCCGGCACCAAAACGATTACCGCCGCGCCGGTCGTCGAGGCTGATCATGGCCGCATCGAAACCCGCACAGCTACGGTATCGACCGATATCGTCTGGCTGATCAAAGAGCACCAATGGCCGGGGCTGGCCGCCGTTGGCAAGGTCGAACGCATGCGCGAAACCGCCGACAAGACAACGTTCGAGACTGCCTATTATCTGCTCAGCGCGCCTTTGACGCCCGAACGATTCAACGAGGTCGTTCGTGCGCATTGGGGCGTCGAAAATCGGTTGCACTGGCGGCTCGATGTCATCATGAATGAGGATCAGGACCGAAGCCGTTTGGGAAACGCACCCCATAATCTCGCCGTTCTCCGACACATGGCCCTGAACGTCATGCAAAAAGATGGTGAAAAAGGCTCGCTCCGAGGAAAGATCAAACGAGCCGGGTGGGATGAAGCCTACCTCGCTCGCCTATTGACCCTGTTTTGAAATGCGATTGCCCTGGGACTAGATGACACCTCACTTGACAAGTCTTCCAAATATGTTCCCGCGCAGATTTTCCAGGACGCGGGTTGCATTGACAGTTCGTTCATAAGCAAGACCCAAGAGAAACAGCGCCGGGTTGAACTGCAGGTAGGACGGCTCGAATTCGAGCATGCGCAATTGTGCTTCGTCAAACCCTGCCACATTCGCCAGTCGGCGAAGGCGTGAGCGCGTGTTCATGCGGTAGAATGTTGGCCAAGGATCATGCGACTTCTCGCTAAGCCCGCGCACTTTGTTGGCTATCTGCAAGTGGAAACGCTGCGAGGTCAGCGCGGATACAATGGCTACGTAATGATAAAGACATGGAGTTCTGAAGAAAAAACTTCCTCCTGGTTTTAGAACGCGAAAAACCTCCTTGAGGAACATCTCGGGTCGCTCGACGTGCTCAAGCACAAAGTCGCTGTACACAAGGTCAAAATACTCGGCTTCGAGTGTGGTTTCGTCACCCACAATCATAACCGCATTATCAAGTTCTTCATTTTGAAGAACGATTGGGTCAATATCGGCGCCAACGATTTCAGCGACATAACCTTTAAGACTTCGCCTACGGTCAACGGTAGCCGGGCCCGCGCCATAATTCAATACTCTAGATTCCGGACTCGCATATTCACGGATCCAGTCATAAAAACGGGTCGTGCCATCGTATTGCGGACCCGAATAAAAAATCTGGAGCAACTGCTCGGTATTCATCCGCTATCTCCGTGTCATGAAATTTACAAATCGGGCGTCTTGCATGATCGGACCGCACCCGAGCCTCAAGATCAACATAGCTGAAAAGCAGCCCCGACCGTTCGTCCGTCCCACGCATGTGTCGCTCCCTCCACAATGCGAGGGAATCACGAAGATGCCTTAAGCGAAAGATTTTTTTAGCAGTCTATTAGGTCAACTGGCGCCAACACTGTTCTTCCAGACGAAACGAGCCCACGCCCTATAGGCTGACTGCGGGCGCGCATGACCTTTGCCCTTGTCTTCGACGAGCCTTCCCATCCAGGCATCGATCGGTATCGAAAAACCCGTTTTCAACCGGTTCGTGACGACCGAAGGCAATGCTATCGCGGGAGCTGCCGCTAGGTCTGATTTATGGGGACCGCCACTGGCCGCCAGACTCGCCAGAAGCGTGCAATCGACCAACGGCGTGCGGACCTCCAGGGAATGCGCCATGCTGGCCCAGTCGATGTCGCGCAGAAGCTGGTTGCGCATGTAGAAACTCGATTCGAGCACCGCGACGCGGGCTCGATCCTGAAGCGGCAATCCACCGAACTCCGCCCCGATCAATTGCAGGGGCGACAAGCGCTGCATACCCAGCTTCACAGTCTCCTGATCGAGGACAGAGCCGAGTTCCCAAGGCATAAAAAGTCCACGCCGCAGCAGATAGGCGCCTGGGTAACTTCCGCCATATTCCAGCATACCCGCGGCCTTCGGGCTAAGCCCGAAGGCCGACGTCATCGGCACCATCAATGTTCGCGCGGTCGATCCAAGAAAAGGAATTTGCGAGGGAAGGGAAAAAAAACGCGACCAGCGGGGCAGATCGGAAAAAGACGGATAGCCGCCGAAGAGTTCGTCGCCGCCGAGGCCGGATATCGCCACTTTCAGGCCGAGCTCACGCGCAGCCTTGGACACGAACCATCCGTTGACGCCGTCGATGCTCGGCTGGTCCATCGCCTCGAAAATTTTAGGCAGGTCAGCTTCAAATTCCGCGCGCGAGACGAAACGTGTCGTATGCTTCGCGCCGTAGGTTTTGGCGACCTCGGCGGCGAGGCGTGTCTCATCCTCCGGCCAGCCAAGAAACTCATTGAAACCGACCGTGATCGTCTTAATGTCGATTGCGCCCACGTCGCGCATCAGGCCGACCAGCGCTCCGGAATCTATTCCGGACGATAGAAATGCGCCAACGGGCACATCCGCGACAAGATGCCGGCGCACAGATTCGCGCAGCGCCTCGCGAACATCCACCGGCTCCGCAGGTTTGCTTGACTGCGCGCGGCTGTAAATCTCTGCGATCGAGTGGTGCCGCCGAATGGTGGAGCCGCGGCTGTTCAACAACAGCGCCGCGCCAGCTTGCAGAGCGCGGATGTTGAGGTAGCTTGTAAAGGGTTCCGGAACGCTACCGAAAAGATGAAAGCCCACGGCACCGGCCGGATCGGGTTCTCGGGACACGCCGCCGCCCGCCAGCAGGGCCTTGACCTGGCTCGCGAAACGAAAGGTTCTTCCGTCGTCGTTGTAATAGAGCGGCTTTATGCCGTAGCAGTCCCGTGCAAGGAACAAATTTTCTCGAGCAGCGTCCCATATGGCGAAAGCAAACATGCCACGCAGGTCTTGCAACATGGCTTCGCCCTTCGCTGCATATAGATTTAGCAGCACTTCCGTGTCAGATTCACTGCAAAATTCGACCCCGCTGGCTTCAAGTTCGCGGCGAAGTTCCCGGAAATTATAAATTTCTCCGTTGAAGGTTATGACATATCTTCCATCGCGCGATTTCATCGGTTGTGCACCTCGATCAGAAAGATCGATGATCGTCAAACGCCGGTGGCCAAAGCCGATACGCATGTCCCAGGCATAGAATTCTCCGGAATCATCCGGGCCGCGCCGCGCCATGTAATCGCGCGTGCTGCGCACTTCCGTCGGCTTCACCGGGGCGGCCGCGCCATGATAGGCGAATATTCCGTTAATGCCGCACATGGAGGATCAATCAGCCGATTAATGAGCGCGAGGACGGAAAACACTCTCGTCGGATTGGTGAGAGTGTTCGCGGCGGCAGATTGCCTCTCGAATGAAGTCTTCATATGCCTGTAAGGCGTCGGGAACGCAATGCTGCTCGGCGAACCGTCGCGCTGCCTCACCGAGAGTGCGCCGCAGTTCGGGTTCGTTGAACAGACGCATGAGCTGCGCACTCAACGCCCCGTGGTCCCCGACGGGAAACCCGAGCGCCGCCCCGCCAACGACCATGGCTCGAGCATCTGAACTGCAAAAACTTGTGACGACTGGCGTACCGAGGACCAACGCTTCGAGCACGGTGTTGGAAAAGCCCTCCAATTCCGAAGTGAGGACCAGCGCGTTTGCGCGCCGAATCAATGGACAGGGATTCCGGCTCCAGCCATGAAAGCACACTCGCCCTTCCAGCTTGCGCTTTGCGACGAGGGCTTGAAGCTTTTCTTTTTCGGGACCGTCGCCCAAAATGTCAACGAAGCAGGGCAGATCTCGGGGAAGTCCCGCGGTCGCCTCAATGATGGTGTCGATCCGTTTGACGGGATCAAGCCTCGCGACGACACAAATCGAGAACGAACCGCTGTCCCGGACGACGTGGACGTCCTCCCGGGCAAGACTTTCAAGCGTATCCGGCTCCACGATGTTGGGTACGCGTCGGATACGGTCTCGCGGGACGCCGTAATGTCGAACGACTTCGTCGAGACCGTCATCGGAGTTCGCAAGAGCAAGGTCCGCCAGAGGATAGGTCAACCTGCGCGCGGCGTGAGTCAGGATATGTCGGACCTTGGTCGTTTGAAGACTCGCGGTATGCGGCCGGGTGATCTCCATCATTAGAAGCGCCGGACGTCTTCGCAGGGTGTTCGCGGCAATACATGAGAAGGTGTTCGGATAAAAGCCGAGCGATATAAGCGCATCGAACGGCTCACGTCGCAGCAATCGCGCAAGACGGTAAACGACTCTCGGATTGGAAAGCGAACCTCGCCATCCCAGGTCGAATTGTTGCTCGAACTCGGACGCGTCATCACGGCTTGTCTGAAACAAGGCGGCTTTCGCGCTTCCGCCGAACAGGTGCTTCGCTAGCAGCCGCGTGTGATTTTCTGCCCCACCTCCACTCAACCGACTACCGACGATCAGAATCTTAGGGGTCTTTGTTGCTGTTGGTGAGATCATCGTTCTGTATAATTTGTCACAAAGCAACTCCTGCCACTCGACAGGCGAAAACACTCAGTGTTTCGTCATGCGGCACTTGAATGCGCGGGAGAGCCAGCGGCGGCGCCCCGCCCGCCCGACTTACTCCATGATCTTGCGTCAATGCATAGGTATAGCCGGCTTTCGCGGCCGCCCGCACGACATCCGCGCTCCAATTGCCATTTGGATAGGCCAGCATAGGACATTCGCCCGCTTCCGCTTCGATCCGCTCGCGTGAATAGGAAAGTTCGGCCCCCACCTCTTCGGGAGAGAGCAAATCAAGCCAGCCATGAAAGCGCGTATGACTGCCGAACGAGACTCCGGAGGCCTGCATCTCGCGCACCTGCGCCCAACTCAACGGCGGGGCCTGAGTTGGTCCCTGCGGCGCCATCGCGGTTTCGAGCGCTTCCAACGCCTCTTGTCTTTCGAAGCCGCTAAGGCGACTAAAATGGCGATAAAGGACCCGACGAGCAACGCCCGCGTTCACCGTTTCAAGGTTCACCGCGATCGGCGCGCGGACGTTCCGGTTTCTTGCATAGCGCAAAAGGTAATCAATTCGGGTTGGCCACGGCAAGCGATCAGTGTCCAGAAAGTCGGTCGCAACGAAGATGCTTGCGGGCAAGCCACGCGTACGCAGCGCAGGAAACAGATAGTCGTAATTGTCAGCGAAACCGTCATCGACCGTGATGGCGACCATTGGTCGATCGAGTGCGGCGCCCTGCAGGCGTTCAAGACGCATCAATCCCTCCTGCAACGGAACAACGTCGTAATGACGCCCGAGATGGTCCAGTTGTGCGGAGAGCTTCCCTGGCGCCAGACGATGAAGATAGGGATACTCCTCCGCCGGGCCAAAACTGTGGTAGGTGACGATTGTCAGCGCGTCTTTCCTGGTTTTGCGGCACAACCCGGTGACGTTCAGCGCATCGGCGAGCCCATAGGCGACATTTTTGACAATACGTCTTAGGCTTGACACCAGGAGCACCTCCTGCTTCCCTTGGCGACAGGGCTTTTGAAAAAGAATTTTGGCCCCGTCCGCGTTCGCGACCACAACATTCGTCACTCCCGCAAACGGGCGCGCCGCCAACCTTCAGCAACGGTCGCCGTGATGTTCAATAATATCATACGTTTTGATTATTCAACCCGACCCAGCCGCACGGTTGCGCACATGAACATGTTGTGAGTCTCGAAATCCGAAATAAGCAATTTTAGCGACTACAAAGTTAACGATTGCCTAAAATCGTCCATCTCGTTTATTTCGACCCCAACTCTTCGAATTACCTATACATCTACTGTTATTCCGAACACGGCTTTATCCAAAAGGCCGTATCACTAACTCCGTTTGATGTCCAAAAACAACGCCAACCGTCAATCGCAGATGAAAACTTGGCCCACTCTTCTGATTCATGACCGCTTTTCATGCTTCGCGAATTTGGTGATCGGCTAACCGGCTCTCTTGGTAAATAGCGTTCCGCATTATCTATTATCAGCAAGCCGCTAGGCTTCAACAAGTCGATGGCCGCGAGCGCGCAGTGATCTCGCAAATCGCCATCGACGAGACAGAAATCGATGCTACCCGGCAATATATTAGCAACACACTGCACGTACGGGCTCGAAGGACCTTTGACGTCTTGTGAAATGGCGACAAAACGATAATCGACTGTATCGCCAATCCCATTCTCGACAAGCATGTTCCTGACGATCTTGGCCCATTGGCGATTATCCTCGATCGAAGTGAGATGGGCTACGCGCTTTGCGAACCAGAGCGTACTCCGCCCCGAACCCCATTCGACCCCAGTGTCGTCTGGACGCAACCATTGGTCGAGAAACGCGATTGCACCTCCGGTTAGCCAAGGAGCGTCAGGATGCAATTTTTGATAAGCCATTTGCGAAATGCGATTGATGACGTAGCTCAGTGAAATATGACTGTATTTGGACATACTGATTTCCAAGATGATTACAATACGACTTCGGTAAAGCTACGGTAGAGTTCGTCGGCATGCACCTCGTATGAGAACGACATCGCGCGCGCGCGCGCCGCCTCCCCCATGGAGGCGCGCTCGGCTGTCGATTGGCCGAGATAGGCGCCGATGCAATTGACAAAGCCCCCAGGCTCCAGTCCGTCAACAACGTAGCCGTTCACACGGTCATCCACCAAGCCTCCTGCAGCCGGCACGACACGCGAAACGATGCACGGACGTCGCGCCAACATGGCCTCGTTCACGCCGCGCGACCATGTGTCGTAGCGCGACGGGAACATCACTAGGTCAGACGCCAGATAGTAGCGCATCGAATCCTTGCTTTGAACAAAACCTGGAAAATGAAAACTTCCGGGCAAAAGATTGCTTGCGGCGAGGGCCTTCAACTCGTCGGTCATCGAACCGGAACCCGCCATGATCAGTTTGATCCCAGGAACGACCTTCTGCGCAGCGGCCGCGGCTTTTACGGCGACATCCGGAGCTTTGAACCAGTTCTGCTGGCACATGAAAAGCAGCACGTGCGCGTCCTCGGCCCATCCCAAGCATCGACGCAACGCCAGCGCTCGGCGTTTTTCCTCGACATCGTCCGCCTTGCTGGCGAAATGAGGAGTGTCGACGGAAAACGGTACGAAATAGCACCTGTTCTCGGGTATGCCTGCACGCTTGAGCACGGCTTCGCTGTAACTGCCGCCATAGTGATGCGCCTGAAAACGCCGCAGCAACATTGGCTGAATGATCCGCCATGCCGCGCCTACAAGGGCGTTTTGCCGCGTGTTCCGATAGGGCGTCAGAAGGCCGCGATGGACGACGGGAATGCCCCGCATGCGCATCTGCGCGAAAAAGGCAAACGCGCCCCTCCAGAGATACCCGTATTGCAATACGACATCCGGTTTCCAGGCAAGGACGTCGCGGGCAAGACGTCCTGGCGTTTCACAGAACTGGTTAGGAAACCCCGCGCGACGATCCTCGCCCCAATCGATCACGACGCCATAACTCTCATCAAAGAAATTGTTGCTCTCTTTTTCGCAGTGAAAGACGCGCACATCGAGACCTGCGAGCGAGGATGCGAGTCGGAAAAGCGGGACCTCGAAATGGGACAACGTCACGGTTACAATTGCAACTTTCATTCTGAGACAGCCTCTGGATCAGGCGCACCGCTCTTTACAACGCAGGCGAAATAATCCGTAGCGAGCGCCGGACGTGGCAAGATTCGATCAAGCGTCGCAAAAATTAGGTTGCCGCAGGTGACCGCCAATCCCGCCAGCGGCCGCAACACCGCGAAGCGCGTGAGATTTCCCGCAAAAAACAAATTCCAGTGAAGGGCTAGGTTGGTGAAATATCCGCCCATGTATTCAACGCGCGTCACGCTCAAGCCCGCTCCCGTAGCGGCCCATTCAAGTCCGGCCGGCAAAACCCGCCAGTAATCATGGGGCAAATCATGCTGGGGATAGCTGATGGCCTCGTAGACAAGGATCTTGCCCTCGGGCTTCAAAATGCGAGCGAGTTCGCGCATAACGGCTGGCAGGTCAGGAAGATCACCCAGCATTCTGGCCGCGAGAACCATGTCAACCGATGAGGATTCAAGCGGAAGAGCCCTCGGATCGTCGATCACGATGACCTCGGGATCAACAGCGTAACGATCAACGCGGATGAAGTGGCGAGCGGTCGCAAAAAGCGGCCGAAAAGGGCTGCGGCCGCAACCAAGGTCAACGACATCGCCGGTGAAATTAGTCGTATACGAGATTAAAAGCGGCAGCAGCTTACGTCCCTGAAGCCAGCTTGTTCCGAAGACGCTCGTGAAGGATTTCATCGTGTCCGCCTGGTGGCGGCGACCACCATATGAACTGGCCCATCGACACGTGTTTCGATCTCGAACTCGGAAAAGCGACCGAGAAATTCCCCTAATGAGCAGTTAAGTAAATCCTTGTGAATCTCTCCGATCAGGGCAGAGACGTCCCGGATCGGGCTTGGATCGAGAAAAAAGGCGTCCTCAGCGCCTTCAACATCAAATTTGACGACATCAACATGATCGACTCCGACTTGCCTGAGGAGACTCGCAAAAGATCGCACCTCTACCGGCACAGTGCTGGCTCCTTCGAGCTTTCGAAACAAACTGGAACTGATGTGATTTGGAGAGATCACAAAGTCCGCAACTCCGTCCGCGCCGCTAACGGCGCAATTAATGCATGTGATGTTCGGATACATTGCAGTATTTACCTGAAGACGCTTGAACGTGCCGGGGCTGGGTTCGATCGCGAAAATTCGCGCTTCCGGCCACCGATGTGCAAAGAAAATGGCGGAGACTCCGATATTTGCGCCAAGGTCGAACACGACGTCTGGAGCGACGCCGTCAAGTGCATATTCCTGATTGAGAAACACCTCCTCCAGAACCGTAAGGTCGCTCCGCTCGACGAGAGTCCAGCTATGAATTTTGCCGTTGCAACCGAGCGTCAGCGCGGGTGTTCCGGGGAAGCCAAGTTTCCTGCCGATCAAAAACTGTAAAGCAGACGCGACATTCATCCATCGCGAATAACCACCTTGCTTTTCGCCCGGAACACCCATTGCAAGTTTGCGCAATGTCCCCGCCACATTTGCAGCGGTCTCAATGATTCGCGACATTCGGATACTCTATGTTCGGCGGGCGTCTCACCCTGTGGACTGCAAGCGGCACGCCGCAGCCACAGGCTGATTTTTGATTTCGATTAGCGGCGGTGCGGCGAGCGCGATTTTGCAAGACGTCGCCGTTCGCCTTGGCGACCGCTACTGGAATAAACAGCGGTGGATCCGTCTGCGCCGCTTCGTCAGCCCGCATCCTGGCTTTCTTGCGCCACGAGTGCAGCAGGCCGCCATGCACGCCGTGCCGGCGGGCGACCGCCGAGATGTTCGCGCCCGCCTCGAAGCTCTCCGCCAAAATCCGCGCCCGCTCGTCATCGCTCCAGCGCCGTCGGCGCGTCGTCCCGGTGATCAGCTCAATCCGGCGATAGCCCCCGTTGTCATTGCGATTGTCTTGATGAGTATCATTAGGACTATCATTTCTCACAGCGACACCCGCTCCGTCCAAGCCCGACCGGAATGCTACCGAGCGTTCAAAAATTGGTAGGTGGGGTCGCCGCGCCGCTAACCCATCTTATTCATGACGGCTTTTTTTGAGGCTGGCGGGCGTGGCGCAATGCGCTGATATCGCGTAGGATTCGGTTGCTTACACCCACCCTGTCGCGCTTTCGCTCCGGCCACGCCCGC
>NZ_CAIUXT010000096.1 GCF_903903185.1 uncultured Rhodoblastus sp.
CGTATTGTCGATCATGGCGGGCGTGGCTGGCGTGAAACGTGTGAAGGGTTGGCTTAGACACCCGAATCCTACGCCTTATCATGGCCTTAAGCTATGCCCGCCAGCCCAAAAATCACACGCCGTGAATTATCCGGGCTAGACCCCTAATCTTTTCGTCCCCTTAGTAATCTTTGTGGTCAGGAAGGCTGCCCGAGCTTGCCGCGGTAAATCGGCGAAGCAAGTCCTCCTCGCTTATCACTCCAAGGTCCTCAGTGCCGCAAAGAGCGCTGACAGCGCGACGAGGGCGAGGGCGGTCGAGATGACCAGCCTCAAGGCGTAGATGCGCCGCATCGAAATCTCCCTCAGGCGAAGCTGTATCGCTCGGAATGATAGCGGGAAATCGGGACGCCCAGTTCGGCGAGCGCCGCTTCGGCCGCGTCCATCATCGGCTCCGGTCCGCAGATGAAGTAGTTGCGCTCCACGAAAGGCGCACGGACGCAGCGTTTCAGCGTCTTGAGAGAAAGGCGTCCGCGTTCGCCGGTCCAATCGGGCGGCGGCTCCTCGAGAACGTGGACGACCTCGAGATCGAGCCGCGTCTCGAGCGCCTCGAGTTCCTCGCGGAACGTCACGTCCTCCCAGTTCCGGTTCGCGTAGATGAGGAGGATGCGGCGGCGGTCGCTGCGGTCCGCCATCGTGCGCAGCATGCTCATCATCGGCGTGATCCCGATCCCACCCGCGATCAGGACCGGGGGGTCATCTGCCTCGTCCATTGTGAAGGCGCCATAAGGACCGTCCAGCCACACGCGCCGGCCGATCCGTATCGAGCCGAGGGCGGCGGTGAAGTCGCCGAGGTTGCGGATCGTCAGCTCGATCCGCCCGTGAACATCGGCGCTGGAGGCGAAGGAAAAGGGGTGGCCGGTGATTTGGAGCGGCGTGACGGTCGAGAGCCAAGCGAACTGCCCAGGCGCGAAACTCAGACCGTCGTGTCCGTCGGCCTGAAGCGCCAGCGTGACGCTGTCGCCGCGCTCCCGGCGAACCGCCTCGACCCGGTAGGGCCGGCGCAGGAAAAAGTAAGGGCGCACGATCCGCGTGTAGACCAGGACGCCGATCCACACAATGACCAGCGAGACCCATAGGCCCGACTTGAGCGGCGACTGTAGATAGAAGCCGAAGGCGATCGCATGCGCGAGCCCGAAGCCGACAGCCAGCAGCGCCAGCACGATATGGGTCGCGTGCCAAGCCTCGTAGGACAGACCGATCCGCTTGCGCCCATAGGAGAGCGCCGTCAACGCGACGAGCGCATAGATCGAAAAATTCGCGTATTTGACTCGCCACCCAGCGGCGAACACGTTGAGTGCGGCGATCCGCGCGGGCCTCACCCAGATGAGGATCGCAGGATGGGCGAGAACTAGCGCCAGCGCGACCCAAGTCAGCTGGCGGTGGAAATAGTAGATGACGTCCTCGCCCCAAGGCTGGGTTATAAATCGAAACCGGGCGGTAAGTCCGAATTGCAACCCAATGATAGAGAGACCTGCATAGGCGATAGCGTCAGCGAATTCTGTCCAGAAATCCCGCGCCGGAGGATGGTCGCCGAGAAGGAGCGCAAAGAGCGGGGCGAGTACGACGAACAGGTAAGCGCCGATCCAAAGCGCGGCGCGCCCGGCGAATGAACGGTTCATGGCATTGCCCCTGACAGCCCCCGTAGCCGGAGACTACGATTTGAACTATGCAGCCCGCGCCGCGAGACGGCAACGGGCGC
>NZ_CAIUXT010000097.1 GCF_903903185.1 uncultured Rhodoblastus sp.
CGGGATAGACGCAGGACAGGCGGCGGCAGACGGCCTCGGTCTCGCGGTCCTTGCAGGCCATGCGGTACATATTGGCGGTGGGGCCGCCAATGTCGGAAATAATGCCGGTGAACCCTTCCGTCTTGTCGCGGATGGTCTCGATTTCCTTAAGAATCGATTCCTGCGAGCGGCTCTGGATGATGCGGCCCTCGTGCTCGGTGATCGAGCAGAAGGAGCAGCCGCCAAAACAGCCGCGCATGATCGTCACCGAATGGCGGATCATTTCCCAGGCCGGGATTTTATTTTCACCGTAGGAAGGATGCGGCGCCCGCGCGTAAGGCAGGTCGTAAACCGCGTCCATTTCCGGCGTGGTCAGCGGAATCGGCGGCGCGGTGAGCCAGACGTTGCGGTCGCCGTGCCTTTGCACCAGGGGCCGGGCGTTGCCGGGATTGCTTTCGCGATGCAGCACCCGCGAGGCGCGGGCATAGGCTTCGGGCTCGGCGACGACCTGCTCGTAGGCCGGCAGGCGCACCACGACTTTTTCCTTTTGCAGCCGCGCGCCCTCGTCGCCATCGAGATCGTCGGCGGGGGCCTCGACGAAATCTTCCGGCGTCTCGTCGCGCGCCAAGGCGAGGCCGCGAATATCGGAGAAATCCTGCAAAATGCCGTTTTTGGCGATGCGATGGGCGACCTCGACCAGGGCGCGTTCGGCATTGCCGTAAAGCAGCAGGTCGGCCTTGGCGTCGAGCAGGATCGAGCGGCGGATTTTGTCTGACCAGTAGTCGTAATGGGCGATACGGCGCAACGAGGCCTCGATGCCGCCGAGAACGATGGGCGTGTCCGAAAATGCCTCGCGGCAGCGCTGGGCATAGACGATGACGGCGCGATCGGGGCGCTTTCCGCCCTCGCCGCCGGCCGTATAGCTGTCGTTATGGCGCAGCCTGCGGTCCGCCGTATAGCGGTTGACCATCGAATCCATGTTTCCAGAGGTCACGCCGAAGAACAGGTTGGGCCTGCCGAGCTGTTTGAAATCCGCGGCGTCCTTCCAGTCGGGCTGGGCGATGATGCCGACACGAAAGCCCTGCGCTTCCAGCAGGCGGCCGATGATCGCCATGCCAAAGCTTGGATGATCGATATAGGCGTCGCCGGTGACGAGGACGATGTCGCAGCTATCCCAGCCGAGCGTTTCCATTTCTGCACGCGACATTGGCAGGAAAGGCGCGACGCCGAAGCGCTGCGCCCAATATTTGCGATGGGAAAACAGGGGTTTTGGAGCTTGCGCTGGGGTCATGGGCTTCCTTCGCGCATGTTCGGCAAAGGCGCAACAATGACCTGAACGCCAAATCCGCCGATTTTGAGGTGGCGCGCCCCGCCGGCCCGCTTTGGGCGGATCGCAGGCCTTGGCTATTACCGGACAGGCGCCGGCGAAATCCTTTGGACGGAACGGCTTGAGTAGATTCCGGCGCTTTCGCGCGGGAATGGCGAAGCGTTAATCGACCGACCGGGCGTCGATATCGCAATGGCCGATGAAATTCGATCTGTCGGGACCGCGTTCATCTTGCGGAGCATTTTTGGCAGCGCCGCAAATAACAGAGGAAACGTCATGAGCACGACCGTTCGAGGAGACTCGGCATGTTGAGATCATCGCTTTTGCGACTGGCTCTGGTCTTTTCGCTGGCCGGCGCGGTCCTGTCTCCGGCCCAGGCCGCGCCGACGGGCATGCCAAAACCCGAACTGGCGTCGCCGGCGGCTGGCCTCGAGACCGTGGCCTATCATCATCACCGACATCACTATCGCCACCATTACCGGCTTCATCATCGGCGCCACCACCATCATCACCGGCATTATGGCTATTATGGCGGCTTTCCCGGCTATGTTGTCGGCGGCTACGGAGGCGGTTACGGCGGTCGCAGGGGCGGACGCCACAGCGGAGGATTTCACGGCGGCGGACACGGCGGGGGCTTTCACGGCGGAGGCGGCGGTCCCGGCCGAGGCGGCGGACACGTTGGAGGCGGAGGTCATGGCGGCGGCGGCGGGCACGGCCATCATTAATCTGGCAATCCGACCAAACCAAACACCCGCCGGGAATCCCCGGCGGGTTTTCAAAGAGCGGCGCGCCGCAGGCGAGCGCCGTTAGATTCCCCTGCCTGTCGGCGCGCAGTGGCTGCCAACCAATCGGAAGCGGCCATAAAGGCAAGTTCCGCGCGGTCGCTCACGGGGGATCACAGGCGACCATTGACGAGTTTGAACTCATTCCCCCGAGAGCCGCGTCCAACCCATGTTTTTGCAAAACAGCCCCCCGAGCACACAGCCGCTCGTCGTCATCCTTTGACCGGCAAGACTGACCTTCAGACGGTAACTGAGATTGCGTTGCGGATCGAAGGCCGTTCCCGACATCGCGGCGGCGCTGCGGGGCGAGACATTCATCACCAGCTTGTCGCCGACCTTTTCATCAGTGACTCCGGGCTTGATCCAGGTATTGATCGCGCAAATCGCGCCGCCGCAGGGCGCGATCCGCACGCGAGCCACGCCATCGCCGCGCGCCCAGGCGCCATAGATCGAGGATTCGGCGGCGGCGAGGCCCGGCGCGGTCGAGGCAAGCAGGACCGCGACGCTGAAGAGTCTCGGGAATCGGATCATGGTTGCTTTCCTTGTTCGAAAAAAGGGTGCGGAGGTCGATACCGAACTTCGCTTCACCTAAGCTATGTTCCACTATTCAATGACTCAATAGACGATATAAGTCGCGCAATGGTTCACCGGCGACGCAAAAAAATTCTCAGCCCCGCAAATGAACTTTTCCCTGCGCGGGTCCGTGAAATAGACTATCGGCGGGTTTTGTACGTCCCAAGGATTTTTGCATGCCGTCCTCAGCTTTCGCCTTGCCGACGAACGCCTTCTTGAATTTGGCCTCGATGAGCTTAGCCTGCTTGCCGCTACTGCGGCGGCGCCTGAGCGCCCCCCGCCATAACACGACTCGTTCGTTTTGAGCGCGCATCACCCCCCTGCGGCGCCGAGCGCGCAGGCCGCCGCCAGTGCGAAAACCGCATGGATCCTCGCCGCCAACAAGCCGATCTATCCGGCCTATGTCTGGTATTTCGCCGGCTCGGGTTTTTGGGCGGCCAGCTTTACTGCGCTGAGCATGCCCTTTTACATCGGCCTCGCCCTGCTGTTGCGCAGCCATCCGCGGGTCTTGCGCTTCGGCGTGCCGCTGCTGGGGATTTGCGACACGGTTCTGGCGGTCAAATTATTCGGCGCCGCCAGCGGGGCCGAACTTTTCTTTTTTCCCTGCCTCATGCTCGCGACATTGGCGCCAGAAGCCGGGGAGGCAGGGAAAAGCCGCCTCCTGGTTGCGGCGACATTTCTCCTCGCCATGGCGTTGCACGGCCGTTATGGCCCCCCGCTGCACGTCTGGGACGCCCATGCGCTCGACCTTTTGCGCGAGGTCAATATTTTCTCGGTGGCTTCGCTTTGCGCTTTTCTCGGCTGGACCTTCGCGGAGCGTCTGCGGCTTTAATCCTTGCGGCCCTCGCCATGAGCCCACAATGCCGCAATGCCTTCGCGATAGGTCGGGAAAGCCAGGTCGAACCTCAGGTTTTCCTTCATGCGCCGGTTCGAGACGCGCTTGTTCTCGCCATAAAAAGTCCGCGCCATCGGCGTCAGTTGCGCGGCGTCGAAATCCTGTTCCGGAGGCGGCGCCATCCCCGACTTTAGCGCGGCGAAAAGCACCACATCCTGCGGCGGCGCCGGTTCGTCGTCGGTGACGTTATAGACGCCCCCCGGCGCTTGCCCGGTCAAACAGGCTTCGATGGCGCGCGAAATATCCTCGACATGAATGCGGTTGAACACTTGTCCCGGCTTCACCAGCCTTTTCGCCGTTCCCTCGCGCAGTTTGACCAGCATGTTGCGGCTGGGGCCATAAATGCCGGAGAGCCGCAGAATGTAAATCTCCCGCGCCGTCCCCTGCGCCAACGCGCTCCAGCCCGCTTCGGCGGCGAGGCGCAGCCGGCTGCGGCCATTGGCCGGATCGGTTTGCGCCGTCTCGTCGATCCAGGCGCCGCCATGGTCGCCATAGACGCCGATGGTGGAGAGATAGACGATTCGCTTCAATCGCGGCGCGGCGGCGATTTCCTTTGCCAGCAGCCGCAAGGCCGGATCGCCCTGCGCGTCGGGCCCGGCGCTGACCAGCAAAGCATCGGCCTCGGCCAAAGCTCCGAGCAGGCGCGGTTCGCGAGATGGCGCCGCGCCGTCGAACGGCAGCAGTTCGACCCGGCCGAGGCGCTGGTGTCTGGGCGCGCGTTGGGTGCCGGTCACGCGCTGGAACGCGCTCGCGTGATGGGCTGCGAAATAGGAGGCGCTGTAGCCCAAGCCGATAATGACCAGATTCACCTTGTCCCCTCCCCGTCGATGGCGCCATCCCATTCCGCCCGGACCTCTGCGTCGCTTTCCGCGTCGCGTCGTTCGGCGAGGGCCAGGACTTGCTCACGCGGCAGCAGGCGCGCCAGCGCCCAGACCGCCATGCCGCGCACCAGCGCCGAAGGATGATCCAGCCGCTTTTCCGCCAGAGGCGCCAGCGCAGCATCGCCGGAATTGCCGATCGCCAAAAGCACATTTCTCAAGAAACGCGGGAAACCGATGCGCTTGATCGGCCCCCCGGCGAATTTTGCGCGAAATTCCGGCTCCTCCATCGCCGCCAGTTCAGCGAGCGGCGGCGCGACCAGATCGGCCCGGGCGGCAAATTTCGCCTCGCGCGAAATTTGCGCGAATTTGTTCCAGGGGCAGGCCGCGAGGCAATCGTCGCAGCCATAGATGCGGTTGCCGATCTTTTCCCGGTAGCGCAGCGGAATCTGTCCCCGCGCCTCGATGGTCAGATAGGAGATGCAGGCCCGCGCGTCGATTTGGTAGGGCGCGTCTAGCGCCGCCGTAGGGCAGGCGTCGAGACAGGCGCGGCAATTTCCGCAATGGTCGCTTTCCGGCGCGTCGGGCGCAAGCTCCAATGTGGTGAAAATGGCGCCGAGAAACAGCCAGGAGCCGAAGTCGCGCGACACCAGATTGGTGTGCCTGCCCTGCCAGCCGAGCCCGGCGGCGGCGGCGAGCGGCTTTTCCATCACCGGCGCCGTATCGACGAAGACTTTCGCCTCGCCGCTCCGTTTGTCCATTTTGAGCAGGAAGCCAGCCAATAGCTTGAGCTTCCCCTTGACGACGTCGTGATAATCGCGATGGCGGGCGTAAACCGAAATGTTTCCGGCGGTTTTTTGCGCCAATGTCGCCAGCGCATCGCCCTGCGGACCGTAATTCATGCCGAGCAGCACGATCGAACGGACTTCCGGCCACAGGTTGCGCGGATCGGCGCGCCAGCCGCTTTTCTCCGCCAGCCAGTCCATGTCGCCATGGCGGCCTTCGGCCAGAAAAGCCGCGAGGTGCGCCGGCGCGCCCGGAATGGCGTCGGGCCGGGCGATGCGGCAGGCGTCGAAACCGAGCCGCAAGGCTTCGGCGCGGAAAGGCCCTAAAAGTCCACTTCCGTATAAAGCGGGTTGACCATCACGCCGGGCGCCCGGTCCGCCAGCAGGGGCCGGAAACTCGGACGGCTTTTCAGGCGCTGATACCATTGCTTGGCCGGCTCTTCTTCATCCCAGGGGGCGTCGCCGAGAAAATCGACGCTGGAGAGATGCGCGGCGGCGGCCAGATCGGCATAGGTCATGCGCTCGCCGGCCAGCCAGTTGCGCGTCTGCGCCAGATAGGAAACATAGCGCAGATGATAGCGCAGATTGGCGCGCGCCGCGCGCACCGCGTCCATGTCCGGGGCGCCGCCACCGATTTCCGTCGCCGTGAAACGCTTGAAGACCTTTTCCGTGACCAGCCAGTTCGACACTTCGTCGAAGAATTTTTCATTGAACCAGGACGTCAGCCGCCGGACCTCGACCCGCGCCGCCGGCGAGGTCGGCAGCAGACGATGGTCGCCAAGGCGTTCGCCGAGCGTCTCGTCCAGCCATTCGGCGATCGCGCCCGCGCCAGGCACGACCAAGCCGCCGTCCTCGACCAGCACCGGCGTCTGGCCGGCGGGGTCGAGCAGCAGGAATGCGCGTCGCCGCTCATGCACGCGCTCCTCGATCAGTTCCGCCTCGACGCCATATTCGCCGAGAGCCAGGCGGATGAAGCGCGAATGCGGACAGAGCGGATGATGATAAAGCTGCGGCATGCCTGTTCTGTTCAACCGGATGGTGGATCGCGCCCGGCTGCGCAGCTATAGAAGCGCGCTTGTCGCCAAACAAGAGTGCATTTCCAGCAGCAAGGTTAAAAAAGGCTTAATTCGCTTTTCCCCAATCGCTGCTCCTCGCAATGAAGAATGCTGCACCCCCGACGTGTGCCGAAGGATTGCTGTCGTTCGCGGTCGAGGCCCCCGACTATTGTCCGAATGAATTGAAATCGCAAAAAAAGCGCTCAACCGCCCAGACATTGCGCCAAACGCCGGATTTCATCGGCTGTCAGGGGCTCGCCGTTGGAAAAGCGGCGCGCGAGCGTAAAGTCGGCGGCGCTCCAGCGGCGAAACGCGGAAATGGTTGAATCGGCTCGCAAGGTCGAGATTTCCCGCCTGTCGCCCAGAATGGCGGTGAGTTCGTCCTGGTCGAACCAATCGTCAAGGTCAACCGGACGCAGCATGGACCTGCCCCTTTCGCACGGCGTAGGCGGCGGGCGCCACGGCGTTTCGGAAGGGCAATATCAACGGAAGGTGACAAAAGGCAAGCGTTCGGCGGCGGCGTTATCCAGCCTGCGGCGGTGTAGAAATAGTCTTTTCGGCAAAAAGGCAGAGGTCGGCGATCGGGCAGATTCCGCAAAGCGGCTTGCGCGCCTTGCAGATATATCGGCCGTGCAGGATCAGCCAATGATGGGCCTGCAGCAGATATTCCTCGGGTACGATCTCCAGAAGGCCGCGTTCGACCGCTTCGGGCGTGGCGCCGTGCGCCAACGGAATGCGGTTGGAGACGCGGAACAAATGGGTGTCGACGGCGATGGTCTTCTCGCCGAAGGCGATATTGAGCACGACATTGGCGGTCTTGCGCCCCACCCCCGGCAGGCTCTCCAGCGCCTCGCGCGTGCGCGGGACCTCGCCGCCGAATTCGTCGATCAGTTTTCGCGACAGCGCGACAACATTTCTGGCCTTGGCGCGGAACAGGCCGATGGTCTTGATCTTTTCCCGAACCTGCGCCTCGCCGAGCGCGACCATCGCCTGCGGCGTCGAAGCGCTGGCGAATAATCCTCTGGTGGCGCGATTGACGCCCGCATCTGTCGCCTGGGCTGAGAGCACGACAGCGACCAGCAGGGTAAAGGTATTGATATATTCCAGTTCACCGCTCGGATTGGGATTCAAGGCGGCGAAATGGGCGAAAATGGCCCGCACCCGATCAGGTTCGGCGGCGCCATTTTGCCTGGTGGACGGTTTAGCCTTTTTCGGCGGGCCCTTTACCGGCTTGGCCTTGGATTTGGCCGCGGATTTCGGGGCGGGGCGTCGGCGGGATTCGGTCATGGCCATAATAGAGCGGCTAAGGCCCGGCGAGACAAGCCAATTGGCGAAAGGCGGAGTCCCAGGATGCGCAAACCCGTGGTCCGCGAACCCGCCGTCGATATTGTTTTTTTGCCTGACGCGGCGACTCAGGCGATTTTCTTTACCGCCCGGCTGCGGCCGCATCGCGCCTTGGCGCGGCGCGGACCCCGGCAGGCGCTTGCCGTTCTCGCCTTGCTGCAAGGTCCTTTGGATTATTGCTCGGCCTTTCCGGCGCCTGGCCGGCGGCGTTTTTCCTTGGACTGACCTGGCTTGGCCTGGCCTTCGCCTTCCGGCGTAACGCCCGCGACGCCCTCGCCCGCGACGAAATTTCGCTGAGCGCGCTGGAATTGCATTATTTGCGCTTCAACACGGCGGGCGCGCGGCGGGACTGGCGCTTCAGCCCATTGTGGGTGCGGCTGACGATCGAGCGCCACGCCGAATTCGGCGTCGAGCGGCTCGATTTTTCCGCACGGGAAAAACGCGTCGAGATCGGCGCCTTTCTGGGGCGGCGCGAAAAAACCTGCGGGCCCGGGGACTTGATCGTCGTCATGGCGCGAGCCCGGCAAGGCGCGCGGTTCAGCTGATTGCTGTTGCGGCGGGCTATTGAAAACGCCGTCGCGGAAGAAAAATACCCCGCCCAAAAAGCTCCGCGCCAGACTCTTGGGCGCTCCGACGCCCCACAAGTCTGGATTTGTTCGTGGCTCCAACGGGCTTGAAGCGGCCCCAGGGGGCGGCGACCGTGGCTCGAGACGGGCCTGGGCAAACTCCCTTAATAGAAAAGGACCGCTCTTGTGGAGCGGTCCTAGCCTTCGCATCGGGGCGTCTGGGGGTTAAAGGCGCCTGCAACGCGAATGCGTATTATATTAATGACATAAAACTAAGATAATTCCATGATCTGGCGCAAATTTACGACGAATTATGGAAAACGGCGCCCAAGACGTCAAAAATTTTTTTCGCGCTCCAACAATTGCCGCTTGCGCTCCATGCCCCAGCGATAGCCCGACAGTGAGCCATTGCTGCGCAGCACCCGATGACAGGGAATGGCGATCGCCAGCCTGTTGGCGGCGCAGGCGCCCGCTACGGCGCGCAACGCCTTGGGCGCCCCGATGGTCTGGGCGACCTGGGCATAGCTTGTAGTCGTCCCCGGCGGAATTTTCCGCAAGGCGTCCCAGACTTTCTTTTGAAAATCCGTCCCCCTAATGTCGAGCGGCAGGTCGAGCGGACGCCAAGGCCGCTCGACGGCCTCCGAAGCCGCCGAGATCGGCTGTTCCAGTGCGGGATCGCCCTCGGTCAGCACCGCGCCAGTGAACTGCGCCTCCAATTCGCGGATGACCTGTTGCGGACCGTCGCCGAGCAGAATGGCGCAGACGCCCCGGGAATCGCCGCCTCTGCGCCGCGCGACGAGAACCGACCCCAGAGAACTGCGCGCGAGGGCGAAGGCGATTTCTTCGCCCGTCTCGTCGGCGCGCACGGAAATCATCTTTACGCCAGACATATGGGCGGCCCGCCAAAAAGTCCGATGACTGAAAATACTAAAGAACGAGGTCGTTTACCGCAGCATCACCGCCAAGATCCAAATCAAAGCGCATGCAGCACTGTCAACGCTCCCGCGCGATCTCGGACCCTCCGACACGCGATCGCAAATGATTCCCTGCCTGCGAGCCCGGGTCAAGCTCCCATTGCTCCGCTGCGTCGAGATTCTCATGCCGGCGCCAGCGCGTCGCGCAGCAGCACCGCCATATGCACGGCCTTGCGACCGGCGCCGTCGGAAATCTGATGGCGGCAGGAAAACCCATCGGCGACGATCACGTCTGCCGGGCCGGCGGCGCGCACGGCTGGCATCAGGCCGATCTCGCCCATTTTGCGCGAGGCCTCGTAATGTTCGGCCTCGAAGCCGAAAGAGCCGGCCATGCCGCAGCAGCCGGAGTCGATGATTTCGAATTCAGCCCCGGCAATCATAGCCAGAGTCTTGCGGATCGATTTCATCAGCCCGAACGCTTTCTGGTGGCAATGGCCATGCGCCAGAATTTTTCCCGCTCCGCGCGCCTCCAACGGCAATTTGAGTCCGCGCTGCGCCTCTCGCGCCAGAAATTCCTCGAACAGATAAAGATTCTTGCCCATCGCGCCGACTTCGGCGCCGAGCCCCAGGCTGAAAAATTCGTCGCGCATCGACAACAGACAGGACGGCTCCAGCCCGACGATCGGCGTCCCGGCGGCGATCGCCGGACCTAAAGCCGCCAACACCCGTTTCGCCTCCGCCCGAGCTTGGCCGACCATGCCCATCGACAGATAGGTGCGTCCGCAGCACAAGGCGCGGCCCGGTTCCGCATCGTCAGCGGCCGCCTGAGCGATGGAAACGCGATAGCCGCCCGCCGCGAGCACCGTGACGGCGGCCTCGGCGATTTCCGGGTCGAAATGCCGGGCGAAAGTATCGACAAACAGCACGACCTCGCCGCGCTTGCCCGACCCGACCGGCCCCTTTTGCGCGAAGGCGCGCGCCGCCGGCGGCGGCAGCGGACGCCGGGAGGTCAGCCCCAGGGTCAATTCTGCCGCGAAGGCGAGCGGCGGCAGATGATTGCGCGCCAGAGTCAACCACCGCAAAGGCAGCCGCCAGCGCGACAGCAATGCCGGCAGACCAGCGAATAATTTGGCCCGCAGGGACACGCCGTGGGCCTCGTTGCGCTGCGCGAGATATTCGGTCTTGATCAGCACCATGTCGACGGCGCTCGGACATTCCTTCTTGCAGGCCTTGCAGGAGACGCAAAGGTCCATTGCAGCGGCGAGCCGCGCGTCGCCGAAAGGTTGTTCGCCATATTCGCCATTGAGCGCCGCCTTGAAGGCGGCGACCCGCGCCTCGGTCGAGTGCGCGGGGTCCTTGGTGATGCGAAAGCTCGGGCACATGACGCCCCGGCCCTCGCGCTGGCACTGGCGATCATGCATGCAGACGGCGACCGCCTTGGCGTAATTGCCGCCGCGCGCCGGAATGCCGGAATAAGCGTCGCCAATGCCATAAGTGTCGTAGCCCGACCAGTCGAGATGGGTTTTCATGTTTTTCCCCGCGCGCGTCATTCGCACGAAGCAAGAAGTCCGCCATTCGTCGGGCGCCTCGGACCGGCCCGGCGCGCGAATGGAGCCCATCCTTTCCATCTGCGCGGCGAGAGCATTTCCTGTTTCGTGGAAACAAGAAAATACTCTAGCCTCGCGGTGGACGGATAGCGCGCCTCGCGATCCTCAACGGAGATAGACATGAGTCGCATCGGTCTCGAACAGGCCAACGCCATCATCGCGGCGGCTTTCGCCAAGGGCCAGGCGCTCGCGCTGAAACCCCTGACCGTCGCCGTACTCGATGCGGGCGGCCACCTGATCGCCTTGCAACGTCAGGACGGCGCTTCGATTCTGCGCCCTCAAATCGCTATCGGCAAAGCCGGCGGCGCGCTGGCGCTTGGCGTTTCCTCGCGCAAGATCGGCGAAATGGCGGCCGAGCGGCCGACCTTCATCGCCTCTCTGGGGCCAATTTCCGCGCAGGGCGTCATTCCCGCCGCCGGCGGAATCATTTTGCTCGATGAAACCGGGGCGACAGTCGGCGCGGTCGGCATCACCGGCGACACTTCCGACAATGACGAGACTTGCGCCCTGGCCGGGGCCGCCGCCGCCGGGCTCAAGACGCGATAGATTCAGGCGTCTTTTTGGCTTCGTTTTACTTGGAGCCGCGCTTCTTGGCCTCGCGACGGCGCCGGTGCAGCACCGGTTCGGTATAGCCATTGGGCTGCTCCGCCCCCTTGAAAACCAGATCGCAGGCCGCCTGAAAAGCCACGCTGGCGTCGAAATCGGGGGCCATCGGACGATAGTCCGGGTCGCCGGCGTTCTGGCCATCGACCACCGCCGCCATGCGCCGCAGCGTCTCCAGAACCTGAGCCTTTTCGCAAACGCCATGTCTCAGCCAATTGGCGATATGCTGGCTGGAAATGCGCAAAGTGGCGCGATCTTCCATCAGGCCGACGCCATGAATATCCGGCACTTTGGAACAGCCGACGCCCTGATCGACCCAACGCACGACATAGCCGAGTATGCCCTGGCAATTATTGTCGAGTTCCTCGGCTATTTCCTCCGGCGACCAATTGGGGCGGTCGGCTAGCGGCAGGGTCAGAATGTCGTCGAGTTTCGCCGGAGCCCGCAGAGCCAGTTCGGCCTGCCGCGCGGCGACATCGACATCGTGATAATGGGTGGCGTGGAGGATAGCGGCGGTGGGCGAAGGCACCCATGCGGTATTGGCCCCGGCGCGCGGATGGGCGATCTTGACCTTGAGCATTTCCGCCATCAGATCGGGCATGGCCCACATGCCCTTGCCGATCTGCGCCCGCCCCGGCAATTTCGCCCGCAGGCCGACATCGACATTATTATCCTCGTAGGCGCCGATCCAGCTCGCTTTTTTCATGTCGTTCTTGCGCACCATCGGCCCGGCCTCCATCGACGTGTGGATTTCGTCGCCGGTGCGGTCGAGAAAGCCGGTATTGATGAAGAACACGCGATCCTTCGCCGCGCGAATGGATTCGGCGAGATTGACGGTGGTGCGCCGCTCCTCGTCCATGATGCCAATCTTGACGGTGTTGCGCTTCAGCCCGAGAAAATCCTCGACGCGAGAAAAAACCTCGCTGGCGAAAGCCACTTCCTAGGGGCCGTGCATCTTTGGCTTGACGATATAGACCGATCCCGCGCGGCTGTTGCGCAAGGCGGCGAGGCCTTTCAGGTCGTAAAGCGCGATCAGCACGCTGAACACGGCGTCGAGCAGACCTTCCGGCGCCTCTTCGCCATCGATCAGCACCGCGTCGCTGGTCATCAAATGCCCGACATTGCGCACCAGCAGCAGCGCGCGGCCATGCAGCGTCAAGCTTCCGCCATCGGGCGCCATATAAACCCGGTCCGGCGCCATGCGGCGCATGACGGATTTTCCGCTCTTGTCGAACCGCGCTTCGAGATCGCCCTTCATCAGGCCAAGCCAGTTGCGATAGACTGCGACCTTATCCTCGGCGTCCACGGCGGCGACCGAATCCTCGCAATCCTGGATGGCGGTCAGCGCCGATTCCAGCACGATGTCGGAAACGCCCGCCGGATCGGTCGCGCCGATGACATGGCCGCGATCGACATGGATTTCGACATGCAGGCCGTGATGAACCAGCAGAACCACGGTCGGCAAAGACGCCTCGCCCTTGAATCCGGCAAACGCCTTCGGGTCGGCCAGTCCGGCCGCGCGGTCGCCCGCGAGCGTTGCGCGCAAGACGCCGCCCACAATGGAATAGAGCGTCACATCCTTATGCGAGGCGCCGCCGTCAAGAGGCACAATTCGGTCGAGGAAATCGCGTCCCCAGGCGATCGCTTTCGCGCCTCGCGCCGGGTCGTAACCCCGGGCGGCGGGGTCCGGCGGCGCGAGCGCGTCCGTGCCATAAAGCGCGTCATAGAGCGAACCCCAGCGGGCGTTGGCTGCGTTCAGCGCATAACGCGCATTTGCGATCGGCACGACCAGTTGCGGCCCGGCCTGAGTCGAAATTTCCGGATCGACATTTTCGACGCCGACGGCGAACGCCTCGCCCTGCGGCGCGAGATAGCCGATCTGGGCCAAAAACGCCTTGTATTCGGCGGCGTCGAACAGGCGACCGCGCCGCTCGATATGCCATTGGTCGATCTGTGCCTGCAAGGCGTCGCGACGGTCGAGCAATTCCCGGTTGCGCGGGGCAAGATCGGCAAGAAGTTTCTCGACGCCCGCCCAAAACGCCTTTGGATTTAGCCCCAGACCGGGAAGAACGTCCTCATCGACGAACTGGCGCAGGACGGCGGCGACTTCGATGCGCCCGAGACGAACACGTTCTGGCATGAATGATCCCCGAAAAAGATGAAGCGACGGACTTTTGCGACTTGCTTTGCCGAAGGCGCGGCGCAGGCGATTGCCGTCAAATCTATGGCAGACAACTATGTTGCGTGGGAATCCTCCTTTTTGCAAAAAAACTTTGCAAAAAGGGGCGTCGGCAGAACGGCCATCTCTCCCCTTTCCCTGAAATCCCGGCGGATCGGCCCTTGGGGCATCGTCATCAGGTTGGTGCCATTGGGGAAAATTGCCGCAGGCACACAAACATCCCTGTGCGAAACGGCTGAAACGTTAGCGGCACGAGGATACCCTTCGCTCGGCGCAAGCCCCCGACAACCTACGTCCCCGGGGCGAACCTTATCGGCATCCAAAATTGCCGCAGAGCTTCTACAGCGGCTGGGATATCGCTGCCCGGATCCAGAACGATGGC
>NZ_CAIUXT010000098.1 GCF_903903185.1 uncultured Rhodoblastus sp.
GGTTGGCCTCGCCAAGCACCCGGCGCACCGCGGAATTCAGCACCGAGGCGAGCTGGTTGTTGGCGGTGGCGACGCTGCCGACGGTCTGATAGAATTTAAGCGCATCGGCGATCTGGTAGCGCACGAAAGCATCGACTTCGAGCCGCTGGTTGTCGGAAGCCAGCACTTCCTGGCTCGACGATTCGAGATCGAGAATGCGCCGGTCGAGGAAGACCACGGATTCGATGAACGGCAGTTTGAAATGCAGGCCCGGATCGGTCACCAGACCGCGCTCCGGCACCGGCTCGCCGAATCGCAACAGCAGCGCCTGCTGGGTCTGATGCAGTTCGAAGGTCGAGGACAGCGCCAGCGCCAGCACGAGAACCAGGCCAAGCAGCAGCGCGATGAGTTTCGGCTGGTTCATGGCTGGCCTCCCGTCGAGGGTTTGGTCTCGGACAGCAAGGGCGCCAGCGGCAGCAGCGGCGAAACGCCGGCGGCGCGGTCGAGGATGATCTTGTCGCCGGCGCCGAGCACCCGCTCCATGGTTTCGAGATAGAGCCGCTGGCGCGTCACGTCCGGCGCCTTTTTATATTCCTCGAAAACCTTGAGATAGCGCGCCGTCTGGCCTTTCGCCTCGGCCACCGTCTGTTCGCGGAAGGCTTCGGCGTCGCGCAGGATGCGGGCGGATTCGCCGCGCGCCTGCGGCACGATGCTGTTGGCCTGGGCCTGCGCCTCGTTGACGAAGCGGCTGCGGTCCTGCTGCGCCGCGGTGACGTCGCGGAAGGCGGCGATGACGGTCGGCGGCGGATCGACCGACAGCAATTGCACCTGCAAAATCGATACCCCGGATTGGTAGGAATCGAGAATTTTCTGCATCGCCGCCTGCGAGGCCGGTTCGATCACCTTGCGCTCCGCCGTCAGCAGGGCCTGAATCTGGGTGCGGCCGACGATTTCGCGCATGGCGCTCTCGCCCACCGCCTTGATGGTCTCGACCTGATTCTTGATGTTGAAGGCGAAATCCTCCGGGTGAACCGGATCGATCTGCCAGATGACGCGGAACTTGACGTCGGCGATATTCTCGTCGCCGGTCAACATAAGGCTTTCCTCGGGGATGTCGGTCAAAACCCCGGTATCGGTGCGGCCGCGCGCGCCGATGTCGATGGAATTGCGGTCGGTGACATTGAGCTTGAGATAGGAGCCGATCGGCTCCGGCCAGATGTAATTGAGGCCGGGCCCGGTTTTGCCGGTATAGCGGCCAAACACCAGATTGAGCCCGACCTGATTGGGATCGACGGTGTAAAAACCGCTGGCGAGCCAAAGCAGGCAGACCAGCGCCAGCAAGGCCGCGATGCCGCGCGGCGAAAAATCGCCGGCGGTGAGACTGCGCAATTTGTCCTGCGCCTTGCGGACAAAGGCTTCAAGATCGGGACCGGGGCCGCCGGGCGCGCCGCCTCCGGGCGGGCCGCCGCCAAATCCGCCGCCGCCCTGGCCCCAGGGGTTTTTCGGGGCGGAGCGCCAAGGGTCGGCTCTCGGATCGGATCTCGGGTCAGATTTTTGTCCGGGTCCGGCGCCCTCCGGCTGTTGCGGCGGCTCGCCGTCTTGATTGGACCAGGGCATGAATTCCTCGATATGTTGGCTTTGGGCTTTTACGGGCCTGCCGGACCGCCCTTATATAGGATGCGCGGCGCTGCGGCACAATCGAGCTTTTGCAGCCTGTTTGCACTGAAAACCAAGCCTCCGCGAAACCGGCGGGCGGCGCCGGGTCGGCCCGTCCGCTCAAAATGATATAAATGAATTTGCCCTGTCGAAGGCGCTGGTTCGCGGCGCCCCTGTCACAAGTCCGGAGACGTTTCCCTTGCGCGATATCGGCCCCGTTTTGATCACCGGCTGCTCAAGCGGCGTCGGCCAAGCCGCGGCGCGGGCGTTCCGCGCCGCCGGATTCGAAACCTTCGCCACCGCGCGAAATCCCGATGCGCTCCTGGAATTGCAGGCCATCGGATGTCGCCTCCTGCCTCTCGACGTCACCGACGAACCGGCGCGGCGCGCGGCGGTCGAGGCGGTGGAGGCCGAGTTCGGCGCGGTGGGCGTCTTGGTGAACAATGCCGGCTACGCCCAATATGGCCCGCTCGAGGAAATAACGCTCGACGACCTGCGGCGGCAGTTCGAGACCAATGTGTTCGGCGCGCTGCGCCTCGCGCAACTGGTCTTGCCCGCGATGCGCCGCGTGGGGCGGGGCCGCATCGTCAATGTGAGTTCGGTCGCGGGGCGGGTCAGCGTGCTCGGCGGCGGCCCCTATCACGCCTCCAAATTCGCGCTGGAGGCCCTCACCGACGCGTTGCGCCCCGAAGTCGAACCTTTCGGCGTCAAGGTCGTGAACGTGCTGCCCGGACCCATCGCGACGCGGTTTGAATCGACGCTGCTCAAATCCATTGCAGAACCCGGCGCGGACAGCCCCTATGCGCCGTTCCGCAAGCATCTGGCGCGGCGGATGCACGAATTCCTGCGCGCCGGCAGTTTTGGCGTGATGAGCGCCGAGGATGTGGCGAAAATCGTGCTCAAGGCCGGCGCGACGCCGCGCCCGCGAACCCGTTACCATGTCGGCTTCGTCGCCAGATTCGGCCCCTGGGGTCGCGCGCTGGTCCCGGACCGGCTGGTGGACGCGGCGACCCGCTGGCACATGTCGAGCAAGTGGAATTGACGACGCGTCGGCCAAAACCCGGCGGGGCGTCGCCTCGCCCGCGCGCCCGAACCCGATTTACCGCCGCTGGTAATCGACATATTCGAGCGCGAAATCGTCCCTTGCCCCGCATTCCGGCTTCTCGCGGCGCAATTCCCGCCATTGGCTCCAATCGACCGGAGGGAAGAAGGCGTCGGCCTCCGGCTCGCAATCGACCAGGGTCAGGCGCAGATATTCGGCCTGCGGCAAGGCCAGCCGGTAAAGTTCGGCGCCGCCCGCGACGATGATCTCGGCGGCGTGCAGGACGCGCCCGAGCCGGTCCGCCAGCCGCACGGATTCTTCGAAATCAAAGGCGACATGCAGGTTTTCCAGCCCTTGCCCGGAAAAATCGCGGTCGCGGGTGACGACAATGGTTTCGCGTCCGGGCAGCGGCTTGCCGATCGACTGGAAGGTCTTGCGCCCCATGATCAGCGGCCGGCCCCAGGTGATTTCGCGGAAACGCCGGAGATCGCTCGACGCGCGCCAGGGAATGGCGTTGTCCTTGCCGAGCGCGCCATTGCGGGCGATGGCGGCGACCAGCGTCATCGGCAGCAAATCGCTCATAGGGCCGCCTGCGCCCCCGGTTGACCCGAAATCGCTATGATGTGCTTCATGGGAAGGATCATCGTCGATTCGCGCTCAAGGTCAATCGCGTTGGAGCCGGCGCGGCGGGGCGGCCAGGTTCTGGCGGCCCTTTTTTTCCCGTAGTCCCTTGTCCGATCCGCCGGAGGGAAGAAAACCATGAGCAAATACGTTGGCGCCATCGATCAGGGCACGACGTCGACACGCTTCATCCTGTTCGACCGTCAGGGCGAGATCGTCTCATGGGACCAGAAGGAACACCGGCAAATCTATCCCAGGGCGGGATGGGTCGAACATGATCTGGCGGAAATCTGGCGCAACACCGGGGACGTCATTCGCGGCGCGCTGGCGAAGAAGGGGCTGAGCCCCGCCGATCTCGTCAGCGTCGGCGTCACCAACCAGCGCGAGACCGCCGCCATCTGGAATCGCCGCACCGGCGAGGCGCTGCATCATGCGCTGGTCTGGATGGACACGCGCACCGACGATCTCGTGCGCGAATTCGCCAAAGACGGCGGACAGGATCGCCTGCGCGCCAAAACCGGCCTACCGCTGGCGACCTATTTTTCCGCCCTCAAACTGCGCTGGCTGCTCGATCACGCGCCCGGTGCGCAGAAGGGCGCCAGAGCCGGCGAGGTGCTGTTCGGCACGATCGATTCGTGGATCGCCTGGAATCTCACCGGCGGCGTCGACGGCGGCAGGCATATTACCGACGTCACCAACGCCTCGCGCACGCAATTGATGAATCTCGAAACACTCGACTGGGACCAGGATATCCTGAACCTGTTCGACATCCCCCGCGACTGCCTGCCGGAAATCCGCTCCTCGAGCGAAGAAATGGGGCTGGGGACCGGCGTACTCGCCAATGTTCCGCTCGCCGGCATTCTCGGCGACCAGCAGGCGGCGCTGTTCGGTCAGGCCTGCCTCCAGCCCGGACAGGCAAAAAACACCTATGGCACCGGCTGTTTCATCCTCATGAACACCGGCGCGAAGCCTTATCCGTCGAAATGCGGCCTCATCACCACGCTGGGCTACAAACTCGGCAATGAACCGCCCGTCTATGCGCTGGAAGGCTCGATCGCCATCGCGGGAGCGCTCGTGCAATGGCTGCGCGACAATCTCGGCCTGATCGGATCGGCGGCGGAAATCGAGGCGCTGGCCCGAACCGTCCCCGACAATGGCGGCGTCTTTTTCGTTCCCGCCTTTTCCGGACTTTATGCGCCGTACTGGCGCGCCGATGCGCGCGGCGTCGTCGCCGGCCTGACGCGTTTCGCCAACAAGGGTCACCTCGCCCGCGCCGCGCTCGAGGCCACGGCCTACCAGACCCGCGAGGCGCTCGACGCCATGGCTCAAGATTCCGGCGTCCATATCAAGGAATTGCGCGCCGACGGCGGCATGGTCGTCAACGAGTTGCTGATGCAGTTCCAGTCCGACATGCTCGACGCGCCGGTGGTGCGTCCGAAAATCATCGAGACGACGGCGCTCGGCGCGGCCTATGCGGCGGGCCTTGCCGCCGGCTATTGGGATTCCACCGACGACATCGTCGCCAATTGGGCCTTCGACAAGCGCTGGCGGCCCTCGATGGCGCCGGCCGAACGCGACAGGCTCTATGCCCTGTGGAACAAGGCCGTGACGCGTTCTTTCGACTGGGTTGAAGGATAGGCGCGATGGAGCCGACCGATCCCGCCGGGGGGCGCATCCGCAAAATCATCCATCTCGACATGGACGCCTTTTTCGCTTCCGTCGAGCAGCGGGATCATCCGGAGTTGCGCGACAAGCCGGTGGCGGTCGGCTATGGGCGCGAGCGCGGCGTCGTCGCCGCCGCAAGTTACGAGGCGCGAAAATTCGGCGTGCGTTCCGCCATGCCGTCGGTGACGGCGTTGCGCAAATGCCCGGAGCTGATTTTCACGCCGCCGCGATTCGAGGTCTATAAAATGGTCTCGCGGCAGATCCGCGCCATTTTCGCGCAATTCACGCCGCTGATCGAACCCTTGTCGCTCGACGAGGCCTATCTCGACGTCACCGATTTTCTGCAAGGCGAGACGACCGCCACCGAAACCGCCCAGTCGATCCGGACGCTGATTCGCCGCGAAACCGGACTCACCGCTTCGGCCGGCGTCTCCTACAACAAATTCCTCGCCAAACTCGCCTCCGACCGGAACAAGCCCGACGGCCTGTGCGTGATCACCCCGAAACAGGGGCCGGCCTTTGTCGAAAACCTTCCCGTGGCCAAATTTCATGGCGTCGGGCCGGCGACGGCGGAAAAAATGCGGCGGCTCGGCATCGAGACCGGCCGGGATCTGAAAACCTGCCCGCTGGAATTCCTGCAGGAAAATTTCGGCAAGGCGGGTCCCTATTATTACGCCGTCGCCCGCGGAGTCGACGAAAGGCCGGTTCGCCCGGATCGGGAGCGCAAGTCGCTTGGCGCGGAAAGGACCTATCTGGAGGACCTCGTCACCTTCGAGCAAGCTGCCGCCGCCCTGCCCGCAATCATCGACAAGGTCTGGCGCGCCGGCGAAATCGCGCGGATATACGGGCGCACCCTGACGCTCAAAGTGAAATATTCGGATTTCCGGCAAGTCACCCGCAGCCGGACCGACGTCGCGCCGATCGCGACCGTCGCCGAATTCGAACGTCGCGCCCTGGCGCTGCTGGCGCCGCTCTTTCCAACCGAACGCGGCGTCCGCTTGCTCGGCCTGACCCTGTCGGGTTTTGGTCCAACCGCCCGACAAGGCGAGGCCCAGCTGAGCTTCGAACTGCTCGGGCAGGGTTCGAATGTGTCGGACGGGCCTCGGCGGTAATCGGTCCGGACAAGAAGTCCGGGCGTCCGGACGCCCTCGGCCGACCCGTCGCGCCCATCGCGAATGATCTTCGGACCTCCGCGACCGACGCCTGCAAACCGCGCCGATCGCTCTGTCGCGCTGCTGGCGCGCGCAACCAATGTGACCTATGCTGGCGCTGGAGGAAATTCGAGATGTGCGTCGGTTGCACCCCGGGATTTCGGCTGGCGTTTCAATCGCTTTCGCTTCCCTCGCGCCGCAACTTCCTGAAAGGCTCCGGCGCGCTCGCGGCCAGCGGCGTTTTTCTCGCCGAAGCCGTGGACGCCGCGAGGGCGGACGGCGAGATCAACGAGATTCTGACCGACGGCCTGATCGGGGCGCCCACGCCGGACGCGGCGGGCCCGGCGACGATTTTTACCGCCCAAAAAATCATCACCATGGAGCGCGCAGCGCCCGAGGCGACGGCGATCGCGGTCGCGGGCAAGCGCATCGTCGCGGTCGGCTCGCTCGAGTCGGTCAAGACGGCGCTCGGCGCGCGCCCCTACCGCATCGACGACACATTTGGCGCCAAAATCGTGATGCCAGGCCTGATCGACCAGCACCTGCATCCGATCCTCGGCGCCCTTACGCTCGCGGTCGAAGTGATCGCGACGGAAGACTGGAACCTGCCGGGAAGGACCGTCAAAGCGGCGGCGACGCCGGAGGAATATAGCCAGCGGCTCAAGGCCGCCGAGGCCGCTCTCAAGGACCCCGACGCATGGTTGCTGACCTGGGGCTATCATCGGCTCTGGCATGGCAAGCTCGACCGGGCCGCGCTCGACGCGATTGGCGCGACCCGGCCGATCGCCGTCTGGCAACGCTCCTGCCACGAGTTCTATCTCAACACGGCGGCGCTGAAGGCGCTTGGAATTTCCGAGGCCATGACTCAAGGCAAAGGGATCGCCAGCGAGCAGGCGAGCTGGAAGGACGGGCATTTCTTCGAGACCGGCCTGAATCTGATGATGGGGCCGATGTTGAAGGTGCTGGCGACTCCCGAGCGCCTTTCGTTCGGCCTCAGGCAGATGGTCGCCTATCTCCACGCCAACGGCGTCACCGCCTATAACGAGCCCGGCGCGCTCTACACGCCGGAGATGTGGAAGCTCTACGAGCAGATTCTCGGCGCTCCGGATGCGCCGATGTATGCGACATTCCTCGCCGACGGCCGCGGCATTCCCGACCGCGTAGGGCTGGCCAGGGCGCTGGACGCGACGGAAGAACAGATCGCGGTGTCGCCCGAAGGCCCCGGCAAGAAGCTGATGTTCTTTCCCGGTCAGATCAAGCTGTTTGCCGACGGCGCGATCATCTCGCAGTTGATGCAGATGAAGGACGGCTACACCGATGGCCACAAGGGCGAGTGGATCATGTCGCCCGAACAGCTGGAAGAGCGCGCCCGGCTCTACTGGAACGCGGGCTATCAACTGCACATTCACGTCAACGGCGATCTCGGGCTCGAGGTCGTGCTCGATACGCTGGAGCGCCGCCTCAAGGAAAACCCGCGCAACGACCACCGCACCGTGATCGTGCACTTCGCCAATTCGACCGAGGAGCAGGTTGCGCGCATCGCGCGGCTCGGCGCCATCGTCAGCGCGAACCCCTATTACCCCGTGGGCTTCGCCGACAAATACGGCTCTCAGGGCCTCGGCCCGGCGCGCGCCGACGCGATGGTGCGCGCGAACTCGGTGGTCTCCGGCAACATCCCGCTCTCCTATCATTCCGATCTGCCGATGGGGCCGAGCGATCCGCTGTATCTGGCGTGGTGCGGCGTCAACCGGATCACGCCATCGGGACGCGTTGCGGAGCCGGGGCAGCGCGTGACGGTGGATCAGGCGCTGCGCGCGATCACCATCGAGGCCGCCTATTCCTGGCGCAAGGAAGATTTGATCGGCAGCCTCGCGCCCGGCAAGATCGCCAACCTCACCGTGCTGGATCGAGACCCCTATGCGATCGAACCGGAAAAACTGAAGGATATCGGGGTCTGGGGAACGATGTTCGAAGGCCGCGTCTTTCCCGTGCCGGAGAGCGCGAAGCGGAAGGCATGAGTTTGACGCGGCGCTCTCTCACCGCGCCGACTGATGCAGGGGCACAGTAATGTTGATTGCGGGCGCCATCATCGACGACCTGAGCCGCGAGGCGCCCCTTGCCGTGACAGGGAGCCATTGGCGGCTGTTCACCGATCGGGTCATGGGCGGCGTCTCCAGCGGGACGATGGTCCGCGACGTCGTCGACGGCCGGCCCGCCATCCGCATGCGCGGTGAGGTCAGCCTCGAAAACAATGGCGGCTTTGTCCAGATGGCGCTCGATCTCTCGCCCGAGGGCGGAGCGGTCGACGCCAGCGGCTGGAGCGGCATTGAACTCGACGTCTACGGGAATGGGGAAGAATACGGCCTTCATCTGCGGACCGACGCCCTGACCAGGCCGTGGCAATCCTATCGCCAGATTTTCGCGGCCTCCGGGGAATGGCGGACGGTGCAACTGCCCTTCGACCGCTTTCTTCCCTACCGCACCGATGTTCCGCTCGAACCCCGCCGGTTGCGGCGCCTCGGCGTGGTGGCGATCGGCCGCGCCTTCGCCGCCGATCTTGCGCTCGGCGGGCTCCGGTTCATGGCTTAGCCGCGGCCGGCGAAGGCCGGAATCCGGGAACAGAAGCCTGACCGGGGGGCTGCTCGCGCAAGGCGCCATTCGCCGATGCGGTTTGACGCCGGGATCGCCAATTCCGGATCGGGAATCGTCAAGCTCGAAGCCGCAGAAGCATCCAAACCACTTCGTCTTGCCGCCGCAATGCGATTTTGCGGGCGCGCATAAATCCAATCGCGGGGAAGGCGCGTTTCAGCGTTATCGCTGATTTTTGGGTCGCGAGGGCGTTCATGAATTATCCGATCAGGATCGAAGGCGATTTCATGCGTCACGAACAGGAGAGACTGAAGGGCGGGCGATTCGAATTCGCGGGACTTGACGAAAATTGGCGATCGCCGGTGGCGCAGGTTTTTCTGCCCGGCGGGTTTGGCGACGAGATCTGGCTCGAAAACTCCATCGAGAACCGCATCTGGTGGCCCCATTGGGGCGACCACGTCTATTGCGAATGGGGCAAATACAAGGGGCGGTCCATCGCCGGGCGGGACAAGCGCATGGTCCTGCAACCGATCGGGGCGCCCAATCATTTTCGCTCGCCGGGAGCCGTCAAATTAACGATGATCAAGATTTCGACCTCGATGCTGAACCAGGTCGGGGAGGAGATCGGAACAGCCGTCGGCGGCCAGGCGCTGCTGCGCGACGATCTGGTGTTCTTCGAGGATCACGCCTTGCGCCGCGAGCTGGATTATTACGTCAAGCGCGCGCTCGATCGCGACGCGCCGCCAAGCCGGCTGGAAATGGAATCGCGGGCCATCATCCTTGTCGAACTTCTGCTCAGGCGACATCATCTCGACAAGGCGAAGGCGGAAAAGGGCGGCTTGAGCGCGCTTCAGACCAAACGCGCCCTGTCCGCCATCGAAGCGCACTTGCCGGCCGATCTTGGCGTCAAGGCGCTGGCCGAAGCCGCGGGCCTCTCGGTCTTCCATTTTTCACGCGCCTTCAAGAAATCGGTCGGCGCGGCGCCGCATCAATATTTGCTCCGTCTGCGGATCGACAGGGCCAGATCGCTGCTTGAAAACACCCATTTGTCGATCCTCGATGTCGCCGCGGCGGTGGGCTACGACGACCAGGGCAGTTTTGCCCGGAGTTTCCGAAAGGAAACCGGGCTGTCGCCGCGACGCTATCGTCTGGGCGGCTGAAGCGCCGCGCGTTTCGCCGGAAAATCGAGCGCAGGATCGGCCCAAAGCAGCAATTTTTGTACAGGCGGCGGCGGCGGCGAAGGTTTACGCTGCTCCGGGGGTTATGGCATGAAGGTTTTCGACGGCTGCAAGCGTGAACAACGCCGCGCGGGTTTGCGTCCCGGCGCCGCAATCGGCGCGTTCTTATGGAAGGCGCTCGCGCCGGTCGCCCTGCTGGCCGCCGCGTTTTCGATGCCGGCTGCGGCGCAGATGCCGCCGCCCGTCGTCATCACCTCGAAACCCCTGTCGCATCAAGTGCAGCGCTGGGAGGAGTTCAGCGGGCATTTCGAGGCGGTCAAGCAGGTGGAAGTGCGCTCCCGCGTCTCGGGCCTGCTCGAAAAAATCTGCTTTGCCGACGGCGATCTCGTCAAGCAGGGCGACGTCCTGTTCGAAATCGAGCCCAAGCCTTTCCAGATCGCCGTCGACGGCGCCAAGGCCGATGTCGAGCGCGCCCGGGCGCAATTGATCATTGCCGAACGCGATTTTCAGCGCGGTCAGACGCTCGCGACCGACAAGTTCATGTCCACCCGCGACATCGATCAGCGGCGCCTCGCGCTCGATGTCGCGAAAGCGCAGTTCGCCGCCGCCGGGGCCGCGCTGGAAAATGCCGAGCTGAATCTGGAATGGACCCGTGTACGCGCGCCGATCTCCGGCCGGGTGTCCGACCGGCGGGTCGACGCCGGCAATTTCATCACCCAGGGCGGCCAGATGACGTCCACACTGCTCACCACCATCGTGACGCTCGATCCGATTCATTTCGTCTTCGAGGAATCGGAATTCGATTACTTGCGCGGCAAGCGCCGCGCCGCCGGGCCGGGCAACGCCGAACGCGCGCCGGTGGCGAATATCGCGCGGATCAGGCTGGCCGACGAGACCGAATGGTCGCATCAAGGCGCGGTCAATTTCATGGACAATCAGGTCAACCAGCGTTCGGGGACGATCCGCGGCCGGGTGGTTCTGCCCAATCCCGGCCTGATGCTGACGCCGGGGGTTTTCGGCCACGTCCAATTGCTGTCCGACGACCGGCCGGCTCTGCTGGTGCCCGACGTCGCCATCGTGTCCGATCAAACCAGCAAGCTGGTGATGGTGGTCGGTCCGGACCGGACCGTGGCGGCGCGCGCGGTCAAGCTTGGACCGATTTTCGGCGGATTGCGCATCGTCGAATCCGGCCTCGCCGATACCGACGAGGTCATCGTCGGAGGTCTGGCAAATCCGATGGTGCGCCCCGGCGTCAAGGTCGAAACCAGGCCGGGTGAAATCCACCTGGCGTCGAACTGATCGGAAACGCCAATGAAAATCAGCCATTTTTTCATTGAGCGTCCGATCTTTGCCGCCGTCCTCTCGATCATCCTGACCATTGTCGGGGCCATCGCCCAGCGCAGTCTGCCGGTTTCCGAATATCCCGAAATCGCGCCGCCGACGGTCAATATTTCCGCCAATTATCCGGGGGCCTCCGCCGAAGTGATCGCCGATACGGTGGCGGCGCCGATCGAGCAGGAGGTCAATGGCGTCGACGACATGCTCTACATCACGTCGCAATCGACCGGCGACGGGGTGGTGTCGATCAATGTGACTTTCAAGCCGGGCGTCAATGTCGATCAGGCTCAGGTCCTCGTGCAAAATCGCGTCGCCGTGGCTATGCCGCGCTTGCCCGAAGACGTCACCAAACTGGGTGTGGTGGTCAAAAAGGCCTCGCCCGATCTGATGATGGTCGTGCATCTGATTTCGCCCGACGGGTCGCGCAGCCAGCAATATATGTCGAATTACGCCACGCTCTACGTCAAGGATCGGCTGACCCGCATCGACGGCGTCGGCGACGCGCGCATCTTCGGCGCCCGCGATTATTCGATGCGCATCTGGCTCGATCCGAGCAAGGTCGCGGCGCGCCACATGACGGCGGGAGAAGTGGTCCTGGCGCTGCGCGCCGCCAATGTTCAGGTCGCCGCGGGTTCGATCAACCAGCCGCCGGCCAAGAGCGCCGGCGCCTTTCAGGTTTCCGTCCAGACGCTGGGCCGATTGTCGGACCCGAGCCAATTCGACGACATCGTCCTGCGGGCGGACGCCGATGGCGTCGTTCACCTGCGCGACGTGGCGCGAACCGAATTTGGCGCGCAGGACTATACCGTCAACTCCTATCTGAAACGCGACAACGCCACGGCGATGATCATTTACCAGCGTCCGGGCTCCAATGCGCTGGCGACGGCGGCGGCGATCAAGGCCACGATGGAAGAAGCCCGCAAATCCTTTCCGTCGGGCGTAGACTACACGATCATCTACAATCCGACGGAATTCATCCAATTGTCGGTCGATGAAGTGGTCCGCACGCTTTACGAGGCGATCGGCCTGGTCGTTCTCGTCGTTATTCTGTTCCTGCAATCCTGGCGCGCCGCCATTATTCCGGTCATCGCCATTCCGATTTCGCTCATCGGCAGCTTCGCCATCATGCGCGCGGTCGGCCTTACCTTCAATACGCTGTCGCTGTTCGGTCTGGTGCTGGCGATCGGCATCGTCGTCGATGACGCCATTGTCGTCGTGGAAAATGTCGAACGCTATCTGGCCCAGGGGCTTTCGCCAAAAGAGGCGGCCCACAAGACCATGGACGAGGTTGGCGGCGCGCTGATCGCCATCGCGCTGGTGCTTTGCGCGGTGTTCTTGCCGACGGCGTTCATTTCCGGATTGCAGGGTTCCTTTTACAAACAATTCGCCGTCACCATCGCCACCGCCACGCTGATCTCGGCCTTTGTCTCTCTGACGCTGTCGCCCGCCCTCGCGGCCATCCTGTTGAAGCCGCATGTGGAAGGCCGACAGGGGCGCGGTCCGCTCGGCTGGTTCTTTCAAAGGTTCAATTCCGGCTTCGAAAAGCTTGCCAATGGCTATGGCGCCTTGACCGGCCGGATCGTCCGGAAAGGCTTCGTCGCGCTCCTTGTCTACGCCGGCCTGATCCTGCTGGCGGCGAAGCTGTTGATTCAGACGCCGACCGGGCTGATCCCGCAACTGGATCGCGGCTATCTGATCGCGGCCCTGCAATTGCAGCCCGGATCGACGCTTGAACGCACCGACAAAGTATTGCGTGAAGCCAATGAAATCATCTTGAATCACCCTGCGGTGTCGTCGAGCGTTCCCTTCGCCGGTTTCGACGGCGCAACCTTCACCAATGCGCCCAATTCCGGCGTGATTTTCGTCCCCTTGAAGCCTTTCGACGAGCGGGTGAAGTCCGGCTATTCGGCCGAGCGCGTGCAGGGGGAGCTTTACCAGAAACTCGCGGCGCTTTCGGAAGCCTTTGTTTTCGTGTTGCAGCCGCCCTCGGTGCCCGGCATCGGCACCGGCGGCGGCATCAAGGGCTATGTCCAGGACCAGGCGCAGAATGGCGCGGCCGCGCTGGAAAACGCGGCCTGGACGATAGCCGGGTCGGCGAGCAGGGAACCCGGGTTCGAACAGGCGTTTACGCTGTTCAATACCCACACGCCGCAAATTTTCGCCGATGTCGATCGCACCAAGGCGGAAATGCTGGGCGTTCCGGTCGGGCGCGTGTTCGAAGCGCTTTCGGTCTATCTGGGATCGGTGTTCATCAATGATTTCAATGTGTTCGGACGGACCTACCGGGTTACGGCGCAGGCGGACAATGCGTTTCGCCTGGGGATTACGGATATCGGCAATCTCAAGACCAAGAACCTTTCGGGCGAAATGACGCCGATCGGTTCGGTCGCCACCTTCAACGACAAGACCGGGCCTTTCCGCGTTCCGCGCTACAACCTCTATCCGGCTGCGGAAGTTCAGATGAATTTGGCGCGCGGCTTTTCGACCGGCCAGGCGATCGCCCAGATCGAACGTTTCGCGAGGGAAAGATTGCCGCCGGGGTTTTCCTTCGAGTGGACCGAGATCGCGTTGCAGGAAACGCTGGCGGGCGACACCGCGACATTGGCCTTCGGACTGGCGGTCGCCTTCGTCTTTCTGTTGCTGGCGGCGCTCTATGAAAGCTGGCGGCTTCCCGCTGCGGTGATCCTGATCATCCCCATGTGCATCCTCGCCGCCATGACCGGGGTGACGATGCGCGGGCTCGACCGGAACATTCTGGTTGAAATCGGTCTCGTCGTCCTCGTCGGGCTGGCGGCGAAAAACGCCATTCTGATCGTCGAATTCGCCAAGCAGGCGCAGGAGGCGGGCGCGGATCGCTACGAGGCGGCGACGCTCGCGGCGCGGACGCGCCTGCGCCCCATATTGATGACCTCGCTCGCCTTCATTCTCGGCGTGGCGCCGCTGGCGATCGCCGAAGGAGCGGGCTCCGAAATGCGCCAATCGCTCGGAACCGCCGTCTTTGCCGGGATGATCGGGGTGACGTTTTTCGGCTTGATGTTTACGCCGACTTTTTACGTCCTGGTTCGCGGCGGCGCCGGCGGTTCGATCGCCAGGACGCTGCAAACCCTCTCAACACGCCTGTCCGGCTGGCTGGGCGGCAAGGGAACCCAAGAGGAAGCGGGGGAATAAGACGAGATGCGAATGGGTCGGCGCAACAAGCATCTAGAGCAACCAGAAGAAGGCGCGAGGCCCAACGGTTCGATCGCCAAGTCCATTGCTTCGAGCGACAGACCGAACATCGTGCGGATCGGCAATCTCGGCAATCCGTTGTCTGACCTCTATTTTTTGCTGATTCAGATGAGCTGGCTGTCTTTCAGCCTGTTGTTCCTTTCATCTTTTTTTATCTTGAATTGTATTTTTGCCGCTTTATACCGCCTCGATCCAAACGGTTTGAGCGCGACATCCGATCTTCCACCTTTCTGGAAGGAGTTTTTCTTCAGCGTTCACACCATAGCGACCGTCGGTTATGGCAATGTATATCCTGTGAGCATTACGACAAACATTCTTTGTACGGTTGAAATAGCCTTCGGATTATTGTTCCTGGCTCTGACGTCCGGTCTCGTTTTTACCAGATTCGCCCGACCTCATGCGCGCATTCTGTTTTCCGACAAGGCGGTGGTCGCCGATTACAAGGGCGCGCCGACATTGATGTTCCGCGCGGCCAACAAGAGAAATAATTTCATTCTCGAAGCGAGCGTCACCTGCTCGGTGTTGCGCGGCGAAAACGCCAACGGCCGTCAGATGCGCAGCTTCCATGAAATGCGCCTGCTCCGGTCGAGAACCCCGGTTTTCGCACTGAGCTGGCTGGTGATGCACCCGATTGACGATAAAAGTCCGCTCCACGGCATGAACGCGGAACAGTCCAAGGACAGCGACGATGAAATCATCGTGCTGCTGACCGGCACGGACGCCAGCGTTTCCCAGCCGGTCCATGGCAGGATGGCCTATCAGACCAAGGATATTTATTGGAATTGTGAATTTGAGGATGTCTTGACGGTTAATGACAAGGGAACAAGAGTGATCGATTATTCAAAATTTCACGACATTGTCCCGGTTTGACCCTGCATGACTATTCCTGGATTGAATGTTCGGTATCCTGCAAACACCCGGACTCAAGCCGCAGGGTAGCGCCCTTTGACCGACGAAACCGAAATCCTGCTGTCGGCCGAAGGCTGGCTTCGCGCCGGCGTCGGCGTCGCCCTTGCGACCGTGGTCGAGCGGCGGCGGGGGCTGACCACGCGTGAAACTGCGGGACCGCGTGGACGTTGCCGATTTTGCGCATGGCAAGCCCGGCGCAACAAAGGCCCGAACTTGCCCATCGAGCGCTATGACGGTAAGTATAGTTCAACAAAGAAATTCATCGGGTTCATGTTTGAGAACCTCCGTTCGGGCGACAGGACATGCGAAACTCCAAAATCATGACTATGGACGATGGAATGGCAGATGCCGGCGAAAGCAGCGAGGGAGTTCTGCCTCGGTTTCAGTCGGTGCGGCTCGACCGCCGGTCGTTTCTGTTCGGCTCCGCCGCGGGTCTCGGCGCGCTGGGGCTCGCCGGTTGCGCCACGACCGACGGCATGGGCCGCGCCGAGGCGGCGAAGCTTTACGGACCCGTTCCCGACGAGAAATTCCCGATCCCGGCGGTCGATGTCAGCAAGCTGGATCCGAAATATTATCGCCGGGTCGTGCGCTACGACAGCAAGGAAGCGCCCGGCACGATTATCGTCGATCCCGGCAATCACTATGTTTACCGCGTCGAAGGCGATGGCGCCGCCACCCGCTATGGCGCCAATGTCAGCCGCGCCGGGTTCCTGTGGAGCGGTGAAGCCTATGTCGGCCGCAAGGCCGAATGGCCGGTCTGGACGCCGCCCAAGGAAATGATCCAGCGTCAGCCGGAGGCGCGCAAATATGCCGGCGGCATGCCGCCGGGGCTCGACAATCCGCTCGGCGCCCGCACGCTCTATCTCTATCAAAACGGCGCCTACACGCTCTACACGATCTACAGCACCAGCGACCCCGAGACGATCGGGAACGGCGTTACGAGCGGCTGCACCGGCCTCCTCAGTCAGGACATGATCGACCTCTATTCACGAACGCCGGTCAAGACGAAGGTGATCGTCTTGCCGGCATAGGCGCGTCGGCCAGAATTTCGCGCGCCCCTCGGAACGGCTGATTAACGGCATTGCGGCGGCCCCTTGGATACGCAGGCGCGCTGCCGGGTTCGGGGCGACATCCGGCGGGCGCGCGCGACGTCGGGAAGCGCTCCTTCGCGCCGGGCACGATCTTCTCCCGCGTCCGGCTGGCGTCAGAATTCGAGCGTCAGACAAACGCAACATTCCCGTTCTTCAAGGGCACATGGCGGATGCGCTGGCCGGTCGCCGCGAAAAAGGCGTTGAGCACGGCGGGCGCGGCGACGCAGATCGTCGGCTCGCCGACGCCGCCCCAAAAGCCGCCGCTCGGCATCACGATGGCCTCGACCTTCGGCATGTCCTTGATGCGCATGGAATCGTAGGTGTCGAAATTCGCCTGCGCGACGCGCCCGTCCTGGAGCGTGATGCCGCCATAAAACAGCGCCGACAGGCCATAGACGAAGGAGCCGGCGATCTGGCGTTCGATCTGCGCCGGATTGACCGCCGTGCCGGGATCGGTGGCGGCGACGATGCGGTGAATCTTGATCCGGTTTCCCTCGGAGACCGAAATCTCGGCGGCGGCGGCGACGTAGCTGCCAAAGCCCATGAAAGAGGCGAGGCCGCGAAAAACGCCCTTCGGCGGCGCCGCCTTCCAGCCGATGCGCTCGGCCACGGCGTCGAGCACGGCCCTTTGCTTCGGGTGTTTGCCCATCAGGGAGCGGCGGAACGCGTAAGGGTCCGCGCCGGCTTCATGCGCCAATTCGTCGATGAAGGATTCGAGATAGATCGCATTATGGTTGATGTTGACGCCGCGCCAGAAGCCGGGCGGAACCGGCGGATTGCGCATCGCGTGTTCGACCAGCAGGTTGGGAAAATCATAGCCGAGCGCGGCGTCGCCTGTTGCTGCCAGACCTTGCAGCGCGCCGGGGTCGAAGCCGTCCTTGATCGCCTCGGGCCGGATGCTGGCGGTGATCGACTGCCCGGACAGGCGAATGCGCAGGGCGGTGAGCTGGTTGTTCTCGTCGAAGGCGCCCGTCAGCTTGCATTGCGTGATCGGGTGATATTTGCCGTGCTGCATGTCCTCTTCGCGCGACCACAGCAATTTGACCGGCGTATCCGGAAATTGTTTGGCGACCAGCACGGCCTGGGTCACGTAATCGGTAAAACCGCGCCGGCCGAAACCGCCGCCGAGAATGTGCTTGTGCACGTCGCATTTTTCGGGCGGCAGGCCGGAGGCCGCGACGACCGCAGCGAAAGCCGCCTCGCCGTTCTGCGTGCCGGTCCAGACTTCGCAGCGTTCCGGCGTATAGAGCGCCGTGGCGTTGAGCGGCTCCATCGCCGCATGATTTTGATAGGGATAGGAGTAAACCGACTCGACGACCTTTTTGGCGCCGGCGATGGCGGCCTTGGCGTCGCCGACCTTGTTGCCGACCCCGGCGGGCGCGGCATCGTCGAGCCCCTCGGCGAGGAAGGCGGCGATGGACTCGCTCGACACCGAAGCATTCGGGCCTTCGTCCCAGACGATCGGCAAGGCGTCGAGCGCCTTCTTGGCGCGCCACCAGCTGTCGGCGACGACCGCGACCGCCGAGTCGCCAACCTTCACCGCCCTGGGAGAGCCCGGCAATCCGGCGATTTTGGTTTCGTCGAAACTTTTCAGCCTGCCGCCGAACACCGGGCAATCCTTGATCGCGGCGTTAAGCAATCCCGGCAGTTTCACATCTATGCCATAGACCATCGAGCCGTCGGTCTTTTCCGCGGTGTCGAGCCGGAGCAGGCTTTTTCCGGCGATCTTCCACTCGCTGGGGTCCTTGAGCGCGACGTCGGCGGGCGGCTTCAGTTTCGACGCGGCTTCGGCCACCTTGCCGAAGGTCGTCACCTGGCCCGAGGGGGCATGGATCAGCAGGCCCCTTTCCGCCTGAATTTCGCCGGCCGGGACCTCCCATTGATTGGCGGCCGCCTGAATCAGCATTTCGCGCGCCGTGGCGCCGCCCTTGCGGACATATTCCTGCGAGCCGCGTATGCCCCGGCTGCCGCCGGTCGCAAAATCGCCCCAGACGCGCTTGCGCGACAAATTCTGCCCCGGCGTCGGATATTCCGTGGTCACGTTCTCCCAGGCGCATTCAAGCTCTTCGGCGACGAGCTGCGCCAATCCGGTCAGCGTGCCTTGCCCCATTTCCGAGCGGGCGATGCGGATGACGACGGCGTCATCCGGCCTGACGACCACCCAGGCGTTGACCTCGGGCGCGCCTTCTTCCGCCAGCGCGCCCCGGGGTCCGCCGGGTATGTCGAGACCGAGCGCCAATCCGGCGCCGAGCGTGGCGCCGCCGACGATGAAGCCGCGACGGGAGGGCGAAAAGCCTTGCGTCATTTTCGACCCTTTCAAGCTTCAGCCGCGGCGTGAATCGCCGCGCGCGCCTGCTGGAACGTGCCGCAGCGGCAAATATTGCCGATCGCCGCGTCAATATCGCGGTCCGTCGGCTTCGGCTTATCCTTGAGCAGCGCCGCCGCCGCCATCAGCATCCCGCTCTGGCAATAGCCGCATTGCGGGACGTCGTGATCGATCCAGGCCTGCTGCAGACGATGCGGCGCGCCGTTTTCGGCCAGCGCCTCGATGGTGACGATGTTCTTGCCGGTGACATCGGCGACGGTGACGCCGCAGGAGCGGACGGCGGCGCCATCGACATGGACCGTGCAGGCGCCGCATTGGCCGATGCCGCAGCCGTATTTCGTGCCGGTCAGACCGATGTTTTCGCGGATCGCCCAGAGCAGCGGCGTGTCGGGTTCGACATCCACTTCCGCCTGCCGCCCGTTTACATTAAGCGCAACCATTCGCCCGTCTCCGATTTCCGACTAATTAAGTATAAAACAGCCGCCGCCCATCCGCCAATGGTTCTGTCGGCGCCGGCAGTCGGTTTGCGGCCACAATGGTTCAGGGCGCCGCCTGTCCTGCCGTCGCCGCCAGCAAAGCCTCCGGCGGTCGCGTCCAGCCGCCGCCCAATGCCTGATACAGCGTCGTCGTCGCCTGAAAATGCGCCGAGCGCACCTGCACCAGCAAGTCCTCGGCCTGAAAAAGCGTATTCTGGATCACCGCCAGCGTCACAATGTCCATGGTTCCGGTCTGCAATTGCAGAAAGGCGTCTTCATAGGCCCTTTGCGCGGATTTCACCGCAAGCGTCTGCAATCTCAACTGTTCTGCGGTCTTGGCGACGGCGATCAGGCCGTTTTCGACATCGGAAAAGGACGTCAGGATCGTCTTGCGGTAATCGGCCAGCAATTCGTCGAATTTGCCCTTTTGCAGATCGAGTTGCCCCTGCAACGCGCCGCCGTTGAAGATCGGCTGGGCCAGATTGGCGGCGAAGGAATAGGCCGCCGCCTGCGGCGTGAACAGGTTCTTGAACACCGCGCTGAGAATTCCATATTGGCCGGTCAGGGTGACGTCCGGGAAAAAGGCGGCGCGGGCGACACTCACCTGAAGCCCCTGCGCGGCGAGCCGGTCCTCCGCCTCGGCGACGTCGGGGCGGCGCAGCAGCAGTTTCGACGGCAGGCCCGCCCGGACCGCCGGGTCGGTGAGGCGCTCCAGCGAGCCCCCCTTGATCGAAACGCTTTCGGGCGTGCGCCCGAGCAGCACCGCCAGCAGGTTGCGGTCCTGCAATTCGATCTGCTCCAGCGGCGGCACGTTGGCGCGCTGCTGCGCCACGATGGTGGTCTGCTGGGCCTCGTCGAGTGCCGACGAGGTTCCCACCGCCCGGCGGGCGACGATGGCGCGCAGCACATGTTCCGCCAACGCGACGTTCTGGTGGGCGACGCGCAGGCGGTCCTGCGCGGCGAGAAGCTGGAAATAGAGGTTGACCACGGAGGCCGTGGTCGAGAGCGCCACCACGTCGCGGTCGAAAACGGAGGCCTGCGCCGACAACAGCCCCGAAGCGGCGGCGTCGTGGTTCTTGTTCCAGAAGTCGATCTCGTAGGAGGCGTTGAGATTGAGCCCGAACGCATTGGTGCGCTGGCTGCGGTAGGGCGGCGAAAACGCCTTGCTCACGCCGGGAATCAGCGCCTGCCCCCCGGCGCCCCCGGCGGCCACCGTCGGATAAAGCGTGGCGGCGGCGACGCGCGCCTGCGCCTCCGCCTCGGCGATGCGCGCCACCGCCGCGGCAATGTCGAGATTCTGGCTTTGCGCCTGCGCGACCAGATGGGTGAGTTCCTTCGAACCGAACCGCGCGGGCCAGTCGTCGAGTTCTCGCTGGAGCGCCACGCGCCCGCCGCCGCCGACCGCCTGAAAACGCGTCGGCGTGGCGATGCCGGAGTCAAGCGATTCCTTGTCCAGATCGCATCCCGCCAGCGCCAAAACCAGCAAGGCCCAAAATGCCGCCGTCGCCGCGGGCGCGGTCCGGCCCTCGCGCCTGATCGGGTCCCGTTTCGTTCCGCTGCGGCGGCCTGAACCGTTTAATCCTACCATTTAAATACGCTTCTACCGGTCAAAACAGGCCATGACCCCATCAACAGGATGGAAGCCTCTTGCTAATTTCCTATCGTATAAATAGGATTAAATGGCAAGTCTCGTTGTGACCGGTTTTCGGTTATCGGGCGGCGGGTTTTCCCCGCCGCCGCTGCCAATGGTTCGCCCATGAGTTCCGACGTCGTCGCATCCGATCCTTCTTTGACCGCCCCGGCCGCCGAGTCGCGCCCGAAGCGCTGGCGGCGCCGTCTCGCCATACTGGCCGCCTCGCTGGCCGCTCTCGCGGCGGCGGGCTGGAGCGTCAAGACGAGCTATTTCACCGAAGCCGCCCCGCCCGGCCCGCGTGCGCGCGGGCCCGCCGTCACCGTCGAATCCGCGCTGGTCGCCAAGGGCGGCTTTCCGGTGACGCTGAGCGGTCTCGGCACGGTCGCCTCGCTGGCCACTTCGGTCGTCAAGTCGCAGATTTCCGGCCAATTGCAGCAGATCAATTTTCAGGAGGGACAATTGGTCAAGGCGGGCGACGTTCTCGCCCAGGTCGATCCCCGGCCCTACCGCCTGACGCTTGCCCAGGCCGAGGGCCAATTGCGCCGCGACTCCGCCACTCTCGAAAACGCCGAACGCGACCTCGTCCGCTACGAGACCTTGCGCAAAAAAATGGCCGACGCGGTTTCCGGGCAGCAGGTCGACACCCAGCGCGCGCTGATCGAGCAGACCAGGGGCACGGTGGCCATCGATCAGGCGCTGGTCGATCAGGCGCGGCTCAACCTCGATTATACAAGGATCGTTTCGCTGATCGACGGCCAGGTCGGCCTGCGTCAGGTGGACCAGGGCAATTACGTTCAGGCCAGCGATCCCAATGGCCTCGTGGTCGTCACCCAGCTCTCGCCGATCACCGTGGTCTTCACCTTGCCGGCCCGCGATCTGCCCGCCGTGCTGAAACGTTTCCGCGCCGGCGAGGAATTGCCGGTTTCCGTCTATGACAAGGATCGCGGCAAGCCGCTGGCGCGCGGCAAGCTCGCGGCGATCGACAATCAGATCGACCCGACCACCGGCACGGTGAAATTGCGCGCGCTGTTCGCCAATGAGGACGAACGGCTTTATCCCAATCAATTCGTCAATGCCGAAGTGCTGGTGGAAAAGCTGCAAAATGTCGTGCTGGCGCCGAGCGCGGCGGTGCAGCGCGGCGCCAAGGGCGCCTTCGCCTATGTGGTCGGCGCGGAAAATACCGTCAGCGCGCGCAATATTGTGCTTGGCCCCGGCAATGGCGACGCGGTCGTGGTCGAAAGCGGCCTGCGCGAGGGCGAGCGCGTCGTGACGTTGGGCGCGGATCGGCTGCGCGAGGGCGCCAGCGTCACGCTGCCCACGCCCCGCGAGGCTGAACAGGCGCCGCGCAAAGCCGAGGGCGCGGCTCGCGACGGCGCGGAAAAGAATGGCGCGCGCGACGGCAGATCATGAGCGGCGGCGTCTCGAAACCCTTCATTCTCCGCCCGGTCGCTACCTCGCTGTTGATGGCGGCGATCCTGCTCGCCGGCGTCATCGCCTATAAATTGCTGCCGGTCTCGGCTTTGCCGCAGATCGATTATCCGACCATCGAAGTGCGCACCTTCTATCCCGGCGCCTCGCCGGAGGTGATGGCGGCTTCCGTCACCGCGCCGCTGGAGCGCCAGTTCGGCCAGATGCCCGGCCTCGCGCAAATGGGCTCGACCAGCGCCTCCGGCGCTTCGGTCGTGACCTTGCAATTCGCCCTGACGCTGCCGCTCGATTCCGCCGAGCAGCAGGTGCAGGCGGCGATCAATGCGGCCAGCAGCTTTCTGCCCGCCGATCTGCCGGCGCCGCCGATCTACGCCAAGATCAATCCCGCCGACGCGCCGGTGCTGACGCTGGCGATCACCTCGAAAGACCTGCCGCTGACCCGGGTGCAGGATCTCGTAGACAGCCGCATCGCTCAGAAAATCTCTCAGCTCGGCGGCGTCGGCCTGGTCGCGGTCAGCGGCGGCAATCGTCCGGCGGTGGCGGTGCGCGCCGATCCGGCGCGGCTCGCCGCGCTCGATCTGTCGCTCGAGGATCTGCGCGCGGCCATCGCCAGCGCCAATGTCAATATTCCCAAGGGCAATATCGACGGACCGAAACAGGAATTCGCCATCGGCGCCAATGACCAGCTCAAAAATCCACAGGAGTATGAATCGCTGGTGGTCGCCTATCGTCGCGGCGCGCCGGTGCGGCTCATCGACGTCGCGCAGATCGAGGAGGCGGCGGAAAATCGCGAACTCGGCGCCTGGAGCAATGGCGAGCCGGCGATTATCGTCGATGTCCGCCGGCAGCCCGGCGCCAATGTCATCGGCGTCGTCGATCAGATCAAGGCGGTGCTGCCCTCCCTGCAAGCCTCGCTGCCCGCCTCGCTCGATCTGGCCATCGTCTCGGACCGCACCGCCACGATCCGCGCCTCGGTCGCCGACGTGCAGTTCGAACTCTTGCTCGCCGTGCTGCTGGTGGTCGGCGTCATCTATGTTTTTCTGCGCGACTGGCGCGCCACGCTGATCCCGAGCATCGCCGTTCCGGTCTCGCTGATCGGCGCTTTTTCCGCCGTCTCGGCCTTCGGCTTCAGCCTGAACAATCTCACCCTGATGGCCTTGACCATCGCCACCGGCTTTGTCGTCGATGACGCCATCGTCATGGTGGAAAATATCTCCCGCTATCTCGAAGACGGCCATTCGCCGTTGCAGGCGGCGCTGCGCGGCGCGCAAGAGATCGGCTTCACCATCGTGTCGCTGACCATTTCGCTGATCGCCGTGCTGATCCCGTTGTTGTTCATGGGCGACGTCACCGGGCGGCTGTTCCGTGAATTCGCGGTGACCCTCGCCGTGACCATCGCGCTTTCGGCGGTGGTGTCGCTGACGCTCGCGCCCATGCTGGCGGCGAAAATCCTGCGCCGCAAGGATGTCCACACCCATCATATCGATGAGCCCGACGCCGGCTGGTTCGACCGGCTGATCGACGCCTATGGCCGGCTGTTGCGCGTGGTCATCAGGCATTCGCGGATCACGCTGGCGGTGTTCGCCGCGACGCTCGTCGCCAGCGTGGCGCTTTATATCTATATCCCCAAAGGCTTTTTTCCGGTGCAGGACACCGGGCTGATCGAAGCCGTGGTCGAAGGCGGCCAGGACCTGTCTTTCGACGCCATGGCGCGCCAGCAGCAGGAGCTGGCGAGGCGCCTGCTCGACGATCCCGCCATCGCCGGCGTCTCCTCGCTGGTGGGCGTCGATGGCGTCAATCGCTCGGTCAATGTCGGAAGGCTGCTGATCAAGCTGAAACCGCGCGATGAGCGCCGCGAATCGCTCTCGGCCCTGCTGCGGCGCCTGAAGGAAACCGGCGATGCCCAGGCCGGCCTGTCGCTCTATCTCCAGCCCGTGCAGGACATGACCATCGACGCCTCCTTGAGCCGCGGCGAATATCATTTCGTGCTGCAGGACGCCAACGCCGCCGAATTGCAGGACTACGCGCCCAAGCTGGTCAGTCGGCTGCGCCAGTCGCCCCTGCTGCGCGACGTTTCGAGCAGCGCGCAGAATAATGGCCGTTCGCTTTATGTCGATATCGACCGCGACGCGGCGGCGCGTTATGGCATTTCCGTCGCGGCCATCGACAACACCCTTTATGACGCTTTCGGCCAGCGCATTGTCTCGACCATCTTCACCCAGGCGAGCCAATATCGCGTGCTGCTCGAAGCCCAAAGGGGCGAAACCGGCCGCGCCGCGCTGGAGCAACTGCACGTCGCCAACGCCTCGGGCGGCCAGACGCCGCTCTCCGCCCTGGTCAAGCTGCGCGAAGTCGCCGCGCCGCTGACCATCGATCATCTGGCGCAATTTCCCGCCGTGACCTTGTCCTTCAACCTCGCCCCGGGCGCCTCGCTCGGTCAGGCGGTGAAGGCCATTGAAGAAGCCCGGGCCGATCTCGGCACGCCGGCTTCGGTGATCCTGAACCCCCAGGGCGCCATGCAGGCCTTCACCTCTTCGGCGACCGGCACGATCCTTCTGGTGATCGCCGCCATCGTCACCGTCTATATCGTGCTCGGCGTGCTTTACGAAAGCTACATCCACCCGCTGACCATTCTCTCCACCCTGCCCTCGGCGGGCATCGGGGCGTTGCTCGCGCTGATGCTGGCGGGTCAGGATCTCGGCGTGATCGGCATTATCGGGGTCATCCTGCTGATCGGCATCGTCAAGAAAAACGCCATCATGATGATCGATTTCGCCATCGAGGCGCGCCGCTCCGGGCTTGGCGCCGAAGAGGCGATCGTGCGCGCCTGCCTGTTGCGCTTCCGCCCGATTCTGATGACGACGCTGGCGGCGCTGCTTGGCGCCGCGCCGCTGATCTTTGGGGGCGGCGAAGGATCGGAACTGCGCTTTCCGCTCGGCGTCGCCATCGCCGGCGGCCTGATCTTCAGCCAGGTCCTCACCCTGTTCAGCACGCCGGTGATCTATCTGGCCTTCGACCGGTTGATTGGCGCGCCGGCGCCGCAATTACTGGGCGGCGTTGCGGAGGCCGAAACCGCATGAGCCTGATGCTCACGGCTATCAAGCGGCCGGTCGGGACGAGCCTGTTGATGCTCGCGGTGACGCTGGCCGGAGCGGCGGCGTTTTTCCTGCTTCCCGCCGCGCCGGTGCCCCTGATCGATTACCCGGTCTATTCGGTTTCCGCGACCATGCCCGGCGCCGATCCGCAGACCATGGCTGCGTCGGTCGCCACGCCGCTGGAGCGACGGCTGGGCCAGATCGCCGACGTCAACGAAATGACCTCGACCGCTTCGCTCGGTTCGGCAAGGGTTTCGCTGCAATTCGCCCTCACACGCAATGTCGATGGCGCGAGCCGCGACATTCAGGCGGCGATTGCGGCGGCGCGGGCGGACCTGCCGGCGTCGCTGCGCAACAATCCGACCTTCAAGAGCTCCAACCCGGCGGAAGTGCCGGTCGTCATCATCGCCCTGAACACCAACCGGCTGACCATGGGCGATCTGTTCGATTACGCCTCGAATGTGTTGCAGCCGAAATTTTCGCAATTGTCCGGCGTCGGCCAGGTCACGGTGGGCGGCAGCGCCTTGCCGGCGGTGCGCGTCGAAATCGATCCCGGCGCCTTGAACAAATTCGGCGTATCGCTGGAAGACGTGCGCGCCGCGCTCGCCGCCGCCAATGTGCTCAGCCCCAAAGGCGCGATCGACGAAGGCGACCGGCGTTTGCAGATCTACGCCAATGACCAGTCGCGCAAGGCGCGCGATTATGTCGATCTCGTCATCGCCAATCGCAATGGCGCCGTCGTGCGCCTCAAGGATGTCGCGGAAGTCGTGGATTCGGTCGAGGACCTGCGCAATTACGGCATCAGCAATGGCGTCGCCGGCGTGCAGATCCAGATCATCCGCGCGCCCGGCGCCAATTTCATCGACGTGGTCGATCGCATCAAGGCCTTGATGGTCCCGCTGTCCGCGGCCTTGCCCGCCGATATCGAGATGCATCTGGTGCAGGATCGCACCCTGACGATCCGCAGTTCGCTGCGCGACGTCGAAGCGACTTTGCTCATCACGATACTGCTGGTGATTTTCACGGTCTATCTGTTCCTGCGCGACTGGCGCGCGACCCTTGTCCCCAGCATCGCCGTTCCGGTCTCGCTGATCGGCGCCTTCGCCGGCATGTATGCGCTCAATTACAGCCTCAACAATCTGTCGCTGATGGCCTTGACCATCGCCACCGGCTTTGTCGTCGACGACGTCGTCGTGGTGGTGGAGAACGTCGTGCGCCATATGGAGCTTGGCGCCACGCGGATGCGCGCCTGTATCGACGGTTCGCGCGAAGTCATGTCCACGGTTCTGTCGATGAGCCTGTCGCTGGTGGCGGTGTTCACGCCGGTGATGTTCATGGGCGGCCTGATCGGCAAGATGATGCAGGAATTCGCCGTCACCCTGTCGCTGGCCATTCTGATTTCGCTGGTTCTGGCGATCACGGCGACGCCGATGCTCTGCTCTCGGCTGTTGCGCGCGAAGCCGGGGCACGACGATAATTTCCTGCTGCGCGCCAGCGGCCGCGCCTTCGACGCCGTGCATCGCGGCTACCTGTCGTCGCTCGGCGTGGCGATGCGCCATCGCCGGGCCACGCTGGCGGTGTTGCTGGCGGCCATCGGGCTGAATTTCTATCTTTTCTCCATCGTGCCCAAAGGGTTTTTCCCGACGCAGGACACCGGCCGCATGCGCGGCAATATCGTCGCCGATCAGGCGGTGTCCTTCACCGTGATGAAACAGAAAATGGAGCAATTCGTCGCCATTCTGCAAGCCGACCCGGCGATTGAATCGGCGACCGGCGCGATTGGCGGCTCCTTCGGTCCCGGCGGCGCCGTCAATAACGCCGATCTTCTGATCACGCTGAAACCGCTCGGCGTGCGCGGCGTCTCGGCCGAGAAGATTTCCGCCCGGCTGCGGCCGCAATTCGCCAAAATTCCCGGCGCGAGCCTGACGCTGCAATCGGTTCAGGATATTCGCATGGGCGGCAAATCGTCGAGCGCGCTTTATCAATATACCTTGCAGTCCGACGATCTCGAAGCCTTGCGGGCCTGGACGCCGCGTCTGCTGGAGCGGCTGCGGCGCGGCAAGGCGCTGCTCGATGTGGCCTCCGACCAGCAGGACAAGGGCTTGCAGACCGAAGTGACGGTGGACCGCGCCAATGCGTCGCGGCTCGGCCTGAACGCCGCCCAGATCGACAATACGCTTTACGACGCTTACGGCCAGCGGCAGGTCTCGACCATTTTCGAGCCGCTCAACCAGTATCATGTGGTGATGGAGCTGGCGCCGCGATTCCAGGACAGGCCGGAAAGCCTGGCGCAGCTTTATATCGGCGCGCCGGGCCCGACGGGGGCGCCCTATTCGGTCACCGGCAACGCCTCTGGCGGCGCGGCGATCAGCCTGAAGCCGAAAGCGATGATCCCGCTGGCGAGCGTCGGCAGCCTGCGCCAGACGGTCACGCCGATGCAGGTCAATCATGTCGGCAATTTCGCTTCGGCGACCATTTCCTTCAATCTGGCCGAAGGCAAATCCTTGAGCGACGCCGATGCGGAAATCAGACAGGCGCTGGCCGAACTGAACGCCCCTGCTTCGATTCACGGCGCCTTTTCCGGCAGCGCCGCCGGCTATCAAGAGGCGCTGGCCAATGAGCCGATCCTGATCGCGGCGGCGCTGGCGGCGGTCTATATCATCCTCGGCATGCTCTACGAGAGCTTCTTCCACCCGTTGACCATCATCTCCACCTTGCCGTCGGCAGGCGTCGGCGCGGTGCTGGCGCTGATGGCCTTCAACACGGACCTGAGCATCATCGCGATGATCGGCGTGTTGCTGCTGATCGGCATCGTCAAGAAAAACGCCATCATCCTGATCGATTTCGCCATTGACGCGCGACGCAGCCGCCATCTCTCCGCCGAGGCCGCCATCCGCGAGGCCTGCGACCTGCGCTTCCGCCCGATCCTGATGACCACGATGGTCGCCCTGCTCGGCGCCCTGCCGCTGGCGATCGGCTCGGGCGAGGGCGCAGAAATGCGAAAACCGCTCGGCATCGCCATCGTCGGCGGCCTGCTCGTGAGCCAGGCGCTGACGCTCTACACCACGCCGGTGGTCTATCTTTATATCGACCGTCTTCAGGGCTGGCTGAACCGACGCCGGACCCCTGCGCTCTCGGCGGCGCCCGCCGAATGAATTTCAGACGGCGACCTCTGCCGCGATAGGCGGATGCGGGTCATATCCCTCGACTTCGAAATCGTCGATCCGATAATCATCGATGCCGGAGGCGCGCCGCCGGAGGATCAGTTTCGGGAAAGGCCGGGGTTCGCGGGAAAGTTGCAGCCGGGCCTGATCCAGATGGTTCAGATAAAGATGAACGTCGCCGCCGACCCAGACGAAATCGCCAAGCTCCAGGTCGCATTGCTGCGCAATCATCGCTTGCAAGGCGACGGTCGCCGCCCAATTGAAGGCGCAGCCCAGAAACAGATCGACCGAGCGCTGCAGAAGCATGCAGGAGAGCCGCCCGTTGCTGACGTGGAATTGATAGACCATATGGCAGGGCGGAAGCGCCATCGAATCGATTTCGGCGACATTCCAGCCGTGAAACAGGATGCGCCGGCTCGACGGATTGTTGCGCAAGGCGTCAATGACGCCCGCGATCTGATCATATTCGCGACCGTCGGGGCCTTGCCAGCGACGCCATTGCTTGCCGTAAACCGGACCGAGATCGCCCCAGCGCCTGGCGAAGGCGTCATCCTCGACGATGCGCTGCTCGAAAACCTGCTGGCTGACGTCTTCGCCGGTCTCCTTGCGGTAGCGCGCGAGCGGCCAATCCGACCAGATTCGAACATTCTCCTTCAAAAGATCCTGGATGTTGGTCTTGCCGGTCAGAAACCACAGCATCTCCTTGACGGCGGTTTTCCAGTAAACTCGTTTGGTGGTCAGAATGGGCGCCTCGGAGCCGACGTCGAAACGCGTCATGGCGCCGAAAATGGACAGCGTGCCCACGCCGGTCCGATCGATCCGCCGATCGCCGCGCTCGAGAACCTGCTTGAGCAGATCCAGATACTGATATTCGGGGTGGCGGTTCCGCATCCGGTCGGCGCTCCAATAGACCGGCGCTTGTCGGCCAGCGATTCGTCCATCGATAATGGCGCCGGCGCCCAAGAGCAATGTGCGAAAAAGGGGAGGCCGGTTTTTCGCAAAAACGTTGCGCAAACAGGGAAATCCAGAGTCGATCGCGATTCAAGCGAATCGCCATCGACGCTAGGCCTCCACCAGCTTGCGATAGACATGCCAGGAGGCGTGGCCAAGCAGGGGCAGGATCACGATCAGGCCGAGCAGGCCCGACAACAGGCCGACAGCCAGGAACAAGGCGATGATGAAAGCCCAGGCCAGCATCTGCCAGAGATTGGTCTTGACCGCCCGCACCGAGGAAATCATCGCGGTGACGAAATCGACATCGCGGTCGAGCAGCAAGGGAAAGGAGACGACCGTCACCGAAAAAATCGTGAAAGCGATCAGCCCCCCGACGAGATTGCCGACCAGAATGAAAATAATGCCTTTTTGCGTCGATATCGCCTCGCGCATGAACTCGGCGGGATCGGGCATGTGGGCGCCATAAAAAATCAGATAGAGGAAAAATGCATAATCCACCCACAGGATGAAGGCGAACAGCGTCACCAGCGCCATCCAGCCGAGATCGCGTCCCCCGCCCGCCTTGACCGAAGCCAGAATCGCGCCCCACGAAAGCGGCTCGCCGCTTTCCAGCCGCCGGCTGACCTCGTAAAGCGCCGAAGCCATGAACGGCGCCACCAGCGCTATGCCGGTGAGGAAGGGATAGGTGAAATAGTGCATCCCCGAAAGCTGGGAGAAAAAGATCGCCAGCCAGCCGGCCAAAGCATGCAGCGCTCCGATGGTCAGGCCATAGGACGGCGCGCGCTTGAGGTCGCTCCAGCCCTCGACCAGCGAATTGAAAATATCGTCCTTCTGCAATTTACGGATAACGACGGTGCGGCGCGCAAGGCGCTCGGCCTCCTCCGTCGCCGGCGGACTGGCGTTCTGCTGCATGGCGCTTCCCCAAGCCTTGATCTTCTTGTTTCTCCGAAAGCGACAGGTCGCATCCGGCCTGGACTTCCTCGCCGCGTCGGCAAGGGACGCCCGCCCGCCTTTTCGCGAGTCTCGACGCTTCAGATTGATCCAGGTCAACCGCGAGAACAAGGGCCGGCGCGAGATTTTGATAAATCCCCTTTCGCCGGCGCCCGGCCTTCACTATATTCGATTTGCCGTCTCACGACGGCTATGGCGATAAATGGTTATCGGAATAAGCCTTTCGGACCCGGGGGCGGTACCCGGCGCCTCCACCCCAGCCCGAACCCGTCGCGTGCAAAACGCAAGGGATCGGGTTGCGGCGGGGGCGAAACAGGATCGACGAGGGTGTAAAGGATCTACTTTTGCCCGGCATGATACCGCCGTTATCGGGGTCAAACCTATAGTTGCCAATGACAACTATGCTCCGGTGGCCGTCGCCGCGTAATGCGGTTCTGGTACCGAACTTAAGTCCTTAGGGGTTGCACTTTAAGGCGGGGTCAGGAGGCGCCTGGCAACAGAAGCCTCCACTTCATTTGCCGGCCCGCTCCGGCGCAAGCGGCCGGACGCAGAAATCAATGCCGTCCGGCGGCCCGATGGAATTGACGCCGCCTATGTCGACAGATCTGATTCGATATGATCTTCAGGTGCAGGATGCTTTGCGCAGCGTGGTCCGCAAGGTCCTCGCGGACGCGGCGCGCGACGGCTTGCCGGGCGAGCATCATTTCTACATCACCTTTCGCACTCCGGCGCCCGGCGTCAAAATGTCGCCCCGGCTGCGCGAGCAATATCCCGAAGAAATGACCATCATCCTGCAATACCAGTTCTGGGATCTGAAGGTGGAGGATGGTTTTTTCGAAGTCGGCCTGCATTTCAAGAACGTGCCGGAGCGCCTGCACGTGCCTTTTGACGCCGTTTCCGGGTTCTACGACCCCTCGGTGCAATTCGGCCTGAAGTTCGAGGCGCAGGGCGAGGAATCGGACGAATTCGACGAGGGCGACGAAGAGGCCATTCTTGGCCCGGTCGCCAATCCGCAGCGCCCGCCGGAATCGGGCAAGCCGAAATTGCGCGGCGCCGGTTCGGAGCCCGACTTGATCCCGGGCAGGGGTCCGGCCGCCTTGCCGGGTCCCGGAGCCGCAACCAGGACCGCCTCGGCCGAAAAGCCTCCCGCGATCAAGGACAAGCCGTCCGCCAAAGGGCAGGCCAGCGACAAGGCGGCGCCGCAGTCGGCCGAAGAATCGAAAGTCGTGTCGATCGACGCCTTCCGCAAAAAGCCTTGAAATCATGGGCGAAATCGTCAATCTCCGTCGGGTCAGAAAAGCGCGGGAGCGTCTCGCCGATGCGGCATTGGCGGCGGAAAACCGCGTCCGCCACGGATTGAGCAAAGCCGAGCGGACAGGGGCTGAAAACTCCAAGGCGCGGGCCGAAAAGACTCTCGACGGCCACCGGCTCGACGGCGAAAAAGACCGATGAAGGCGCCTGAAAAGGCCTGTTGCGTTTCAAAGCGAAGTGGACCCGGTTCGCGTGAAGAAAACGCTTGAAAACAAGCAACCAGAGCCCCTTTTCCGTTCTATCGGATCGGAATTGGCTGTAGCGGACCCCGACCCCGGCCAGATGCGCAAACATTCGCTGGTCATCGCCGGGCATCGCACCAGCATATCGCTCGAAACGGCGTTCTGGGATGTCCTGCGCGAGCTCGCGCGCCAACAAGGCGTCACGGTTGCGGCTCTTGCCGCCGACATCGACCGGAAACGCGGCGCCGCCAATCTGTCCTCCGCCCTGCGCGTGCATCTGCTGCAAGTTTGCCGCGAAAAGGCGGCGGGAAAGTAAAACGCGCCGCGCTGGCGGCCGTTCCCGGCCCTGCCGCTGTCGCATGTGCGGTGAAGGTCCGCGCCCGCAAAATCAGTCGCGCCGCTCGACAAAGGAATCGAGCACCAGTTTGCGGCCCGCCTTGTCGAAATCGATGGTGAGCTTGGCGCCATCGACCGCCGCCACGGTTCCGGGTCCGAACTTGAGGTGAAACACCCGCGCTCCCGCGGCAAATCCGCTTGCGCCGTCGGCGCGGCCCACAACCTCGCCATCGATGGTCGGCGGCTTTTTCGCCGGGGCCTCGCCCGCCCGCTGCTGCGCGCGCTTCCAGCCCGGCGTCTCGTATTTCGAACCGAAGGAATCCATATTGGCGAAGCGCGACTGGGCGTAGCCGCCGTAATCGGAGCCGCTGCGGGCGTTTTCGACCAGCTGGACATGATCCGCCGGCAGGTCGTCGATGAAACGCGAGGGCATGGTGGTCTGCCACAGCCCATGGATGCGGCGGTTGCTGGCGAAGATGATTTTCGCCCGAAGGCGCGCCCGCGTCACGCCGACATAGGCGAGGCGGCGCTCTTCCTCCAGCCCGGCGCGGCCACTCTCGTCGAGCGAACGCTGGTGCGGAAACAGTCCCTCCTCCCAGCCGGGCAGGAAAACCGTGTCGAACTCCAGACCTTTGGCGCCGTGCAGGGTCATGATCGAGACGCGCTCGCCGGCGTCCTTGTTGTCGACGTCCATGACCAGCGAAATATGTTCGAGAAAGGCGCCGAGATCGGGAAACTCCTCCATCGAGCGCACCAGTTCCTTCAGGTTTTCCAGCCTGCCCTCGGCCTCCGCCGTCTTCTCCTGTTTCCAGAAGTCGGTATAGCCGGATTCCTCCAGAATCTGCTCGGCCAGCTCATGATGCGGCTTGTGCTCGATTTCCGCCGTCCAGCGCGCGAAATCGGCGAGCAGGGCGCGCAAGGCGCCGCGCGGCTTGGGCCGCAACTCCTCGGTCTCGACCAGCGCGCGGGCCGCCTGCATCAGCGGAATCTGGCGCAGGCGGGCGAATTCATGCACCACCTGCAAGGTGCTTTCGCCCAGGCCTCGTTTGGGCGTATTGACGATGCGCTCGAAGGCGAGATCGTCGGCGGATTGCGCGACGCAGCGCAGATAGGCGAGGGCGTCGCGGATTTCGAGCCGCTCGTAAAAGCGCGGCCCGCCGATCACCTTGTACGGCAAGCCGAGGGTGATGAAGCGCTCCTCGAATTCGCGCATCTGGAACGAGGCGCGCACCAGAATGGCGACCTCGTCGAGCGAATGGCCCTGCCGCTGCAATTGCTCGATTTCCTCTCCGACGACGCGAGCCTCCTCCTCCGAATCCCAGACGCCGGCGACGCTCGGCCTTTCGCCCAGTTCGCCATCGGTGAACAGGGTCTTGCCGAGCCGGTCGCGGTTCCTGGCGATAAGATGCGAGGCGGCGGCGAGAATATGGCCGGTCGAGCGGTAATTGCGCTCCAGCCGGATCACCCTGGCGCCGGGAAAATCCTTCTCGAAACGCAGAATATTATCGACATCGGCGCCGCGCCAGCCATAGATCGACTGGTCGTCGTCGCCGACGCAGCAGAGGTTCTGCAAAGCCGAGGGGTCGCTGCGTTGCGCCAGCAGGCGCAGCCACAGATATTGCGCCGCATTGGTGTCCTGATATTCGTCCACCAATATATATTTGAAGCGGTTCTGGAATTCGCGCAGCACATCCCGGTTTTCGCGCAGCAGCCGCAGCGATTCGAGCAGCAGATCGCCGAAATCGGCGGCGTTGAGGATCTTGAGCCGCTCCTGATAAAGCGCGTAAAGCGCCCCGCCCTTGCCATTGGCGAAAGCCTGCGCCTCGCCCGGCGGCACATGTTTCGGGTCGAGGCCGCGATTTTTCCAGTTGTCGATCAGATAGGCCAGGCTGCGCGCGGTCCAGCGCTTGTCGTCGATATTTTCCGCCTTCAGCGCCTGTTTGAGCAGGCGAATCTGGTCATCGGCGTCGAGAATGGTGAAATTGCTCTTGAGACCAACCAGTTCGGCGTGGCGACGCAGGATCTTGGCGGCAATGGCGTGAAAAGTGCCGAGCCAGGACATGCCCTCGGCGCCGGGGCCGATCAGGACGGCTATGCGCTGCTTCATTTCACGCGCCGCCTTGTTGGTGAAGGTGACGGCGAGAATTTCATAAGGCCGCGCGCGCCCCTGCGCCAGAATATGGGCGATCCGCGAGGTCAGCACCCGCGTCTTGCCGGTTCCGGCCCCGGCCAGCACCAGAACCGGGCCGTCCAGCGCCTCCACCGCCTCGCGCTGCTCGGGATTGAGCGCCGTCAGCCAGTCCGGCTTCGGGCGCGCCAGATCGAGCGCGCGCGCCGCCAGACCTCCCGCGCGCGGACCGGCGTGGGATAAATCGTCGTCGCCGCGAAAATCTTCGGCCAGCGAAAAGGGATCGGACAAAGGGGCGCCTTCAGGTGAACGAACAGCGAATCGTTAACCGCAATGTGGGGCCACAAAGAGGCGATGTCCAATCCCCTGGAGTCGATTGCCAGTCGGCAGAATCGCAAGCGAAGCCTCAAGAGCAAGGGCGCCTGTCGCCGCCGCCCGCAAGCTTCGCGAAGGCGAGAGGCGCCAGAAACATTACCGGCGTTGCTCGAATTCGAAGCTTTGGTTTCGCAGACTTTCCACGCATGGCCTTTAGCCTCGGAGCGGAGGGAGGCTCGACCGCCCGGGCGAAACCTTCGTCCCGCCGAAGTTTCATGGAGTTTCCCGTCATGGGAGCAGAGAGGCTTGTTCGCCGCATCAAAGCCCTGTTTCAAGAGCAGTCGGGTTCGGTGGCGATTCTTTTCGCGCTTTCGTCGCTGGCGATGTTTCTGCTGGTCGGCCTGACGCTCGATTACGGACGGGCGGTGGGCCAGAAGAACGCGCTCAATACCGCCGCCGATGCGGCGGCGCTCGCCGCGCTCGCCCAGGCGCAATCCGATTACGCCAGCAACCTCACGATCGCGCAGATGGCGACCGACGGCCAGGCGGCGGCGCAAAGGGCCTTCGTCGCCAATGCCGGCGCCTCCTACGCCAACCTGACCCAGGCGCCGACGATCGGCGTGACGTCGAGCGGCCAGACCATCAATGTCACGATTTCCTATCAGGCGAACTCGCCCAATCTGTTCGGCGGACTCGCCCATGTAAATCAGATGAGCTTCACGGGCTCCGCCGCCGCCTCGATGACCCTGCCGAGCTATCTGAGCTTCTATCTTCTGCTCGACGTCTCCGCCTCGATGGGGATTCCCTCGACGACGAGCGAAATCAACCGGCTCGCCGCGATCAATCCCGATTATCTGAACCTCTATCCCGGCGGCTGCACCATCGCCTGCCATTTCACCGCCTACAAGGCCTGCCAGGACGTGCATGGCGCCACCACCTGGTGCCAGGGCTACAACCTGAGCCGCACCGCCGGCGGCGCCGGCGCGCCGGTCTCCTATTGCCCGCAGCCGGGCCAGAGCAATTGCATCCAGTTGCGGCTCGACGCCGTCGCCTACGCGGTGCAGCAATTGATCGCGACCGCGACGGCGACGCAGACCCTGCAAAACCAGTTCAGCATCGGCCTTTTTCCCTTCGTGCGCTGGATGCAGTCCTACCAGCCGCTGACGACGAGCCTCTCGACCGTCAGTACGGCCGCCGCCGGCCTCACGGCGCTGATCGACAATGGCAATGGTTCGAGCGCGCTGGGTTCGGGCGGCACCCATTTCGAAAACGCCCTGCCCTCGGTCAACGGCCTGATCGCCACGGTCGGCAACGGCTCCAGTTCGAGCACGCCGAAACCCTTCGTCTTCCTGGTGACCGACGGCGCGCAGGACAGCCAGGTTCAGGCCAATAATGGCAGCTGGTCCGGCAGCAACAGCGCCACCACACTCAATACCGCCAACTGCACGACGATCAAGAATCGCGGCATCACCTTGGCCGTGCTTTACGTGCCCTATGTGCCGATTCCCAATCCGACCACCATCTGGGGAAACGAGGACGGCTACGCCAACGCCAATATCCCGCACATCCCGCCCAGCCTGCAAACCTGCGCCTCGCCGGGATTCTTTTTCACTGCTTCGACGCCGGCCGATATCAACGCCGCCATGCAGGCGATGTTCGGCATGGCCGTGGCCTCGGCCCATCTGACGCAATAAGCAACAGCTTAAAGCGCGCGCCGGTCAGGCCTTCTTCAGGAAGCAGGTTTTCAGCACCAACCCCTTGACCTTTTCGGTGCGGCCTTCGATTTCCTCGGGGTCGTCGGTCAGGCGAATGCCGCGCACCACCGTTCCGCGCTTGAGCACGATCGACGAGCCCTTGACCTTGAGGTCCTTGATAACGGTGACATTGTCGCCCTCGTTCAGCAATGCGCCATTGGCGTCGCGCGTTTCCGTCATTTCCCGCTCCTGCTTGCCCTTCGCGCGGGTTAAGCCTTCCGGCGGCGATTGACCAGCGGGAAAAGCGCCGGCCCGGGATTTTCCCGCCGCCGAAGCGGGTCGGACGACGAGGCCGGCGGCGACATGGTCATGCGCGACATGACAGCGCCGCGCGCACAGGGTAAATGGGCGTATGTTATACGCCCTGCTGGTCGCCCCCTTCGTCGATTATGAATTCATGCGCCGCGCTCTGGTCGGCGCCTTCGCGCTGGCTTTGGCGGGGGCGCCGCTCGGCGTGTTCCTGATTCTGCGGCGCATGGCGCTGTCGGGCGACGCCATGGCCCATGCCATCCTGCCCGGCGCCGCCATCGGCTACCTGATCGCCGGCCTGTCGCTGCCGGCGATGACGCTTGGCGGCGTAGTCGCCGGTTTCGCGGTGGCGATCGGCTCCGGCGCGATCGCGCGAACCACCGTGTTGCGCGAAGACGCCTCGCTGGCGGCGTTTTATCTGCTGTCGCTGGCGCTCGGCGTCACCATCGTGTCGGCGCGGGGCTCCAATGTCGATCTCTTGCATATCCTGTTCGGCAGCGTGCTGGCGCTCGACAACGCCACATTAATTCTGCTCGCCTGCATCTCCAGCCTGACGCTCGCCGGACTGGCCGCGATCTACCGGCCGCTGGTGATGGAGACGCTCGATCCGGGCTTTCTCGCCTCGGTCAGCGGCGCCGGCGCCTGGACCCATGCCGCCTTTCTCGCCCTTGTTGCGCTCAATCTCGTCGCCGGTTTTCAGGCGCTCGGCACTTTGCTGGCGGTGGGGGTGATGATGCTGCCCGCCATCTCCGCAAGGCTTTGGAGCAACACCATCACCGGCATGATTTTGATCGCGGCTTTATTGGGGTGTATCGGCTGTTATGCCGGGCTGCTGGCGTCCTATTACTACAGCCTGCCCTCCGGCCCGCTGATCATTCTGGCCTGCGGCGCGCTTTACGCCTTCTCGCTGATCGCCGGTCCTTCGGGCGGGTTTTTACGCAGAATCGCGCCGCGCACCCATCTCGAAGGGTGATCAGGCGATAGCGGCGCAATCGGCGCAAAGCCCCTGAATCTCGATCGCCACGCGCTCGAAGGCAAAATTTTGCCGCGCGGCGGTCCGCGCCAACAAAACCTCGACTTCGGCGTCGGAAAATTCCTCCGCCCTGCCGCAGGCGCGGCAGATCATGAACCCGGCCCGGTGGGCGTGAACAGGCCCGTCGCCGCAGGCCGTATGGCAGGCGACATAGGCGTTGCGCGTCTCCAGCCGATGCGCCAGCCCCTCGTCGATCAGTTTCTGCAAGGCGCGATAGACCGTCGGCGGCGCCAGACGGCCCTGCCCGCGCAGCGCGTCGATGACGTCATAGGCCGACAGCGGCTTGTCGGCGCCGGCGAGCAGGTCGCGGATGCGGGTCTGCATGTCGTTCAATCGCGCGGGCGCCGATGGTGCGGCCATTCTTGTTCCCTTGACGGATGTTATAATATACGGTTCTATTCCGGGACGGCAAAGCCTGTTCCGCAGCCGGCAGGATAAGTGGCTCCCATGCGTCTGAAAAGCCTGTTCGCTTTGGCCAGTTTGTTGGCCGCAGTCCTAGGCGCCGGCGCGCCATGCGCGGAACCGTCGCCGCCGCAGAAAATCGCGGTGGTGGCGAGTTTTTCGATTCTGGCCGATCTGGTCGGCCAGATCGGCGGCGACAGGGTCGAGGTCAAAAGTCTGGTCGGGCCGCAGGGCGACGTCCATGTCTACCAGCCCAGCCCCGCCGACGCGCAAAGCCTCGCCAGGGCGAAGCTCATCGTCGTCAACGGTTTTGCGCTCGAAGGATGGATGGAGCGGCTGATCGCGGCGTCGGGCGCCCATGCGCCGGTTGTGGTCGCAAGCCAGGGCGTGACGCCGCGCGCAGGCGATGCGGAAAGCGGTGAGAAGGGCGTCGATCCCCATGCCTGGCAGAGCATCGCCAACGCCAGAATCTATGTCGCCAATATTTTAGCCGGACTGGTCGCCGCCGATCCCGCCGACGCCGCAGTTTTTGAAGCCCGCGCCGCCGAATTCGACGCGAAACTCGACGCGACGGAAGCGCAGGTCCGCGCAGCGATCGAGGCGATTCCGGCGCAAAACCGCCGCATCGTCACCACCCATGACGCGTTCGGCTATTTCGGCCAGGCTTACGGCCTCGCCTTCATTGCGGCGCAAGGGCTTTCGACCGAGTCCGAGCCTTCGGCGCGCGACGTGGCGAAGCTGATCGATCAGATCCGGCGGGAAAAGGCCCCCGCGGTGTTTCTGGAAAACATCTCCGATCCCCGGCTGATGCAGCGTATCGCCAGGGAATCCGGCGCGAAAATCGGCGGAACCCTGTTTTCCGACCAGCTTTCAAAGCCCGACGGCCCCGCCGCCACTTACATTGCGATGATGGAACATAATATAAGCGAGTTGAAAAAGGCGCTCGTTCCGCCCACGCATTGAACACCCGGAGCCCTCATGTCCGACGAAAAAATCCCCGTCACCGTCCTCACCGGCTATCTCGGCGCGGGCAAAACCACTTTGCTCAACCGCATCCTGACCGAGGACCATGGCCGGAAATTCGCGGTGATCGTCAATGAATTCGGCGAAATCGGCATCGACAACGATCTCGTCGTCGACGCCGACGAGGAAGTGTTCGAGATGAACAACGGCTGCATCTGCTGCACCGTGCGCGGCGACCTGATCCGCATCATAGAGGGGCTGATGCGCCGGAAAGGCAAGTTCGACGCCATTCTGGTCGAAACCACCGGCCTCGCCGACCCGGCGCCCGTCGCCCAGACCTTTTTCGTCGACGCCGACGTCGCCAAGGATGCGCGACTCGACGCCATCGTCACCGTCGCCGACGCCAAATGGCTGGCCGCCCGGCTCAAGGACGCGCCGGAAGCGAAAAACCAGATCGCCTTCGCCGACGTCATCCTGCTCAACAAGGTCGATCTGGTTTCGGCCGCCGAACTCGAAGAAGTCGAGGCGCGCATTCGCGGCATCAACCCCTACGCCAAGCTGCACCGGACCACGCGCTGCGACATCGCGCTCGACGCGGTGCTCGGCCGCAACGCCTTCGATCTCGACCGCATTCTCGAAATCGAGCCGGATTTTCTGGAGGTCGAGGAGGAGCACGACCACGACCATCATGGCCATGAGCATCATGGCCACGATCATGAGCACAAGGGTCATGAGCACAAGCACGACGATCACAAGCACGACGAGACTTGCGCCCCCGATTGCGGCCACGACCATCATGATCATGATCATGACCATGCCCATCACGGCCACGAGCACCACGATCATGCGCCGAAAATCCTGCATGACGAGGAGATGCAATCCGTCTCCATCGTCATCGACGGCCCGGTCGATCCCGATCTTTTCCTGCCGTGGATCAACGAAATCGTGCTGCGCGACGGCCCCGACATTCTGCGCTCCAAGGGCATCCTCGCCTTCCCCGACGAGCCGAAGCGCTATGTCTTCCAGGGCGTCCACATGATTCTCGACGGCGATCTGCAACGCGAATGGAAGCCGGAGGAAAAGCGCAACAGCCGCATCGTCTTCATCGGCCGGCGCCTCAAACAGGACGAATTGCGCCAGGGTTTTCTCGCCTGCGCGGCGTGAGGCCTTCGACGCCCTCTCCTAAAACAGTTAATAGTTCAACGATCTCGCCCCGCTTTGAACGCCCCCTATTCTTCGGGCGCGTCCATGATCGGGTCATACTGGCTGGCGTCGAAGCCGAACAAGTCCCATGATTTTTTCATATGCGGCGGCAGCGGCGCGGTCACGTCGAGCACGCCGCCTTTGGGATGCGGCAGGATCAGCCGGCGCGCGAGCAGGTGCAGCTTGTTCTCCACCCCGGTCGGCAGGTTCTGGTTCGGATCGGCGCGGCGATAGGAATCCTCAAGTGTGTGGCCGTATTTCGGATCGCCGACGATCGGGCAGCCAATGGCTTCCGCATGGGCGCGCAATTGATGGGTGCGACCGGTCAAGGGTTTCATCGACAGCCACGCCAAACGCGGCGCCAGTTTGTCGACAATGGCGTAATAGGTGACCGAATGCTGGGCGTCGGCCTCGCCATGCCTGGCGACGCGCATTTTCTCGATGTCGCGCCGCTCTTCCGGCGCTTGCTTGCCTTTCGGGCGGTGCGCGCGGTTATCCCCCATTCCCTCGCCCTTTGCGAGATAGAGCGAAATGCGCCCCTGCGCGGGACGCGGCACGCCCTCGACCAGCGCCCAGTAAATTTTTTGCGCCTGCCGCGAGCGGAAAATCTCGCCGAGATCGGCGGCCATCTTCCGCGTTTTCGCAATCAATAAAACGCCGGTTGTGTCGCGGTCGAGTCGATGCACCAGCACCGGGCGGTCGCCGCGCTCGTTGGCCAGCGAGGCCAGCATCCCGTCGAGATGGACCTTGGTGCCCGAACCGCCCTGCACGGCGAGGCCGAAAGGCTTGTTGAGCACCATCAGGTCGCGGTCGTCGAGCAAGGTCATATCGCGAATGGCGCGGGCGTCGGCCTCGGAAAACACCGCTTTTTTGACGGAGGGCGCCTTCACCCCCTCGACACTGAGCGGCGGCACCCGCACATTGGCCCCGGCGACGACGCGGGTAGAGGTCTCGACGCGCTTGCCGCTGAGGCGGACCTCGCCCTTGCGGCAGATTTTCGCCAGATGCGACAGCGAAAGCGTCGGGATGCGCCGCTTGAACCAGCGGTCGATCCGCATGCCGTCCTCGTCCTCGGTGACGAGCAGGATTTGCACCGCCGAGGTTTCCTTGTCCGTCGCCGGCGCGGGGGTCTCCCTGGCCTCGGCGGCGTTGAACTTTTCGCTCGCTTCGCGCACGAGGCGCGCCGCCTTGACCGGGTCGAAACCGTCGTCCTCGGCGCGCGCCTTTTTCGGACGCGCGGCGAAAAATTGCTTCGCCTTGGGCGCGGCGGATTTAGCTCCAAAGCCCTTGTCGGCGCCGGTCGCGCGCGACCGGGGACCGGCGGCGCGCCCCTTGCCCTCGCCCGCCGTTCTTGAAGTTCCGGTTCTTGAAAGTCCCTTGGCAGGGCCGGTCCGCATCCGCGTCATGTCAAAGCCCTCATCAAAGCCAGTCCGCCAAACACCCCGGCCAGCGCCAGAGCGACCGAGCCGCCGACATAGGCCGCGCAGAGCCCTAGGTCGCCGCGCTCGAAGAGCAGGGCCGCATCGAGCGAAAAGGCGGAAAAAGTGGTGTAGCCGCCCAAAATGCCGGTCAGCGTGAACAGGCGCACATGCGGCGTCCAGGCCTCGTTGGCGCGAAAGGCGAGAAAGCCGGCGATCAGGCCCATGACCAGCGAACCGGAGACATTGATCAGGAATGTGCCCCACGGAAAATGGGTCCCCAAGGCGCGCGCCGCGAGGAGATTGACCGTATGACGCAGGCAGCCGCCGAGCCCGGCGCCGAAAAACACGAGAAGATAGGCTTGCATCGAGGATGAATAGCGCGAAAAGGGCATTCGCGTCATCAAACCATTTGCATCAGCCCCCGCCCCGCTCCTTGCGCAGCTTTTCCCAATAATCCAGCCGTTTGGAAATCTCGCGCTCGAAACCGCGTTCGACCGGCTGGTAAAATTTCTGCCGTCCAAGCACTTCAGGCCAGTAGTCCTGGCCGGAAAAAGCGTCGGGCAGATCGTGGTCATAGGCATAGCCCGAGCCATAGCCTTCGGATTTCATCAATTTGGTCGGCGCGTTCAAAATGACCTTGGGCGGCATGAGCGAGCCGCGCTCGCGGGCGAGGCGCATCGCCGCCTTGTAGGCCGAATAGGCGGCGTTGGATTTGGGCGCGCAGGCGCAATAGATCACGGCTTGCGCAATGGCCAGTTCGCCTTCCGGGCTCCCGAGAAAATCGAAGGCGTCCTTGGCGGCGTTGGCGACGACGAGCGCCTGCGGGTCGGCGAGGCCGATATCCTCCACCGCCATGCGCACCACGCGCCGCGCGATGAACAGGGGGTCTTCGCCGGCGTCGAACATCCGCGCCAGATAATAGAGCGCCGCGTCGGGGTCCGAGCCGCGCACCGTTTTATGCAGGGCGCTGATGAGGTTGTAATGGCCCTCCTGTCCCTTGTCGTAGATCGGCGCCCGGCGCTGCGCGACCTCGGATAGCCCCCTGGTGTCGAAAACCTCGCCCGCCCGCGCGGCGCGAAAAATCTCCTCGACCAGGGTCAAGGCGGCGCGCCCGTCGCCATCGGCCATGCGGATCAAAGCTTCGCGCGCTTCCGCATCGAGCGGCAGTGGCTTTTTCTCCGCTTCCTCGGCGCGCAACAGCAGCTTTTCGAGCGCGGCGTCGTCGAGGCTGTGAAAGGTCATCACCCGGGCGCGCGACAACAGCGCCGCATTGAGTTCGAAGGACGGATTTTCCGTGGTCGCGCCGATCAGGGTGATGGCGCCATCCTCCATCACCGGCAGAAACGAGTCCTGCTGGGCGCGGTTGAAGCGATGGATTTCGTCGATGAACAGCAGCGTTCCCTGGCCAATTTTTTGCCGTCCGCGCGCCTCGTCGAAGATTTTTTTCAGTTCCGCGACGCCCGAGAAAATCGCCGAAACCTGCACGAAATGCAGCTTGGTTTCAAACGCCAGCAGGCGGGCGACCGTGGTCTTGCCGGTTCCCGGCGGTCCCCAGAAGATCAGGCTGCCGAGCGCGCCCGAAGCGATCTGCCGGGTCAGCGCGCCATTGGCGCCGAGCAGATGGTCCTGTCCGGCGACCTCGCCGAGGTTTTGCGGGCGCAGTTTTTCTGCAAGCGGGCGCGGCGCGTCCCGCTCCAGCCCGGCGCTGGCGAAAAGATCGGTCATGCGCCTTTTTGGCCCTTCTCGCGCGCATGAGCAAGGGCGGGCGGGGCAATTGACGCGCGCGCGCAAAGAGGCCAAATCTGGCCGTCCGAAAAACGAGAAAAACCGATGTCCGACCGCTCCCCCGCCGCCCTCGAAAAACAGCTGATCGCCGAAGAAACCGCCAAAATGTTGCTGGAAGTCGGCGCGGTGCTGTTCAATGCCGAAAAACCGTTCATTTTTACCTCCGGCTGGGCCAGCCCGGTCTATACCGACATGCGCAAGCTGATCGCCTTCCCGCGCCTGCGCAACGTATTGCTCGATTTCGCGGTGAAAACCATCCAGCGCGAGATCGGCTATGAGAGACTCGACATCATCGCCGGCGGCGAAACGGCGGGCATTCCCTTCGCCGCCTGGATTTCCGATCGCCTCGCCTTGCCGATGCAATATGTGCGCAAGAAGCCGAAGGGTTTTGGACGCAACGCCCGCATCGAGGGCGAGGTGCTTGAGGGCGCCCGCACCCTGCTGGTCGAGGATCTGGCCACCGACGGGGCTTCAAAGGTGAATTTCTGCAACGCCATCCGCGAGGCGGGCCAGAAATGCGATCACACCTTTGTTTTCTTTTTCTATGATATTTTCCCGCAGGCGCGCGCGGAATTGCGCAGGGAAGGCATCGCGTTGCACCAGCTCACCACCTGGTGGGACGTGCTCAGGGTCGCGCGCGAGACGCATTACCTGCCCGATGCGACGCTGGACGAGGTGGAAAAATTCCTGCGCGATCCAGCTCCCTGGTCGGCGGCGCATGGCGGCGTCGCGGAATTCGGCAAGAAGGAATGATTTTATGCGCCATCTGATCTTTTCCCTCGCTGCTCTGGCTTTTTGCGTCGCGTCGGCTCAGGCCGACGACCGCTTCTGCGGCGGCGCGAATTTTTCCGACGGCCCGACGTTGCGCATCGGCCAGATCGCGGCCGACGCGCCACGTGTCGCTTTCGTGCGCAACGGCGACCTCGATATCCGCTGCCCTTCGGTCGAGCCCGGCTGCCGCGACAAGGCCTTTCTGGTCGCCCGCGATCTGGTGGTGATCGGGCGGCGGCTCGACGAATTCGTCTGCGCCGATTACTGGACCGCGAAAAGCGCGCGTTCGGGCTGGCTACCCGCCATTGCCTTGGCCCCGGCAAAGGTTTCGGTCAATCCAGCCGACTGGAGCGGCGACTGGACGCGCGTCGAGGCCGAAATCAAGATCATAAATACCGGCGGCGTTCTCAAGGCGCAGGGGTCCGCGACCTATGGCGCGCTCGATCCCGACCGCGTCAAGCGCGGCGGGGTCAATCTCGGCGAATTTTCCGGCCCGCTGGTTCTGGCCGACGGCCAGGCGACATTCGCCGACAAGGACGTCGATCCGAGCAAGCCCGATTCCTTCGGCTGCCGCGTCCGCCTGGCGCTCGCCGGGGATTCGCTGTTCGTGCAGGACAATGGCCAATGCGGCGGGGCGAATGTGTCGTTCACCGGGCTTTATCGGCGCGCGGGGAAATAGACCGGCCTACCCGCGCGCAGTTCAGGTTTCGGGCGGAACGAGCGGCTCCAGCCTCTCGATCAGCTGAGGCAGGCGCTTCTGAACCACATCCCAAACGATGTCCAGCCGGATATCGGCATAGGCGTGGATCAGCCTGTGACGCATATTGACGATCTCGCGCCATGGAATTTCCGGGAAGCGACCGACAACTTTCCCGCCGCCTCGCCGATGATTTCCAGCGCGCGGATCACGGCATTCTGATGCAGCCGACTGCCGAGAAAAGCGGGAAAGTCCATATCCCCTGCGAAATCGCGCGCGTCCTTCGACGCGAGAACAATGTCGAGAACCAGCGCGTCGTCACGCCACACAAACCGGTTCCGCCTCGGCGAGGATATGACGGCGGCGCAAATAATTGCGGCTCGACTCGACGGCCTTGCGATCGACAAGATCGATCGGGCGACCGAGAATTTTCTCGAACGCCTCTTTGAGGTCGAGAAAATGGTCTTGACCCGAAGCGGGCGGGAAATCGACGAGAAAATCGGCATCGCCGCTTAGCGGGTCGAAATCCCGCCCTCGCGCCGCCGAACCGAAAATGTCCAATCTCGCCACGCCATATTTCTGGCAGGCGGCGACAATTTCCGGCTTTTTGTCGAGAATGGCTGGATGCATCTCAAAACTCGCTGGCCATCGATATAGCATGACCGCAAGCCGGTTTCAGCCTCAAAACCTTCACCACATATCCAGCGCCGCGCGCGCCTCGTCCGACATCCGGCTCTGGTCCCATGGCGGATCGAACACCATTTTCACCTCGACGCCGGCTATTCCCGGCACGGCGGCGACGGCGTTCTCGACCCAGACCGGCATTTCCCCGGCCACCGGACAGCCGGGCGCGGTCAGGGTCATGTCGATGGCGACGAAATGGCTGTCGTCGATATCGACGCGGTAGATCAGGCCGAGTTCGTAGATATCGGCCGGGATCTCCGGGTCATAGACGGTTTTCAGCGCGGCGACGATGTCGTCGGTGAGCCGCGCCAGTTCTTCCGGCGCCATGGTTTCCTCGCCCGCGAAGTCCGGGCGGTTGGGCTGCAATTCACTTTCGGGCGCCTTGTGTTCGTTCATGGCGTTCATCCGGTCAGGAGAAAAGATCGGCCGCGCGCTTGAGCGCCGCGACCAGGGCGTCGGCTTCCTCGCGCGTGTTATAGAGCGCGAAGGAGGCGCGGCAAGTCGAGGTGACGCCAAAGCGCGACAGCAGCGGCTGGGCGCAATGGGTTCCGGCGCGCACCGCGACGCCGGAGCGGTCGATCACCGTGGCGATGTCATGGGCATGCGCGCCTGCGATATTGAAAGAGAACAATGCGCCCTTGCCTGGCGCGGTCCCGAACAGCGTGATGCCGGGGACTTCGGCGAGGCGCTTTGCCGCATAGGCGCCAAGCTCGGCCTCATGGGCGTTAATCGCCGGGCGGCCGATCTTCTCGATATAATCGAGCGCCGCGCCAAGGCCGATCGCCTCGACAATCGGCGGCGTCCCCGCCTCGAAGCGGTGCGGCGGAACCCCATAGGTCACCGTGTCGAAACTCACCGTCTCGATCATTTCGCCGCCGCCGGCATAGGGCGGCAGGCGCTCCAGCCATTCCCGCTTGCCGTAAAGCGCGCCAATGCCGGTCGGGCCATAGAGCTTGTGGCCGGTGACGGCATAAAAATCGACATCGAGATCGCGCACATCGACATCGCAATGGACCGCGCCCTGCGTTCCGTCGACCATCACCGGAATTCCGCGCTCATGCGCCAGACGCACGATTTCCTTGATCGGCGTGACCGTGCCCAGAACATTGGACATATGGGTGATGGCGACGATTTTGGTCTTTTCGGTCAGCGCGGCGGCGAAGGCTTCGAGCGAAAAGGAGCCGTCTTCCTCGACATCGACCCATTTGATCACGGCGCCCTTGCGCTCGCGCAGGAAATGCCAGGGCACGATATTGGAATGATGCTCCATCACCGAGAGCAGAATCTCGTCGCCCTCCTCGATATGGGCAAGGCCGAAAGACGCGGCGACGAGGTTCATTGCCTCGGTGGCGCCGCGCGTGAAAATGATTTCGTCGGTCGAGGACGCGTTGAGGAAGGCGCGCATTTTTTCGCGCGCCGCTTCGAATGCGTCGGTGGCGGCGTTGGCGAGATAGTGCAGGCCGCGATGGACATTGGCGTAGCCATGTTCATAGACCTGATCCATGCGCTCGATGACCGCGCGCGGCTTCTGCGCCGAGGCGGCGTTGTCGAGATAGACCAGCTGCTTGCCATAGGGTCGTTCTGACAGAATGGGGAAATCGGCCCGGATCGCCGCCACATCGTAAGCGCTGATCTTGCTTTGGTGGTTCATGCGAAGGCCCCGGTTTGCAATAGCGCCGCGAGATCGGCATTGAGCAGATCGCGCAAGCTTTCATCGCGCAGAATGTCGAAGGCTTCCGCCGCGAAAGCCTGGATCAGAATGGCCTGGGCCTCGGGGCGCGGAATGCCGCGCGATTCCATATAGAACAACTGATTGGCGTCGAGCTTGCCGCAGGCGGCGCCATGGCCGCAGGCGACGTCGTCGGCGAAAATTTCCAGCTCCGGCTTCGCCTGCAAACTGGCGTCGTCGGACAGCAACAGGCCGCGGCACACCATCTTGCCATCGGTTTTCTGCGCCTGCGGCGGCACCACGATCTTGCCCTGGAACACGCCTTCAGCCTGTTCCGCGAGGACAAATTTGAACGTCTCGCGGCTCAGGCAGGCGGGCGCTTGATGCGTCACGACCAGCGTTATATCTGCATGCTCCTGCCCTGTCAGCATGCTGGCAGCGGACAGATGCAATTCAGCTTTTTCGCCGGCGCAGGTCACAAACAGCTGGCGGCGCAGAAAAGCCGCCCCGGCAACCAGCGCCGTGGCGCACAGGCGCGCGCCGGCTTCGAGCGAAACGACGCAAGTTTGCACATCCACGGTTGCGCTGTCGCGCGAGCGGCAGGCGTAATCGAGTTCCGCCGCCTTGCCGAGCGACAGCAACAGCGCGCTGTCGCCAAAGCCGCCGAAGCCCTCAGCGCGGGTCTCAATCAGGCTGGCCCGCGCGCCCTCGCCCAGCACGACATGAACGCGCGAAAAACGGCTGCGCCCGCCATTGGCGCCGCAAAGCGCGACGATCTCGATTGGCTTTTCCAATGAAATCCCGGCGGCGATTTCAATGGTCAACCCGCCGGGCGAAAAAGCACCGTTGAGATCGAGCAGCGGATCGTCGGCCTGCAAAGCCAGGGTGGCGCGATCGTTCGACAGCGCGGCGAGCGGGCGGATTTCGACGCCCGCGACACGGGAAAAATCATCCGACAAATCGGGCGCGAAAAAGCCGTCGATCGACACCAGTTTCAAGGCGCCGGGCGCCGCGACTTTTTCAAGCTCGGCGCGAGCGTAATCGAGCGAAACGTGATCGGGCGGTTCGGCCAAAGGCGACGCCTGCCGCAATTTGACGCGCAGGTCGCTGTAATGCCAGGATTCGACCCGGCGGCTCGGCAGGCCGGCGCGGGCGAAGCGGTCGAAAGCCGCCTGCCTTTCCGCCGCGTCGCCCGGCGCCTTGTCGAGCAACAGCGCAAATTCGCGCAAAAAATCCTGCTCGGCCTGTGTAGGGTTTTTCAGCGGCGCGCCCATTACGCCGCCTCGCTGGCGTAATCGGCATAGCCGCTTTTTTCGAGCTCCAGCGCCAGTTCCGGACCGCCGCTGCGGACGATTTTTCCCTCCGACATCACATGCACCACGTCGGGAACGATATAGTCGAGCAGGCGCTGGTAATGGGTGATCACCAGAAGGCTGCGCTCCTTCGAGCGCAACGCATTGACGCCATCGGCGCAGATGCGCAGCGCGTCGATATCGAGGCCGGAATCGAGTTCGTCGAGAATGGCGAAACGCGGCTCCAGCAGCGCCATCTGCAGGATTTCCATGCGCTTCTTTTCGCCGCCGGAGAAACCGAGATTGACCGGACGCTTGAGCATGTCCTGCGGGATGTTCAGCCGGGCCGCGGCCTCGCGCACGCGCTTCATGAAATCGGGAATCGCCATCTCGGCCTCGTCGCGCATTTTGCGCTGGGCGTTGAGCGCGGCCTTGAGAAACGTCATGGTGGCGACGCCGGGAATTTCGAGCGGATATTGAAACACCAGAAACAGCCCGAGCGCCGCGCGTTCGGCCGCCGTCTTGTCGAGCAGATCGACGCCGCCGAGCCTGATCGAGCCCTCGGTGACGTCGTAGTCGGCCCGTCCGGCGATGACATAGGACAAAGTCGATTTGCCGGAGCCGTTGGGCCCCATGATCGCGGCGACCTGCCCCGCCGGCACGGACAGCGAAAGCCCGTCGAGGATTTTCTTGCCGGCGACGGAAACGTGGAGGTTTTCAATTTCGAGCATGGACTTGAGCCTTGAAAAAAGGGGGCGCGCGGCGTCGGCGCGTTCAGCCGACGCTGCCTTCGAGCGAAATGGCGATGAGCTTTTGCGCCTCGACCGCGAATTCCATCGGCAATTGCTGCAACACGTCCCGGACGAAGCCATTGACGATCAGCGCCGTCGCCTCTTCCGCCGAAAGCCCGCGCTGCATGACGTAAAACAACTGGTCGTCGGAGATTTTCGACGTCGTCGCCTCATGCTCGAAAGTCGCGGTCGCGTTTTTCGCCTCGATATAGGGCACGGTATGCGCGCCGCATTTATTACCGATCAGCAGCGAGTCGCATTGGGTGAAATTGCGCGCATTGGCGGCCTTGCGATGCGCCGAAATCTGGCCGCGATAGGTGTTCTGCGAATGGCCGGCGGCGATGCCCTTGGAGATCACGCGGCTCGACGTGTTGGCGCCCAGATGCAGCATCTTGGTGCCGGAATCGACCTGCTGATAGCCGTTGGAAATGGCGATCGAATAGAATTCTCCACGCGAGGACTCGCCGCGCAAGATGCAGGAGGGATATTTCCAGGTGATGGCCGAGCCGGTCTCGACCTGGGTCCAGGATATTTTCGAACGGTCGCCGCGGCAATCGCCGCGCTTGGTGACGAAGTTGAAAATGCCGCCCTTGCCCTCGGCATCGCCCGGATACCAGTTCTGCACCGTGGAATATTTGATTTCGGCGTCTTCCAGCGCTATCAACTCGACCACGGCGGCGTGCAACTGGTTCTCGTCGCGTTGCGGCGCCGTGCAGCCTTCGAGATAGGAGACGTAGGAACCCTTGTCGGCGATGATCAGGGTGCGCTCGAACTGGCCGGTGTTCTTCTCGTTGATGCGGAAATAGGTCGAAAGCTCCATCGGGCAGCGCACGCCGGGCGGCACATAGACGAAGGAGCCGTCGGAAAACACCGCCGAGTTCAAGGTGGCGAAAAAATTATCGGTCACCGGCACGACCGAGCCGAGATATTTCTTCACCAGTTCGGGATGGGTGTGCACGGCTTCCGAAATCGGGCAGAAGATCACCCCGGCCCGTCCCAGTTCTTCCTTGAAGGTGGTGACGACGGAAACCGAATCGAAAACCGCATCGACCGCGACCCGGCGTTCCTGGACGCCGGCCAGCACCTCTTGCTCGCGCAAGGGAATGCCGAGCTTTTCATAAACCCGGAGCAGTTCGGGATCGACGTCTTCGAGCGACCTCGGACCCTCGGCGGTTTTCGGCGCCGAATAATAATAGAGATCCTGATAATCGATCGGGGAATGATGCACCCGCGCCCAGGTCGGCTCGACCATGGTCAGCCAGCGGCGAAAGGCGTCGAGCCGCCATTGGGTGAGCCAGTCCGGCTCGTTCTTTTTCGCCGAAATGAAGCGGACGATGTCCTCGTTCAGCCCCTTCGGCGCCTTGTCCGATGCAATATCGGTGGAAAACCCGTATTTATAGGCTTCGACGTCAAGCGTCTTCACCTTGTCGACAGTCTCCTGGACAGCCGCCATTTTCAATTCTCCTCACCTAACGCGGTTTCAAGGGCCGCTGGTTGAGTCCATGTCGAGGCGTTTCAGGCTGAATTCGCCAGCCGGCTTCGCATTCTCTCCCGCACTCTAGCCAATATTTGCAGAAAACGCACCACCTCTTCGTCGTCCGTCTTCCAGCCCATGCTGATTCTCAACGCCGAACGCGCCAGCCCCGCGGAAACGCCCATCGAGGCGAGCACGGTCGAGGGCGCCACCTTGCCGGAGGAACAGGCCGAGCCCGAAGACAAGGCCACGCCCTCGACATCGAAAGCCGCAACCAAGGTCTCGGCGGCCAGACCCGGCAGGGCGAAAGCCAAAGTATTGGCGACGCGCGCCGCGCCTTCGCCGAATATGGCGGCTTCGGGCGCGATTTCCAGCACGCCGGCCTGCAAATCGTCGCGCAAGGCCCGCAAACGCTGCGACTCGGCCGCGCGTCCGGCGAGACTGGCGGCGACGGCGGCGCCGAAACCCGCCAGCGCCGCCGGATTTTCGGTGCCGCCGCGAAAGCCGCGCTCCTGCCCGCCGCCACGGATCAGCGGGGTTTTGGGGAGAAGCTCGCGCCGGGCGAAAGCCAGGGCGCCGGCGCCTTTCGGCCCGCCGAGCTTGTGGCTCGACAGGAACAACAGATCGGCGCCGGTGGCGGCGAAGTTCGTTTCGACGCGTCCGAAGGCCTGAACCACATCGCAGACCACGAGCCCGCCCGCCGCATGGACCATGGCGGCCGCTTCCGCGACCGGCTGAATCACCCCGGTCTCGTTATTGACCGCCTGCAGCGCGAGCATGGGGCGCATTTGTTCGGACAAAGCTCGCTTTTCGGCCAGTTTTTCGCGCAAGATTTCGAGATCGAGCCGGCCCTGCGCGTCGAGCGCGACAATTTCGACTTTTTCGGGCGCAAAACCATGTCCGGCAACCACGCAAGGGTGTTCGCCGCCGCCGATCAGCAAAAGGTCGCAGGCTTTCGAGGAAGTTTGGGGGCGAAGCGCCATGTTGGCCGCCTCGGTGGCCCCCGAGACGAAGACGACGAGATCGGCTTGGGTCCCAAGCGCAGCGGCCAGCGCGGCGCGCGCCAGTTCGATCGACTGCCGCGCCGCGCGCCCTTCCCGATGGACGCTGGAGGCGTTGCCGGCGTCGAGCGCCTGCACGGCCGCCGCCCGCGCTTCGGGTCGCAGCGGCGCGGTGGCGTTATAGTCGAAATAGATGCGGCCCATGGAATAACCCGATTGGCGACCGATTAGAGCGTTTTCACGCGAAGCGGCCCCGGTTCGCGTGAAGAAAAAGATTAAAAAAGCAACCGAATAGAGCCGCCTTTCCGTTCTATCGGATTGGAAAGGGCACTACCGGGCGTCAAGGGATCATGGCCATTGATACGCGGTGATTCGAAGTCCGGACCCATCGCATTGGCGACGCCCTCGCGCAAGCCTGGGTCTGGGAAGGCTTTCCAGCCTTGAGCCATCGGCGCGGTCTTGGTCGAGACGCCGGAAGCCGAAAAAATCCGTCTCGATATTATTGACGCGGATGACAGCACGGCCGATGGCGACACGCGGTCGAGCCGCCGCGTTTCAGACCATGCCGATGAGGCGGGTCAGCGCGGCTTCGTCGCCGGTCGCGAGAATCCAGCCCAGCCCGATCAACAGAGCCACGAGGCCCGTCGTCGTCAAAAGCCGCGCGGCGGAAAGCGCGGCGGCGAGGCGATGATTTTTTCGCCGCAGCGGAGCGGGCCGTTCATTTGAACCCTCGGCAAAGCGACTCATCAACCTCTCCTGCGAAATTTTTTTCGTAACGGCCCCGGCGTGCGTGCCGCACCGTCAGGGCCAGCGATAGCAAGTATTGGTTATTTTTTCGCTAATACAGATACTTGGAGAAAAAACCTGATTCAGGCGGGACGACGTGAGGATTCAATTCCATTGTATTGATATAGCGTCAAATTTGGTTATGAATTTAATGTTTCTAGTCACCTCACCTACGTAGAAATACGGTTATTGACTTGCAACCTGACGCTACGTAAATTTTAGCGATGAGAACAACTTGAACTTAACCGTAAGTTGATCTCAAAAATGGCCTAAATATTGGGGGAGATCATGAACAAATTCATTTTCGGAACTGCACTGGTGACGCTTATGTTCGCCACCAGCGCCAACGCAGCTATTGTTCTCGGTCCAGGAAACGGGAATCTCTGGACTTTCAACGATAACCCTGCCCGCCCTTCCAACTACGTCGGCCCCGATTCCGGCAACTCATATTGGGATCCGGGACCGATCAGCTGGAATACCACCGGCGCCAACAGCTTCGTGGTGAATGGATCGGTCACAAATCAGTATCTGGCGCCGCTCGGCGACACCACCAACTATCTTTTCGCGACGCCCGGCTCGGACGCGATCGTCAGCTGGGGTAAGAACATCAATTCGTTCGTCATACGTTGGGGCTCGCCCGACGATTATAACACCCTGACGTTGAGCAATGGCGACTCCGTCACCGGCACTCAGATAGGCGCATTTTTTGGCTTCACGGCCAATGGAAACAACGCCAACACGCGCTGGGTGACCATTTACGACCGCACGCCGTTCACCGGCTTCACTGCGAGTTCGACGGGAGTCGCGTTCGAATTCGACGGAACGGCCGTTCCGGAGCCTTCGAGCTGGGCGCTGATGCTGTCGGGCTTTGCGGCTCTCGGCTTCGCCGGCTATCGTTCGCGCAAGAAGGTCGCCGCCTGATACAAGGTCCTCACGGACGCCGGAAAGGCCGCCCCGACCGGGCGGCCTTTTTTGCAATGGCCCGGCGCCCCAGCCAACGAACGGCCTTCACACCACCAGGACCCGCCGCCCCAAAACCGTGCGATCCTGCCAGCCGCAGCGCGCGAGTTCCGGCTCGACATGCTCCTCCTCCGGCCAGCCGAGGCAAAGAAAGCCGATCAGCTTGAAAGACTCTGGCGCCTCCAGCGCCAGGCGGACCTTTTCCGGATCGAGGATCGAAATCCAGCCAAGGCCAAGCCCCGCCGCGCGCGCCGCCAGCCAGAGCATGTTGATCATGCCGACCACGGAATAATCCAGCATTTCCGGCATGGTGCGCGTGCCAAGGCCAAAGCCTTGGGTGGTCGCGCGGTCGCAGAAAACCGCAAGCTGCAGCGGCGCCTTGTCGAGACCCGCCAGTTTCAACTGCGCGTAAAGCGCGGCCCGCTCGCCTTGTTGCTCCGCCAGCGCCTCCGCGTTGCAGGCGAGGAAATTATCGCGGATCGCCGCGCGCTTTTCCGCGCTTTCGACCCGTATCAGCCGCCACGGCTGGCTGTTGCCGACCGAAGGCGCGAGCTGGGCGAGATCGAGCAGATGGTCGATCAGCTCCTCCGGCGCCGGATCGGCGCGAAACCGCCGCACATCGCGCCGCCAGCGCATCAGCTGCGCCAGCTCCGCGCGAAAATGGACATCGAACACCGGCCCCGGCCTGTTCATGAAACCTCCGCGATGCAATGAAAAAAGCTGCCCGAGACATTTCCGCGCCGCGAGCCGCAGGGCGCCGGCGCCCCGCCATAGGCGTCGGCGGCCATCGCCATGGGCTGGTCCGCGCCGATTGCGACAATGCTGGCGTAATGGAATTCATGGCCGCGCAATTTCTGCCCTTTGCGCCCCAGAGCGCAATCGGCCAGCAGAATCGCATCGCGATAGCCGAGCGTCATGCGGCGTTTGGCGAAAGAGGTTTCGACCGACAGCAATTTGGCCATCGCGTGAACCTGCCCTTCGGCGTCGGTAAGGCTTTCGCCAAGCACCATATAGCCGCCGCATTCGCCATGCACCGGCCGGGTTTGCGCGAATTGTCGCAAGCCCCCGAGAAAGCGCGCGGCGCCGGCGAGGCGCCCGGCGTGAAGCTCGGGATAGCCGCCCGGCAGCCAGGCGGCGTCGCAGCCCTGCGGCGGCGGCTCGTCGGCCAGCGGCGAGAAGAACGAAAATTCCGCGCCGCGCGCCCGCCAGTCGGCCAGAAGATGCGGATAGAGGAAGGAAAAAGCGTCGTCGCGCGCAATGGCGATGTTCTGGCCCGGCGGCGTCAGCGCGCGCGGCGCGCCCATTGGCAGGCCGATGGGCGCCGCCAGCGACAGGATCGCGTCGAGATCGAGATGATTTTCGACAAAAGCCGCCAGAGCGTCGAGCCGCGCCTCCAGCTCCGCCGTCTCGCTGGCCTGGACCAGACCGAGATGACGCTCCGGCAACACGATTTCCGCCTGTTTCGGCAAGGCGCCCACAAATTTCAGGCCCGCCGCCTCGACGCCGGAGCGGGCCAGCAGCAGATGGCGCGGACTGCCGATCTTGTTCAGCGCCACGCCGACGATTTTCACCCGTGGATCGAAGGTTGCACAGCCCTTGGCGACGGCCCCGGCGGTCTGCGCCTGGCCCGAGGCGTCGAGCACCAGCAGCGCCGGCAGGCCGAGCGCGGCGGCGATATCGGCGGAAGCGCCGCTGCGCCCAATGGCTGCGGGAACGCCGTCGAACAGGCCCATCGAGCCCTCCGCCAGCACCAGCGAAGCGTCTTGCGCCGCCAGTCCCGCCAGCGCGCCGATGAGGCCGGGCTCCATCGCCCAGCTGTCGAGATTGAAACTGTCACGGCCGAGCGCCGCGCGATGAAAGGCGGGATCGATATAATCGGGCCCCGATTTCAGACCGGCGACGCTGAGGCCGCGCTGGCGGAAGGCGCGCATCAGCCCGAGCGTCACCGTGGTCTTGCCGCCGCCCGAGCGCGGCGCGGCGATGAGCAATCCGCGCAGGCTCATGCGAGAAAATCCTTTGGCCCGGGCGACGCGACGCGGTAGCAAGGAGCATGGACGGGATGGAACAAAGCCCATTGCGGCGCGGCTGGACCACGGGCGCCTGTGCGGCGGCGGCGGCGCGCGCCGCCTATGCCGGTTTGATCGGCGCCGCCTTTCCCGATCCGGTCGCCATCCGCCTGCCCGGCGGCCAGAATCCGGCCTTCGCCCTCGCCCTGCAGGAAAAGGGCGACGGCTTTTGCCGCGCCGGCATCGTCAAGGACGCCGGCGACGACCCCGATGTGACCCATGGCGCGCTGGTCGTCGCCCGCGTCACCTTGGGCGCGCCGGGGGAAGGCGTCACTTTCGCCGCCGGCGAGGGCGTCGGCACGGTGACGCGTCCCGGCCTGCCGCTGGCGGTCGGCGAGCCGGCGATCAATCCGATACCGCGCCAGATGATCCGCGAGGCGATTCAAGCCGAGGCCGCGCTCCAGAACGGCGCAACCGACGTCCGTGTCGAGATTTCCATTCCCGGCGGCGAAAAGATCGCAGAGCGCACGCTCAACGGGCGGCTCGGAATCGTCGGCGGCCTGTCGATTCTCGGCACCACCGGGATCGTCACGCCGTTTTCCTGCGCCGCCTGGATCGCCTCGATCCACCGGGGCATCGACGTCGCCCGCGCCTGCGGTCTCAAAACCATCGCCGGCGCCACCGGCTCGACCTCGGAGGCCGCCGTCAAGGCTTTGCACGGCCTGCCCGACGAGGCCCTGATCGACATGGGCGATTTCGTCGGCGGCATGCTGAAATATCTGCGCCAGCATCCAGTAGCCCGGGTGGTCGTCGCCGGCGGCATGGCCAAGATGACCAAACTGGCGCAGGGCCTCGCCGACCTCCATTCGAAACGCGGTTCGGTCGATCTCGATTTTCTGGCGAACCTGGCCGGGGGCGAGACGGCGGCGGCGATCCGCGAGGCCAATTCGGCCAAACATGCGTTCGAGATCGCGGAAGCGGCGGGCCACGCGCTCGGCGACGGCGTGGCCGACGCCGCCTGGCGCACGGCGGCGAAATTGTTGCGCGGCGCGCCTTGTGAACTGGAAATCGTGATTTTCAACCGCGACGGCGGCCTTCTGGCGCGCACGGGGTTTCGGGCGGTTGACGGCTAGAACGCCGTCCTTGCAGGGAGCCCCCATCATTCCTCGTCCCTGACCACGCCATCGGCGCCGACGAAACCGCCGCGATAACGGCGGCGGTACTCGGGATCGTAAAGCGCGCTTTCACGGAAATCCGTCGCGCTCAGCGCCGGGCCGACCAGAATCAGCGCGGTGCGCTCCATCGGATCTTTTCGCGCCAATACGCCGATGGTCGAGAGCGTCGCCTGAAGCAGGCGCTCGTCCGGCCACGACGCCCGGAAAACCAGCGCGATCGGGCAATCCGGGCCATAGAAGGGCTCCAACTCGGCGACGATTCTGTCGAGCACATGAATCGACAGGTGGATCGCCAAAGTCGCGCCGGTCGCGGCGAAGGCGGCGAGCTTTTCCTTTTCCGGCATCGAGGAGGCGCGTCCCGAAGTTCGGGTCAGCACCAGCGATTGCGCCACTTCCGGCAGGGTCAGTTCGCGCCGCAGCGCGGCGGCGGCGGCGGCGAAGGCCGGCACGCCTGGCGTCACGTCATAATCAATTCCAAGGGCGTCGAGCCGGCGCGCTTGCTCGCCCATCGCGCTCCAGACCGAGAGGTCGCCCGAATGCAGCCGCGCCACATCCTCGTTGGCGTCGCGCGCGCGCAGAAATTCGACGGCGATCTCGTCGAGCGTCATCGGCGCAGTGTCAACGAGACGGGCGCCGGGCGGGCAATGCGCCAGCAATTCCTTCGGCACCAGCGAACCGGCGTAAAGACAGACCGGACAGCGCGCAAGCAGGTCGCGTCCGCGCAAGGTGATGAGATCGGCGGCGCCCGGTCCGGCGCCGATGAAATGCACTTTCATGCTGTGTCCCCGTTCGCGGCGATCGCGGCGGTGACGCCATGGGCGGCGCGGCGGCGCAGGATCAGCCGCGCCTCATGCCCGCCGCCCATCAGCGCCGCCGCCTCGGCGACGCTGGCGAGGCCGGTCAGCGCCTGCGACCTTGGCGAGGCCGAGGCGCCGCGCAACAGGAACTCGCCCTGTCGCGCCAGAAATTCCGCCTCATCGAGGAAAACCAGCGGGAGGCCCAAAGCCCCGGCGGCCTCATGCAGGCCCGGCTCGTCGCTTTTACGCCCGATGGTAAAAATTTTCGCGCGCGAAAAGGCCGGCGCATCGGCCAGAATTTCGCGCGCCAAAGCCGCGATGGATTGCGCGCTTGCTCCCTTGCGGCAGCCGACGCCGATGGCGATTTCGCTCAGCATGGTTTTGCATAAATCCATTGCACGATGGGCAGCGCCGGCCGGAAGGCGGAAAAGCCGCCGACGCGTTCCGCCCGCGCAATCTGCGCCTGAATCAACTGGCCGCCAAGCGCCCGGTGATGAGCTGCCAGCAGGCCTTGCGTCTCAAGGGTGACGCCATTGACCACCAGCCTGCCGCCCCGCGCCAGCGCGTCGAGCGCCGCCTCGATCAGGCCGGACTCGGTCGGGCCGCCGCCGATGAAAATCTTGTGCGGGCGCGGCAGGCCGCGCAGCGCCTCGGGCGCCCGGCCCTCGACCACGCGCAAGGCCGGCGTTCCCAAAGCCAGCGCATTGCGCCGGATGCGCTCCGCGCGGGCCGAATTGCGTTCAATGGCGATGGCCGAATTGCCGGGGTCGGCCAGCATGAATTCGATCGCCACGGAGCCGGAGCCGGCGCCGATGTCCCACAGCAATTCGCCGCGCCGCGGCGCGAGCGCCGACAGCGTCAAGGCGCGGATTTCCGCCTTGGTGATCTGGCCGTCATGTTCGAAAAAGGCGTCGGGCAGGCCCGGCGCGCGCGGCAGGATCCGCGCGTCGCTTGCAGCTGCCAGATCCAGCGCCAGTGTATTCAGAGCTTCGACCTCGCCAAGCGAAAAATCCAGCGCCAGCGTCGCCCGCACGCGCTCATTCGCGCCGCCGAGATGTTCGCAGACGGTGAGGCGCGAGGCGCCGAAACCGCGTTTCGTCAGCAGGTCGCAGAGTTTCTGCGGCGTCGTCCCGTCCCATGAAAGCGCTATGATCTTCGCGCCGTCCTGCAACAGCGGAACGATTCGCTCCAGCGGACGTCCGTGCAGCGAAATCAACGCGCAATCCTGCTGCGCCCAGCCCAGCCGCGCCGCCACCAGGCTGAAGCTCGAAGGCGCCGGCAGGCAGGTCATTTCCTGCGCCGGAATTTTTTGCGCCAGCACCGAGCCGACGCCATAAAAGAACGGATCGCCCGACGCCAGCACGACGACTTTTTCGCCGCGCCGCGCCAGAATTTGCGGATAGGCCTGTTCCATCGGCGAAGGCCAGGCCAGCGTCTCGCCCGCGAGCGGCGCCGCGAGGCGCAGATGCCGCGCGCCGCCGACGACCAGCCGCGCTTGCGCCAACGCTTCGATTGCGGCAGGAGACAGGCCTTCACGCCCGTCTTCGCCCATGCCGATGAGGGTGAGCCACGCCGCGTTCATCGCGCCCATCCGCAGGGAGAACAAGCTTGCGTATTCTGATCCTCGGCGGCACGACGCAGGCGAGCCAGTTGGCGCGGGCGCTGGCGGCGCGCCCCGACATCGACCCGCTGCTGTCGCTGGCCGGGCGGACGCAAAATCCCCTGCCCGCTCCCATTCCGAGCCGCACCGGCGGCTTTGGCGGCGTCGACGGACTTTTCTCGTTTTTGGGTGCGCAAAGGATCGACGCCGTGATCGACGCCACCCATCCTTTCGCCGCGCAAATGTCGGCCCATGCGCGCGAGGCCAGCGCGCGGGCCGGCGTTGCGCTGCTGGTGTTTTCCCGGCCGCCATGGACGCCCGACGAGGGCGACGACTGGACTGACGTCGCCAATATGCAAGAGGCCGTCGCCGCGCTCGGCGAAAAACCGCGCCGGGTGTTCCTGACCCAGGGGAGGCTGCAACTCGCGGCCTTCGCCGCCGCGCCACAGCACTTTTATCTGGTGCGCGCCATCGACGAACCGGCGGAACTGGCCCTGTTGCCCAACCGACGGTTCGTCCCGGCGCGCGGCCCCTTCGCCCTGCAAGACGAGCTGGCTCTGATGCGCGAGGAAAGAATCGAAATTCTCGTCAGCAAGAACAGCGGCGGCGAAGCGACATCGGCGAAACTGCTCGCCGCGCGCCTGCTCGGCGTCAAGGTCGTGCTGGTCGCGCGCCCGCCGGGCGCCAATGCCGCCGAAGTCTTCCAGCTCGACGATGTTCTGCGCTGGATCGAAGCTCATCGCCCCGCCCCATAGGTTCGCGGCGTCAGCAACCAGGGATCGCTGTTCGGTCTTGCGATGAACCGTGTTTCCGATGAGCCGATCAACACCAGCGTCGCCATATCGACGAGACCGGGATCGGCCTGCGCCAGATCGGTGACGAGGATACGTTCGTCCGGCCGCCCGATGGCGCGGGCGAAGGCGACCGGGGTCGCGCCCTCCCTGTGCGCGCGCAGAAGATCGAAGGCGTCGAAGATCTGGCGCGGCCGCGCTTTCGAGGCAGGATTATACAGCGCGATGACGAAATCCGCCTGCGCGGCGGCGGCGAGGCGCTTGGCCACCACCTCCCAGGGTTTCAAATTGTCGGACAGCGACATCACGCAGAAATCATGGCCCAGCGGAGCGCCGAGCCGCGCCGCCGCCGCCATCGCGGCGCTGATCCCCGGCACGACGCGAATATCGAGCGCGCGCCATGCGGGATCGCCGTTTTCCACCGCTTCGAAAATCGCCGCCGCCATGCCGAACACGCCGGCGTCGCCGCCCGAAACCACCGCGACCGTGCGGCCGGTCTGCGCAAGTTCCAGAGCATGCCGGGCGCGGTCCAGCTCCACGCGGTTGTCGGAGGAAAAACGCTCCAGCCCAGCGCGCGCCGGCACGCGATCGGTATAGGGCTGGTAGCCGATCAACGCGTCGGCCTGCGCCAGCGCGTCGCGCGCTTCCGGAACCAGCCAGCAGTCCGGGCCCGGTCCAAGGCCAATGATGAATAATTGGCCGGTCATGGCCGCCTGCCCTGCCCGGCGATCAGAATAATGGCGAAATAGGGCGCGACATCGTCCGGCTTGTCCTTGAGCGCCATGATTTTCTCGCCCGCCATCGTGCCGCGCTCGACATAGAGCGCCCGCTCATAATGGCCGCTATGGCGCAGGACCTCGCGGATTTTCGCAAAATTCTGGCCGATTTTCATGATCACGGCGGCGTCGGTGTGGCGAAGTCTTTCCGCCAGAATTTCCGGCGGCAAGGAGCCTGGCAGGACGGTGAGAATATCGTCGCCCCAGGTCATGGCCTCGCCCGCCGCCGACCAGCACCCGGCCATGCCGGCGACACCTGGCACCACGGTGACGGCGAAACGCGGCTTGAGCCGGATGTAGAGATGCATGAACGAGCCATAGAACAAGGGATCGCCCTCGCTCAGGATCGCCACGTCGCGCCCGTTGGACAGTTCGGCGGCGATGGCTTCGGCGGCCTGTTGGTAAAATTGCGCCAGCAGGCGATTATAGGCGGGATCGGCAACCGGAATTTCCGTCGTCACCGGATAATAAAGCGGCATTTCCTCGGCGCTCGCCGGAATCCAGCGATCGACGATGGCGCGGGCGTTGCCGCGCCGCCCCGCCTTGGCGAAAAAAGCGATGACCGGGGTCGTCTCGATCACCCGCACCGCCTTCACCGTCAGGAGTTCCGGATCGCCCGGGCCGAGCCCCACGCCGTAAAGACGCCCCGCGCTCATTCCCTGTCGCTCGCCAGCGCATTGATCGCGGCGGCGGCCATGGCGCTGCCGCCTTTTCGCCCGCGCATCGCGATTACGCCCACGCGCCCGTCGGCGATCGCAGCCTCCTTGGATTCGCGCGCTCCAACGAACCCGACCGGCATGGCGAGGATCAAGGCCGGCGGCGGCGCGCCGGCGTCGAGCATTTCGAGGAGATGGAACAAGGCCGTCGGCGCATTGCCGAAAGCGACCACCGCGCCTTGCAGATGCGGGCGCCAGAACTCCATCGCGGCGGCGGTGCGCGTGGTGTTCATCTCCCGCGCCAGACCGGCGACGCGCGGATCGGTCAAAGTACAAATGACGTCGTTGTTTTTCGGCAGTCGCGCGCGGGTCACGCCATGGGCGACCATATTGGCGTCGCAAAGAATTGCCGCCCCGGCGGCCAGCGCCTCGATTCCCGCCTTGGCGGCGCCTTGTGAAAAATAAAGCTTCGGCGCGATTTCGACCATGCCGCTGGCATGGATGATCCGCACCGCGACGCGCTCCTCCAGCGCGTCGAAACGCGCCAGATCGGCTTCGCTGCGGATGATGGCGAAGGAGTTTCGGTAAATTTCCGCGCCGTCGCGAATATAGTCGTAGCTGCCGCTCACACGCGCGCTCCAGCAGAAATCCGGTGCAGTTCTTGTTGGCACGCGGCGAGATCGAGACCCCGCGCCACGGGTTCATCGCGCGCAAAACCATTTGGGACAAGCGAAAACCCGCCTTCGCCCGCCACCAGGGTCACGGCGCGCGCATTCAGGGCGCAGCCCTTGGCGCAGCCCGAGACATGAACGCGGCCAGAGCCAGAGCGCCAATGGGGCGCCAGAGCGAGGGCGAGCGCGCGCACGTCGCCGAGCGCGGAGGGACAGGCCGGCGCGCCCGGACAGGCGGAAAAGACCAGACGCGGGTCGCCGGCGTCGAGAATGAAGCCGTTTTTTTCGAGACGCGCGGCCAGCGCCCTGGCGCTTTGCGAGGAAAGCCCGACGGCGAGCAGGGCGCGCCAGGGCGTGAGCCGCAATTCGGCGGCGCCGCTTTCCCTGGCCGCTTCGGCGAGGGCTTCAAGCGCGTCGGCGTCGATCCGGCCAAACAGCAAACCGGCGCCGGTGAAATTCTGCTTGCCGCAATTCTGCGCGCCGAGGATTTTCCGGAAGGGCGCAGCCTCGCCCTCTCTCGCGCCGGCTGCGGCGTCGATGGATTCGTCGTCGGCGCTTCTTGCAATGACGGCGGATGAGCCTTCGAGCAAAGGCTCGACGCCGAGGCGCGCGACCAGCGCGCTCATGCGCCGGTCATTTTGGCGAAGGTCGAGAAAATTGCGCGCCAGAATTTCCGCCGCCGCGCCGATATTTTCGGGCGCCGCCCAGCCGGCCTCGACGCCGCCGAGCGCGATGCGCAGACGCGGCGCCGCGCCGCCCGAAACGGCTTTGAAATCGACGTCGGTCACGACTCCCGCAAGCGGCAGCGCGCCGCCGCCATCGACGGAAAAACCGAATTTCGCGGGCAGGTCGTGCAAGGCCTTTTCGCGCAACAGCAGCGCCTCCAGCGCCACAACCAGAGGCCGCGCGTCGATGACGGCGGTCGGATCGAAACCGGCGAGCGGGCTCGGCACGATATTGCGCACGGCTTCGGCGCGCGCATCCGGGTCGAGCAGGCCGAGCGCCGATAATTCGCGTTGCAGCGGCGCGATGTTTTGCGCGCCGACGCCGCGCATCTGCAAGTTGGCGCGCGCGGAAAGATCGAAGGCGCCATTGCCGAAGCGACGCGCCAGACGGCTGAAGGTTTTCGCGCGTTCGAAAGACAGAACGCCATTGGTCAGCCGCAGCCGGAAAATATAGCCGTCGCCGCTCAGCATCGGCGCCAGCGCGCCCGGACACCAGCCCTTGGCAGTGATTTCACTCATAGCACGCTCCTCATGCCGCGCCCCTCATGCCCGCCAATATGGCGGCGGTGGAATTGCGCCGCGAAGCCCAGAAGCCGCGCCGCTCGGCCTCGGTGAATTTTTCGGCGATCGACCGCGCGGCGCGCGGATTTTCCGCTTCGAGAAAGGCGCGCACCTCGTCGTCGCCGCAAACGGCGTCGAACAGCAGATCGAAATGCTTGCCCTCGACCGCGTCGCTCAGGGCGGCGAAGGCGAACAGATTATCCACCGTCTCGGCGATTTCCGCCGCGCCGCCATGACCATGGCGCATCATGCCGCGCAGCCAGCGCGGATTGGTCGCCCGCGCCCGCACGACGCGCGAAATTTCCTCGTTGAAGGTGCGCACTTTCGCCGCGCCGTCGCCTGTAGCATCGACATGAAAAAGGCTTGGCCTGGCGCCCAGCATCGCGGCGGCCGCCGCGAAACCGCCTTCATGGGTAGCGAAGGCGTCGGCGTTGAGAATGTCCTGCCCGGCGAGATCCTGGACATGGACGAAGGCGTCGGCGGCGCGCACCCGCTCGACGAAATTCTGCGGTCCGGGCGCCGGCGCCAGAGCCGCGCCTTCCGCCCCGAAAGCCTGCGCGCTGGCGGCGAGATATTTCTGCGCCAGTTCGTCGCGGTCGCGCCAGTTGGCGCCGGCGAGGCGCGCCGACAGATCGACGCCATAGGTGCCCTGCCCCGCGCCGAAAATGCGGCGCGGTTCGGCCTGCCCGACCAGCGGATTGTCGTCGGGGGCTTCGTCCAGACCCGCTACGGCGCGGACGGCGGCGTCGAAAGCCGCGATCTGAAGCGGAAAGACATCGCGAAACAGGCCGGAAATGCGAAGGGTCACGTCGACGCGCGGCCGCCCGAGCACCGCCAGCGGCAGGATTTCAAAGCCGCTCATCCGCGTCGAGGCGGCGTCCCAGACCGGACGCGCGCCGAGCAGGGCGAAGGCCTGCGCCAGATCGTCGCCGCCGGTGCGCATCGAGGCGCTGCCCCAAAGATCGAGCACGATGCGGCGCGGCCAGTCGCCATGATCCTGCACATAGCGCGCAATCACGTCCCCGGCGAGACGCTGGCCGATGTCCCAGGCCGTACGGGTGGGAATGGCGCGCGGATCGACGGAAAAAAGATTGCGTCCCGTCGGCAGCACATCGAGGCGCGCGCGCCCCGGCGCGCCGGAGGGGCTGGGCTCGACGAACCTGCCGCTTAACGCATGGAGAAGCGCCGTCATTTCCGCCTCGCCGCAGGCGGCGAGGCTCGAAGCCTGCCCATCGCCGAGCGCCGCCAGCCATTCGTCGCGCAACGCGCCGCGCGGCGACTGGCCGAACACATGCAGCCCGTCATTGATGCGCATTTCCTTGAGATCGCAGAGCCAGGCGTCGAGCTGGATCAAGGCCTCCTCACCTTCGCGCGCGCCGCATTCCCGCAGCAGGCCTGTGGCCTCGGCGCGCTGCAAAATCAGGTCGGCGAGCATTTTCGCGCGGCGCGAATCGAGGCCCTGGGCCTGGGCATATTCGTCGAACAGCGCTTCGATTTCCGCCGTCGCGCCATGCGCGCCCGCCGCGACCAGCGGCGGCGTGAGATGGCTGACGATGACGGCGGCGGAACGGCGCTTGGCCTGCGCCGCCTCGCCGGGATTATTGACGATGAACGGATAGACCAGCGGCACCGGGCCGAGCGCGATTTCCGGCGCGCAACCCGCCGCCAGCGCCACGCTCTTGCCCGGCAGCCATTCCAGCGCGCCATGGGCGCCGCAGTGAATCAGCGCGTCGATTTTTTCGCCCTCGCGCAGCCACATATAGAAGGCGAGAAAACCGTGGCGAGGCGCCAGCGCGCCATCGTGATAATCGCTTCTGCGGTTTTCCGCCGCGCCGCGATCGGGTTGCAGCGCGACGACGATCCTGCCGAGCCGCAGATAGCGGAACTGGAAGGCGCCGTTTTCGACCGCGCGATCCGCTTCCGGCTCGCCCCATTGCGCGTGAAGATCTTCAACGAAATCCCGAGGCAGTTTTTTCAGAAAGGCGCGATAGGCCTCGGTCGTCACCGTCGCGCGCAACGGGTCGGCCTGCAATTGTTCGATCAGTTGGGCCGGCGCCGGCGGCGGCGCGACCTCATAGCCCTCGGCGGCGAGGCGCGAAAGAATGGCGCCGGCGCTTTGCGGCGTGTCGAGGCCGATGGCGTAGCCGGCGCGCCCGGCCCTGGCGGGATAATCCGACACAATCAGCGCCAGCGCTTTTTCACCATTGCTCTTGCGCCGCAACCCGGCCCAGTTGGCGGCCAGCGCCGCGACAAAACCCACCCGCGAGTCTTCCGGTTCGTGGCGGGCCGGCGCGAATTCGAGCGCCTCGTCCCTTTCTTGCGCCGCCTTGAACGAAATGGCGCGCGTGACGATGCGCCCGTCGACTTCCGGCAGAACCACATTCATCGCGAGGTCCGCCGCCGAAAGGCCGCGCCCGGACTCCCGCCATTGCGCGATTTCGGCGCCGGAAAAAATCACCTGCAGAACGGCGGCGTCGGCGGCGTCGAGCACGCCGGCGCCGCCATCGAGCCGCGCCGAAAAAGCCGTGGCGTTGAGAATGACGTCGGGCTTTTCCGCCGCGATGCTCTCCGCCAGCAGCGCGCAGGCGGCAGGGTCCTTGAGGCTCGACACGTAGAAACTCTCGACGCGAAGATTTTTTTGCGCCAGAGCCGCCGCGAGCGCCGAGACCGGGGCGCAATCGCCGGCAAGATAGGCGCTGCGGTAGAACAGCGCCAGAGCCGTCGCCGCGCCCTCGGCCGCCGGAAAACAGGCAGGCGCGTAACGCCCGAAAACGGCGACCGGCTCCGGCGCCGCCGCCGCGCCGGAGCCTGAAATTCTGGCGCTCAGAAAATCGAGACAGGCGGCGATATTCTCCGGCCCGCTTTCGCGGAAATAGGCCCAGATCTGACGCAAATCCGCGACCGGCAGGGTCGAGGCCCGGTCGAGCCGCTCATCCTCCATGAAGTCGCCGGGAACGATCGCCAGGGCGAAACCCTGTTTGCGGGCGGCGGCGGCGATTTCCTCGACGCCATAGCGCCAGTAATCCATGCCGCCGAGCAGCCGCACCAGCACGATTTTGGCGCGCGCGCAGACCTTTTCGATATAAAGATCGACCGAATAGGGATGTTTGAGCCGTTCCAGCGCCGCCAGCCGGAGGGTCGGGTGGCGAACGCCGTCATGGGCGGCGGCGAGCAGCGACAGATCGCTGCCGGCAAAGGACAAGGCGACAATGTCCGCAGGCGATTGTTCGAGATCGACGGCCTGCGCCGCCTCGTCGAAAGATCGCCGGTCGTTGCGGACGAGATGCATGATTTTAAGCCGAGAGCGCCGCGGCGATCGCTGCGCGATTGAAGCCTTTTTGTCCGATCACCACCAGCTTGCCGCCGCGCGGCTCGCCGGCGCGCCAGGGCCGGTCGAACTGGTGCGAGAACCGCGCGCCGACGCCCTGAACCAGCAGACGCATCGGCTTGCCCGCGACTTCGGCGAAACCCTTGATCCGCAGCACGTCATGTTCGCGCGCCACGCGCGCGAGTTTTTCCGACAGAGCGCCGGCGTCGGCGACCGAATCCAGCGCCACGATGAAGGTCTCGAAATCGTCGTGGTCGTGCCCCTCTTCCGCATCATGATGCGACGGCCGGGCGAGAAGATCGTCCTCGGCGGCGGCGGCGAGACCGAGCAGCACGTTGACGTCGAGCCGGCCTTCGCGCGTCGCCAGAACCTTGATCGCGCGCGGAATTTGCGCCTCGATTTCGGCGCGGGTTTTTTCCAGCGCCTCCGGGGAGAGGAGATCGACCTTGTTGAGCAGGATCAGGTCGGCGCAGAGCAATTGATCCTCGTAGACCTCCTCGAGCGGATTGTCGTGATCGAGCGAGGGGTCGCGCGCGCGCTGGGCGGCGAGTTTTTCCTCGTCGTCGGCGAAACGTCCCTCCGCCACGGCGGCGGCGTCCACCACCGCGATCACGCCGTCCACCGTAAGCCGGGCGCGGATCTGAGGCCAGTCGAAGGCTTTGACCAGCGGCTTGGGCAAAGCGAGGCCGGAGGTCTCGATCAGGATGTGGTCGGGGCGCGGTTCGCGCGCCAGCAATCCCTCGATGGCGGGCAGGAAATCGTCGGCGACGGTGCAGCACAGGCAACCATTGGCCAGTTCGACGATATTGTCCTCGGGACAGGAATCGACGCCGCAATTCTTGAGGATTTCGCCATCGACGCCGACATCGCCGAATTCGTTGATCACCAGCGCGAGGCGGCGGCCGCCGGCGTTCGCCAGAACGTGGCGGATCAAAGTGGTCTTGCCCGCGCCGAGGAAGCCCGTGACGATGGTGACGGGAATTTTGGCGAGTCCGGTCGTTTGGGCGAGTCCTGGAATTCTGCCGGCCATTGTGCGCGCTCCATCGGGGACGCGCGGCGAAAAATCGCCATCCGGCCGGGGAAAGGACCGCCGCCGAACCGCGACGGGAGCGCCCCGCCCATCGCGTTGGTATTGGCCGACGGCAGGTCTCCTGGCTCACGGGTCAAGCGCCTCGCGCCGCCTTCCCGATCCCACGCGGATCAGTGGCTTGTGGCGTCCGGCTTCCCGTTCACAGTTGCGGGGGCAGCGCGGTTCAGGACTGGCTCGTCCAGCCCTGCCGCATTCCCTTGAAACCCCTCATGCCGAGGGGACCGTCAGGCCGTTCTTGTTAGGCGCGGCGGCGACGCAAGTCAATCTTGGCGGGACCCCGCCTTGCGCGGCGCGCCGGACAGGCGGCGGTCAAAAAAACGCCCCCGGAAATTCAGGGGCGCTTTTTTGGACTTGGATCGAATGCGACGATCAGAAGGCCTTGTCGGCCACAACGACCCTGGTGCCGATATGGACGCGATTATAGAGATCGATCACGTCGATGTCGCGCATGCGGATGCAGCCCGACGACACTTTCTGGCCGATTTTCTCGGGCTCATTGGTGCCATGGATGCGATACATCGTGTCCTTGTCGCCCTGGAAAAGGTAAAGCGCGCGCGAACCGAGCGGATTGTCCGGACCGCCGGGCAGGCCCCCCGCCTCGGCGGTCGGCTTCAGATGCGGCCAGCGCTCCAGCATGTCGGCGGGCGGCATCCAGCGCGGCCATTCCGCCATTTTGCCGACCGTCGCCTCGCCGGTCCAGCCGGCGGCGTCCCGGCCCGTGGCGACGCCATAGCGCACCGCCTTCTTGTTCGGCAGCGAAAAATACAGGAAATTCCTGTACGTATCGACGGTGATCGTGCCCGGAGCCGCGCCGGTGGGATCTTCGACGATATACCGCCCGTATTCCCCGCCGACGTTGGCCTGGGGCGCGAGCGACATGAATTCCTTGTCCTTGGCGTTCAAGGACGGATCCGGAGTGCTGGCGCCGGTGACGCCGCACCCCGACAGCGCCGCAGAAACCAGCGCGATGCTCGCGATAGCCCGATAATTCATTTTTTCGCCCCAGTTTTGCGCCGCCCGCGCCAAAATTCACTCCTTACTTACCATAAACGATCCTTGCGTCACGCCGAAGGATCCCGACTTTCCGGTGTCGGCCTGAAATTAACAGCGCTTGTGGCTCGCGTGCAACAGTATCGCGGAAAAAGCTCAAATCGGAACAAATTCCTGCATGCCCAGTCGCCCTCGGCTTTCGGCTGGATTTTCCTCGCCACTTCCTTGAAAAGGCGTGGATTTGCCGCTAGACTTTAGACGTAAACCTTAAACTCTGTTGGACAGCCGGAAGGAATGGCGCGATGTTCAACGCGAAACCGTCATGCCGGCGATCAAATCTTGCTTTCCGGTCGAACCCGCTGTTGTCCGCGCGCCCTCACCCGGCGACGAGGCAGGGCGACTTCAGTTTATGGGCCTGAATTGAATACGCTTTTGATTACACATCCGTCTGGATTGGCGCATGACAATGGACCGGGCCATCCCGAAAGACCGGATCGCGTTCGCGTCATCGAACGCATCCTCGAACATGAAAAATTCATGACGCTGATCCGGGAACAGTCGGGACTGGGTGTCCGCGATCAGGCGCTTCGCGTTCACCCGGAGTCCTATCTCCAGGCCCTGGAAGAGACTTCGCCGCGCGATGGTTACGCCCGGCTCGACGGCGACACCACCATGAGCCCCGGCACATTGCATGCGGCTTTCCATGCCATCGGAGGCGCCTGTCAGGCGGTGGACGAGGTCATGCGCGGCGACGTCGACAATGCCTTCGTCGCCATGCGGCCGCCCGGCCATCATGCCGAACGCGCGACGCCGATGGGCTTCTGCTTCTTCAACAACGCCGCCGTCGCGGCGCGCCACGCCATGGCCGCTCACGGCGCGCAACGCGTCGCCATCATGGATTTCGACGTTCACCACGGCAATGGCACGCAGGATATCTTCTGGTCGGACCCCAATGTGATGTATAGCTCGACCCATGAGATGCCGCTCTATCCCGGCACCGGTTCGACGAGCGAGCGCGGCGAGTACAATAATATCGTCAACGCCCCGCTGAGCGCCGGCGACGATGGCGCGCATTTCCGCGAGGCGATGGAAGTCGTCATCCTGCCGCGCATTCAGGATTTCAATCCCGATCTCATCCTTATTTCCGCCGGTTTCGACGCCCATCGCCGCGACCCGCTGGCCAATCTCAATCTGGTCGAGGCGGATTTCGCCTGGGCGACGGCGAAGCTGATGGATGTCGCCGACCGCAAATGCGGCGGCAGGGTCGTCTCCCTGCTCGAAGGCGGCTATGATCTCGACGGGCTGGCGCGCTCGGTCGCAGCCCATGTCATCACCTTGATGGGCATGTGACCCGCCATCCTCCCGCATTTGGCGCGGGACGGCTCGACTTCCCGGAAGAGCGAACGCGAACGCCCGCCTGAGGCTGGCGGATGTTCCGCCGCCCCGCCGGCGGAGGCTTCAGGCGGGGGCTTCAGGCAGCTTGGCCGCCGACGCGCCGGATCGTGGCTACGGGGCGCTCGAAGCGCATTTCGCCGGCTTCGGCGGGCGCCCGTTCGGGCGCGAAAAACTCGTAGGCCACGGCCGCGAGGCCAATTTCACGATAAAGCCGCGACTGAAGATCGCGCGCGTCCTGGCGGCGCGGTTTCGCCGGCGTGAGAATGACGTGTTGTTCGCTCATGATGGAAACTCGCTCGACACGGAACCAACCCGGAATTTACCCCAATGACGAAAGGTAAGTCCCTTGACCCGACTTTGCGCGATTTAGGTAAAGCGGAGGTTAACCCGAGCCTACGGGCGTTGTCCCGGAAACGCCTCATCGCGCGAAACCAGGCGGCCGCGGCGTCAAGGCGACGGCGGGGCGCAAAAGCCGCCAAGCTCTTTTTCCAGCAGGGCGGCGATGGCGACGGCGCTGCGGTCCTCGTCGAAGGCGCAGAGAATCTGCACGCCACAGGGCAGGCCCGACGCATCGCGGCCGACGGGCGCGACCGCCGCCGGCAAACGGGCGAGCGAGGCGAGGCTCGCCCATTTCAAGAGGTCGTAATAGGGCAAGGCGCCGGCGCTGGTCTCCAGCCGCCTGGCGAAAAAATCCGGCGTGAAATCGTGACGGATCGCGGCGCAGGGCGCGGGCGGGCAGAGGATAGCGTCATACTCCGCGAAAAAGGCGGCAAAAGCCTTGTCGATCGCGGTCCGCCGCTCCATCATCCGGCTGAAAACGGCGGCGTCGAGCCGCGCCGCGCGCGCCTGCATCGCCGGATAGGAGGGATCGTCGGCGTCGAAAAATTTGCCGCACGCGGCGATCTCCTCCCGCGCCTCGGCCGGCGTTCCGGCGAAACCAATGGCGAAATTGAGGAAGGCGTAGATTTCAAACGCCTCCCTGAATGAAAACGCCGGCCGCGCCGCGACGTCAACGCGGGCGCCGGCCTTGCGCAAGGCCTCCGCCGCCATGAGGACGCCGTACGCCACCGCCGCGTCGACCGGGGCGAAACCGGGCTCCAGCCAAAGGGCCAGCCGCAGGTCTTCGGGCCGTGTTTTTCGCGCCTTGCGCAGAAAGGCCGGACCTTGCGCATTCAACGGCCCGGCGGCGACCGACAGCACGAGATCGAGATCGCCGCTGGAGCGCGCCAGCGGCCCGGCCACCGCGAGATCGGGAGGGTTTTTCAGGCGCATCGCCGGAAGCGGCGGGATATGGCCAAACAGCGGAATCTGGCCCCAGGAGGTCTTCAGGCCGAACAGTCCGCAGGCATGGGCCGGCCAGCGGATCGAGCCGCCTAGGTCCGAGGCCAGTTCGAAGGCGCAGAAGCCGGAAGCCGCCGACGCCGCCGCGCCGCCGGAGGAGCCGCCCGGCGAGCGCGACAGATCGAAGGGATTGGCCGAGACCCCGTAAAGTTCGCTGTAGGTCTGGAAATCGCCGGTCAGCCGGGGAACATTGCTCTTGGCCAGCACGATGGCGCCCGCCGCGCGCAGCCGCGCCACTGCGAGAGCGTCGCTTCGCGGTCGATGATCCGCCAACTCCATCGCGCCGCAGCTCGTCGTCAGGCCTTGCGTCTCGAAACTGTCCTTGACGGTGATCGGCAGGCCTTCGAGCGCCCGCGCCTCGCCACGATCGAAACGAGCGTCGGCAACCGCCGCCGCGCGCATCGCCGCCTCGAAATCATAGGCCGCCAGCGCGTTGATCGCCGGATTGCGTTGCAGGATGCGCTCCCACACCGCGTCCAGCAACTCGCGGGCGGAAAACTTGCGCTGACCCAGCCCGTGACGCCAGTCGATGGCGGAGGCGGCGAAAAATTCTTCGTCGAAAGCCTTGAACCCGGCCTTTCGCGTTGGCTCGCTCAAGCTTTGACGCCCTGTTGCGCGGCATCGTTCTGCTTGCGGATGAGGTCGCGCAATTCGACCAGCAGGTCTTCGAACAAGGCGAGCCTTTCGGGCGCGACGCGGCCGAAGGTCTCGGCGACGAAGGCCGTCTGCGCCTCGATGCCGCGTTTCGCCAATTCCCGCCCCGCCGGCGTCAGATGGATGGCGTGCGAGCGCCGGTCGCCCTCCAGCGGCCGGCGCTCAACCAGACCGGCGGCGACAAGCCGGTCGATGAGACCGGAAATATTGCCCTTGGTGACATAGAGCCGAGCCGCCAGATCCTGCTGCGACACGCCCTCCTGTTCGGACAGCGTTGTCAGCACGTCGCATTGCGGCACCGAAAGATCGAGGGCGCGCAGCCGGTTGGCGATCGCCAGACGGCTGCGGGTATTCAGTCGGACCAGGCGGAACCACACGCGCAAGGCTTCATTCTGGTTGGCCATTTTCCCGCCCGGCTTGTTCTGGTGCGCCTCAAACTACCCGCCGGGGGGGACCGTCGCAAGGCCGGTCGCGGCCCACTGGTTTTCAGCCCCGCGCCTGGGCGTGCCGAGTCGGCTGGGCCGGAGCGCCGGTCCATTCGCTATGGGCGGGGATGGATTCGCCCTTCATCACGATGGTCAGCGGCCCCAGCCGCGCAAAATCGCCGACATGCGAATCATAGAGCACGGTCGAACCGGCGCCGACGACGACGCCGTCGCCGAGTTTCACCCGCCCGACCTTCATCACCCGGTCCTCGTAGAGATGGGTCTGCAAGGCGCATTGCGCATTGAGACAGCAGAAATCGCCGACTTCGACGCAATCGAATTCGGTGATGTCGGTCATGTCGATCACGCATCCCTTGCCGAATTTCGCGCCGAACAGGCGCAATAGCCAGGGCAGGAAGGGCGTGCCGCGCAAATGTTCGAGCATCACCTTTCCCGCGAGGCCCCAGTAGAGCACTGCCACCGCCTCGGTGCGCATCGCCCACCACGACCACATCGGCTTGGTCATCGGCTCGTAGCGGCCCATCGTCGCCCATTTGACGCCGATGACGATCAGGGTCATCGCCGCCGCGATCATCGTCGAGGAGGCGACGAACATCCAGAACACCCGGCCATAGGCGCCCTCCAGCATGGACGGGCCGAACCATTCGATCGACCAGGTGCCGAAAGTGATGAACAGCATGGTCGGCAGCGAAATATGGACGGCCTCGAAAGCCGCGCGCGCGAATTTCTTCCATTTCGGCGCTTCGTAGGTCCAGGTCGAACCGCCGCCGTCGAATTTCTGCCGCACCGGCAACTTGATCGGCGGCGAGCCGAACCAGGTGTCGCCGGGCGACATCTCGTCATTGGCCGGCGGCTTGGATTTGATCCCGATCAGCGCGCCATCGGGGACGATCGCCCCTGGCGGCAACACGCCGTCATTGCCGATGAACACGCGGGAGCCGGTTTTCAGTTTTTCGAGCTTCATCCAGCCGCGCCGGATTTCCTCGTCGCCGAGGATAACCTCATCGGCGATGAAACACTTTTCGCCGATCTCGACCAGATCGTAGCGTCCGGCGAGATTGGTCGAAATCTCCGAATCCTTGCCGATCTTCGCGCCCATCAGGCGATACCAGGCGCGCATATAGACGGTCGCATAAAGCGAGGAGAGCGTCTCCAGCGTCACTTCGACCGCCAGCGCCACCGCCCATTTGCGCATGTAGAACCACGAAAATACCGAATAATAGCCCTCGCGCACGACCGGCAGCACCGTCCAGCGCACCACGGCGATGAAGGCCACCGTCACCAGCACCATGACGAAGGAGGTCGGCCAGGCCATGATCGGAATGGCGGCCATGTAGAGCATCCGGCTGGTCGCGGCGAGGCCGAGCGCTTCGTCGATACGGTCGAACACCCAGAAGGCCGGGAACAGCGGCAGCAGGCCGACCGGCGGGATCGCCAGCAGCAACAGCGCATAAAGGAAGGTCTGGAAACCATGCCTGGCCTGGCCGACCTCGGCGAAGGGACGCAAGCTTTCCTTGTCCACCGAACCGACGCAGCGGCCCGGCGAGCCATCCCATATTTCCCAGGCGGCGACCCGGTTATGCGGCGCGATCGCGGTGAGGTCGCGCAATTCGGCGCCCTCCTCCAGCACGACATGATCCTCGAGGACGCAGGACGAACCGACGCAGCAATCGGGTCCGATGTCGATCGGCCCGACGATCATTTCCGCGCCCTCGAAAGTGACGTTGGACAATTTGACCTTCGACCCGATGGTCGTGCCCGCGCCGATCGAGACGAGATCGATCGCGCCGATCTCGACCTCGGAAATATTGCAGTCGTCGCCGACCTTCGCGCCGAGCGCCTGAAAATAGACGCGCATCAGCGGCGACCCCTGGAGCCATTTGAGGTGGGTCAGGTTGAGCATCCGCTGCACCAGCCACCAGCGGAAATAATAGACGCCCCAAAGCGGATAGCGCCCCGGCTTGAACCGGCCGATCACGAGCCATTTGGTCGCTATCGCAAGGATCAGGGTAAGGATGTTGACGATGACATAGACGCCGAGCAGCGAGGTGATTTCCCGCCAGATGCTGGCGTCGGCGTCGGTCAGCAGCATGTAGGAAACGAAAATGCCGAGCCATTGGGCCGTGGACAGAGCCAGCAGAAAGGGCACGACGACGGCCTGGGCGAGGCCGCACAGGAAGCGCCGCAGCAGGGGCGGCGGCTCGAACGTCAGATCCTTGGGCGCGCCGCTCAGGCTCGCCTTTTCGTCGAGCAAAGCAGCGATGGCGCGCAAGGAGCGCCCGGAATACATGTCCTGCAAGGTGACGCCCGCGAGCGACGGGGTCTGGCGCACCAGCGAGACGAAACGCGCCGCCAGCAGCGAATGGCCGCCGAGATCGGTGAAGAAATCGGCGTCGAAGGGGATGGGTTGCGGCGGCAGCACCTTTTGCGCCGCGTCGAGCAGCAGCGCTTCGGTCGGGGTTTGCGGCTCCTCCTGATCCTCGGCGGAAACCGCGGCGGTGAGCGTCGCCTGTTTGAGGGCGTTGCGATTGACCTTGCCCGATGACAGACGCGGCAGCGCATCGCGCGTTTCATAGCGCGCCGGGACCATGTAGACCGGCAAGCTGGCGCGCAGATCGGCGCGGATCGCCTTGGGATCGAGCGTCTCGCCCTTCTCCGGGACGAGGAAGGCGACGAGCTGGTCGAGACCATCGTCGTGGCGCAGCACCACCGCCGCCTGATGGACGCCGGGATAATCGGCGAGCTTCGATTCGATCTCGCCGAGTTCGACGCGAAAGCCGCGAATCTTGACCTGATCGTCGATGCGTCCGCGAAAGGCGATGTTGCCGTCCGCCAGCATCGCCACGGCGTCGCCCGAGCGATAGAGGATCGGATCGGCGCCCGTGCGGTCGAACGGATTGGCGATGAACTTCTCCGCCGTCAGCGCCTCGCGCTTGAGATAGCCGCGCGCCACGCCCGGCCCGCCGATCAGCAATTCGCCCTCGACGCCGCGTTCGAGCAGATTATTGGCCTCGTCGGCGACATAGCAGGAATAATTGGCGATCGGGCCGCCGATGCTGACCGGCGCGTCCGGCAGGACCACCGCGACGGTGGCGACCACCGTCGCTTCGGTCGGGCCATAGGAGTTGAAAATGGTGCGTCCCGGCCTGTGCCAGCGCGCGGCGGTCGCCGGCGGGCAGGCCTCGCCGCCGAGAATGATCACCCGCAGGGTCGCGATGTCGCGCGGCATCAGCGCCAGCAGCGTCGGCACGGTGTCGAGCACCGTCACGCCGATCTCCTCCATCAGGTCCGGCAGCGCCTCGGCCTCGCCCATGACCTCCGGCGTGGCGACAAACAGCGTCGCGCCGACGAGATAGGGTATCCAGATTTCCTCCATCGACAGGTCGAAGGCGATGGAGGCGCCCTGGAACACGATGTCGGATTTGCCGATTTTATAGGTCTCGTTGGCCGAGCGCAGATAATGGCAGATGTTGCGGCCGGTGACGACAATGCCCTTGGGCGCGCCGGTCGAGCCGGACGTATAGATCATATAGGCCGGATGGTCCGGCGTGGCGCCGTTTTTCCGCGCATCGACCGGGCTCTGGTCGCTGGCGTCGATCAGGTCGGCCTCGGTCAGGATCGGCGTGGCGACGGCGGCGCGCGCCTTGACGGCGAAAGCCTCCGACGTCAGCAGGCCCCTGGCCTCCGCGTCGCGCAGGCAGAGAGCGATCCGCTCGACCGGCGCGTCGGCGTCGAAAGGCAGCCAGGCGGCGCCGGTCTTGGCGATGGCGATCTGGCCGATCAGCAATTCCGGCCCGCGCGGTCCCCACAGGCCGACGACGTCGCCGGGGCCGATCCCACGCCGGACCAGGCCGCGCGCCAGCGCCGTGGCCTCGCGATCGATCTGGCCATAGGTGAGCTTGCGCTCCATCGTGCTCATCGCGACCGCCTGTGGCCCGGCGGCGACGGTGGCGGCGAAAATCTCGGTCAGCAGTTCGTCGCGCAGCAGATCGGGCCGCACCGCGCCGCGCAGGACGGCAAGCGAGACCGGGGCGCGGACCGCAGCAGACTGGAGGTCCGTCGCTATTGCCGAATCGACTTCAGTCATCGCCGTTCCCGTCGCCTTGCCTGGTCCCGGCTTTGCGCGAGCCGGAATTTCGCCATAGCACAGGATCGCCCGCACTCCTACCCGCAAAGCCGGCGGTTTGCATGACCCAATCGCGCCCCGTTGGCGGCACGCTTTGCCGGCGGCGCGGCGGAAGTTCAGGCAGTGGCGCGGTTCATGGTTGCGTTTTTTGGCGCGCGAGACGAAAGATGCGGCGTAACAGGCGACTAGCGGCTTGCAGGAGGCACGATGGCCAGATGGTTGAGATTGGGCGCGCTGGCGGCGCTTTGCGCGCTCGTCGGCGGCTGCGACCCCTGCGGCGGCCCGCTCAAATTCAGCAAATTCCCCGGCGTCTGCAATTACGGCCAGCCGAAATAGCGTCGAGCCTGACTTTTCCGCCATCTGCGGCGGCTTGACGGTTGAGGACGCATTTTGAACCAGCGCCTGAAGCAAAGGCCGGTAGCGCGGCCGGAAAAATCCATCGGACTGATCGGCCTCGGCGCGTTCGGCCGGCTGATCGCCGCCCATCTCGGCGCGCATTTTCCGATTCTCGGCCATGACCCCGCCGCCGACGGCGATGTCAAGGGCGTGACCTTGCGTCCGCTGGCCGAGGTCGCCGCCTGCGACGTCGTCATCCTCGCCACCCCGGTGCCGGCGCTCGGCGCGGTGATTGCGACGATCAACCCTTATCTTCGTCCCGGCGCGCTGGTGCTCGATGTCGGTTCGGTCAAGGTGATTCCGGCGCAAATCATGCGCGCTGGCCTGCCCGCCCATGTCGATATTGTCGGCACGCATCCGATGTTCGGGCCGCAGAGCGCGCGCGGCGGCGTCAAGGGCCTGAAAATCGTGCTTTGTCCGATCCGGGGGCGCCACGCGCGGTCCATCGCCGCCTTTTTACACAAGACTTTCGGGCTCGACGCCATCATCGCCACGCCCGAGGCGCATGACCGCGAGGCGGCGATGGTGCAGGGCCTGACCCATCTGATCGCCAAGGTTCTGGTGGAAATGGAGCCCCTGCCCCGCAAGATGACCACCGCCAGTTTCGACCTGATTTATCGCGCCATCGACATGGTGCGCTACGACGCGCCGGAGGTCTTCTACGCCATCGAGCGGATGAACCCCTATGCGCCGGACGTGCGGCGGCGCTTTTTCGCCCTGGCGGCGGAACTGGCGGAATCGCTGGAAAAAGAAGACGAATTCAAAACGTTTGCAAGCGAAGCGGAACCCGGTTCGCATGAAGAAAACGCGTAAAAAAGCCTCAGATCCAGTCGAAACGGCCCGCTGAAAACACCAGCACCCGCCCCTGCCAGATGTCGGCGACCGGCGAGCGCTCCGCCGGCAGGCCGCCGATCAACGTCATCAGGGCGCGGGCGACGCCGCCATGCGAGACCACCACGCTCGGCGCCTGTTGCGCCTCCAGCCAGGGTTCGATCCGCCGCGCCAATTGGGCGTAACTCTCGCCGCCGGGCGGCGTGAAATTCCATTTGTCGGCTTCGCGCGCCCGGGCCAATTCAGGGTCGCGGACGCAGACCTCCGGCCAGGTCAGACCTTCCCAGCGCCCGAAAGTGACTTCGACAAGCCGGTCGTCCAGCGCGCCGCCCTCGGGCGGCAGGCCGAGTTCAACGCGCGCCAGCCGCTGGGTTTGACGCGCGCGCAGCAGCGGCGAACATTGGAAGGGCAGCGCTTCAGGATTTTCACCCCGCGAAAGCAGAAGCTTCCTGAGCTTGCGGCCGGCCCGCGCCGCCTGTTCGCGTCCCAGACGGTTGAGCGGCGGGTCCTGCCGGCCCTGAAACCGCCCCACGGCGTTCCAGTCGGTTTCGCCATGGCGCAGGAAATACAGGCGCGGCCTTGAACCCTGGGACGTACCGCCTGCGATCATTCCCTTTTGGCGATATCGGGGGCATTGGGGTTTTTCATGCCGACGACATGATAGCCGGCGTCGACGTGAAGGATTTCGCCGGTCACGCCGCGCGACATCGGCGAGAGCAGAAACACCGCGCTTTCGCCGACCTCGTCGATGGTGACGGTGCGGCGCAGCGGCGCGTTATATTCGTTCCATTTGAGAATATAGCGGAAATCGCCGATGCCCGAAGCCGCCAGCGTCTTGATCGGCCCGGCGGAAATGGCGTTGACGCGAATGTTCTTCTCGCCGAGGTCGGCGGCGAGATAGCGCACGCTGGCCTCCAGCGCCGCTTTGGCCACGCCCATTACATTGTAATGCGGCATCCATTTTTCCGCGCCGTAATAGGTCAGCGTCAGCAGGGAGCCGCCATTCTTCATCAGCTTTTCGGCGCGCTGGGCGATGGCGGTGAAGGAATAGCAGGAGATCGCCAGCGAGGTTTTGAAATTTTCCTCGGAAGTATCGACATAGCGGCCGGTCAATTCGTCCTTGTCGGAAAAAGCGATGCAATGGACGACGAAATCCAGTTCGCCCCAAAGTTTCGCGACCTCGGCGAAAACCGCGTCGATCGAGGCGGCGTCGGTCACATCGCATTCCCCGACCACATGGGCGTCGAGTTCCGCCGCGAGCGGCCGCACCCGCCGCTCCAGCGGCTCGCCCTGGTAGGTCAGGGCGATCTCGGCCCCCGCCAGCCGGGCGGCCTTGGCGATTCCCCAGGCGATGGAGCGGTTGTTCGCCAGCCCCATGACCAGCCCGCGCTTGCCGCGCAGGACTCCCGGGTGACCGTTCAGGGCGGCGTCCACTGCTGTCATCGTCATTATGATCCCATGTCGTCTTGATGGGCCATTTAGCCTCGCGCGGCATGCGAGGCAAGTCCGCGCGCGCCGGCGCGCTTCGCGCGGCCGTGTCCGGCGCCTGACGGCTTTGCTCCGGGACAGGCGGCGCAAAAGGAAAATGCCGCCGCTTCGCCCTTGGGACCGAGGCCAAATGTTTATGCAGTGTTAATATTAAGTGACCGCCGTATTTTCCAATTGCGGCTTTCGCCGCCCCGATCCAGGGTGGCGGACGAATCGGCCGATGGCCCGGCGGGAAGGACTCTCACCGCCCGGCGGACGGACACTGCCGAATCGCTCAAACCTCAATGTTTCATCGCCACCGTGAATTCCCCGGCGGCGATGCGTTCCGGCAGGCGCCCGGCAAAACAGGCGACCGCTTCCTCGCCATAGGTTTCGACCAGCTCCTGCAGGGCCGCGAAAAGCGCGGCGTGGGCGAAGCTTTCGCTTTCGATCCCCGCGAGGATCGCCTCCGCAAAAGCCTCCGTGACAAAGGCAAGCGCCGCCCGACGTTCGTCTTCGGCGCCGGTGGGATCGACATGCGGGGAATTGGCGGGGGTCATGATGGGGCGACCTTAGCGGGCAAAGGTTTTTCAGGCGAGCGACGACTTAAGAAAGGGTTAATGGTCAAGACGCCATCCGCCAGACCGCAAAAACCGGATCAACATATTGATTTAATACGCTTTTTAAGAATTCCTGAGCGCCGTCGGCGCATCAGTTGGCGCGATATTGCGTGGAAATATCATGCGCGATCTGGCTGCCTTCGTCGAGGAACCGGCGACGCGCCAGCTGGGCGCTCGGCGTGCAGACCCGATAGCTGAATTGATAACCGCGCAGACCGCGATTGAAGGCGCCGGCCAGTTTTTCGCGGCGCGCCGGTCCGGCCCCTTCGGCGCTCATCAGCTCCTGCATCCGGTCGCGCCAAACCGCTTCCTTCGACAAAGCCGCATCCGCGGACGACGCGCCGGAAGAGGTCGCGGCGGCAGGACTGGCGGCCGGGTCGGCGCAGAGGGTCTGGAGATAGGCGAGCGCGCCCATGATCTCCGACAACCGCAGCAATTGCGGCTCGTAAGGCGGCGGCGGCGCTTCGACGACGGGCGCGGGCGCTTCGGACTTGCCTGCTCCGCTTTGCGTTTTGGCCGATTTGGACGACTTGCGCGCCTTCTCCTGCCTGGCCCGCTCCTTGGCGCGATGGGCCTTCTGCCGGGGTTCGACCGCCTCCCGCTCGCTGCGATGGACGGAGCGGCGCGGCGCGGCGCTGGGCGGATGCGACGGACGATTGTCGAAAAACGGAAAGAAGAATTGCGCCCGCGCCGGGTCGCCGCCGACCAGAACCAGCCCCAAAAGGATTCCCTTGGGTTCCAAACACCCAAAATTTCGATATTGATACATCGCTAGTTGAGAAGGTGATGATGACATTGAAACCATGCACATTCTAGAAATGCTTCTTTAA
>NZ_CAIUXT010000099.1 GCF_903903185.1 uncultured Rhodoblastus sp.
GGTCGGCGGGTTCGCCGATCAGCAGTCCCTTGGTTTCCCGAGCCAGAAAGGCGGCCGTCACCGCAAGGACGAGGCTGATGAGAATGGAGGCGACGCCATCGAGAACGGGCAGATCGAGCTGGATGGACAGAAAGGCGCCGGCAAAGGCGATGGAAAGGCCGATCAGCGCGGCGCTATCCTCGAACACGACCATGAAGGAGGGGGGATCCTTGCTGTCGTGGATGGCTTGGAAAATCTCGGCATAGCGCATCCTGCCCTTGAACCCGCGCAACGCGATCAGCCAGGTGGAGCCATCGAGCAGCGCCGACAGCGCCAGAACGATGTAATTCACATGGGCGAATTCAATGCGCGTCGGCTGAAGCACATGCGCGACGCCATTGACGAAGGTGACGCCGGCCCCCAGCGCAAAGACCTGCACGGCGACGACGAAGCTCCAGAAATAGATTTCGCGGCCATAGCCGAAAGGGTGGCTGTCGTCGGGCGTCCGCTTCGACCTGTGGACGCCATAGAGCAGCAGAATGGAATTGCTGCTGTCGACGAGCGAATGAACGGCTTCGCTCCACATCGCCGAACTGCCGGTCAGCATGGCGGCGCCGACCTTGATCGCCGCGATCGTCAGGTCACCGGCGATCGAGACAAAGAGCACCTTGCGTGTGGTGAGCCGGGCGGCGGTGCGGGGCGCCATCAACGATCCTTTGGCGACGGGCGAGGCGATGGCGCGGTCGCGCGCTCGATTCATGCGATGGCCGGCGCCGGACAGGACAGCGTCGGAAACTACGCATGACCTTGGTTTTTGACGCGCCAGCAATCGAGACCTCGCAAGTGAGCAGTTTCCGAGCCTGTCGCTTGCATCGGGCCAGCCTAAAGTCCGCATCGCGCTCCAAAGGCGCGGCCGCCCCGATGGGCGGCGTTTTCTGGCCGCAAGGGAAAGTTTTTCTTTTGGCTATTCGGCGGAAAATCGGCGGCGCGTCGCGCCTGCCACGAAGGAATGGACGCATGGCCTATCAAAGCTTCAATCCGGCCACCGGGAAGCTCGTAAAAAGCTTCGATCAACTGACGGATGAACAGCTTGAGGCAAAGCTCGCCGCCGCCGCGCAATGTTACCGGAGCTGGAAACAGAAACCCTATGCGGAGCGCGCGGCCGTCATCACCAGGGCGGCGGAAATCTTGCGCGCGAAAACCGATCAATTCGCCGCGATCATGACCCTCGAAATGGGCAAGAAGATCCGCGAGGCGCGGGGCGAAGTGGCGTTCAGCGCCGATATCCTCGACTATTACGCCAAGAACGCCGAACGTTTCCTGGCGCCGACGACGTTGCATCCGACGGTCGGCGAGGCCCATATGGAGAGCAGTCCGATTGGCGTGGTCTTTTGCGTCGAGCCGTGGAATTTTCCTTATTACCAGCTGGCCCGCGTCGCCGGGCCGCAGCTGATGGCCGGCAATGTTCTGGTGGTCAAGCACGCGGCTTGCGTGCCGCAATGCGCCATCGCCTTCGAGCAACTCCTGCTCGACGCGGGCGCTCCCGCTGGCCTTTACTCCAATCTTTTGATCTCTCACGCCCAATCGGACCTCGTCATCGATGACCCGCGCATAAAAGGGGTCGCGCTGACGGGCAGCGTCGGCGCCGGCCGAACCATCGCCGCGCGCGCCGGCCAGAATCTGAAGCCTTCGTCGATGGAACTCGGCGGCAGCGACGCCTTCATCGTGCTTGAGGACGCCGACCTCGACCACACCGTCAAATGGGCGGTCTGGGGCCGCATGTACAACACGGGGCAGACCTGCTGCGCGGCGAAACGGTTCATCGTCGTCGACAAACTCGCCGACGCTTTTCTGGAGCGGTTTGCGGCCGCGCTCGGCGCCATCGAGGCAGGCGACCCATTGGATGAGAAGACCTCGATGGGTCCGCTCGCCAGCGAAGAAGGCCTGCTGCTCCTTCTGGAACAGGTCAGGCAGGCCGTCGACCATGGCGCGAAAGCGCTGGTCGGCGGCAAGCGCGTCGATCGGCCCGGCTCCTATATGGAGCCGACGATCCTGACCGGCGTCACGCCGGAGAACCCGGCCTTCCGCGAAGAATTCTTTGGCCCGGTGGCGCTGTTCTTCCGCGTCAAGGACGAAGACGCCGCCATCGCGCTCGCCAATGATTCCGACTTCGGATTGGGCGGCTCGGTGTTCACGAGGGACATTGCGCGGGGCAAGCGCGTGGCGAGCCGGATCGAGACCGGCATGATGTTCGTCAACAACATCGGCTGGTCCGACGCCGAACTGCCCTTTGGCGGCATCAAGGATTCCGGCTACGGGCGCGAACTCGGCGAGATGGGCATCCAGCAGTTCGTCAACAAGAAACTGGTTCAAACCGCGGTGAATGAAGCGCCTTTGTAACCCTGCCGGAACGGCTCCGGCCGGGATGATCAGGCGGCTGGGCGTTTGCTGGACTGGAGCGCCTCGCCGGCCGCTTTCACGAAAAAGGATATCGAAATGACCATTGAAAAAACGACAGACGCGAAGCCGCCCGTATGGTTCATTACCGGCTGTTCGACGGGTTTTGGCCACGAACTGGCGAAACAGGCGCTCGAGCGTGGTTTCCGTGTGGTGGCGACAGCGCGCAAGCCCAAAGAGATCAAGAGCCTGCAAGCCCTGGGCGACGCCTTGACGCTCAAGCTCGACGTCACCGATCACAAGCAGATCGACGCCGCCGTCGAGGCGGCCGGGGACAAATTCGGCCAGATCGACGTTCTCGTGAACAATGCCGGCATTGGCTATTTCGCGGGTATTGAAGAAGGCGAAGACGACCAGATCCGCCGATTATTCGATATCAATGTGTTCGGTCTTTGCCGCGTGACCCGGACCGTGCTGCCCGTCATGCGCGGGAAGCGGCGGGGCTTGATCGTCAATTTGTCGTCGCTCGCCGGCATCCGCGGAATGGCCGCGCTGGGCTATTACAATGCGACGAAATTCGCGGTCGAAGGCCTCTCGGAGGCTCTGCGGGAAGAAGCAGCGCCCTTGGGCGTCAAGGTGATGGTCGTCGAACCCAGCGGTTTCCGCACCGACTGGGCGGGCCGGTCGGCCGAAGAAAGCCATGGGAAAATTTCCGATTATGCGGCCACGGCGGACGCCGGGCGCAAGAGGCTGCGGGACGTGTCGGGCAAGCAGGCGGGTGATCCCGTTCGCGCGGCAAAGGCGATCATTGATGCCGCGCAGCTTGCCGAGCCGCCGCATCATTTGCTCCTTGGCGCCGACGCTTTTGAAGGCGCGATGAAGAAGGTCGAGGAACTGCGCCAGGAATTCGCGGCGGGCGAAGCCGTCGCCAGAGCGGCGGATTTTCCAGCGACGGAGTTGGACCACGCCGCCTGAGGCGTCGGCACAAAAATGACGGGTCGATGTTTCCGCCACACGCCAGATGACGGAGTTCGAGCGTCTGTTCGCGGTCTCCGGATTTTCGCGCGGACGGCTGAGTCGCCCTTGTGTCTGAAGCGCCTTGCGGCGCGGATCTCGCGATCATCGAGGGCGCCGAGGTGTCGCCGTAAGGGCGCGTCGGCGGCGATCGGGCCGCGGGTCCGGGAGAAGAAACCGCATCCCTGACGCCTCTTCGCCGGAGGGGGCCATGCGTAAATTCCGATCCTGTCGTGGATCCGGCCGCCGACTTTCGAACTTTTCACCGTCAGCCCGCAGGCTTTTTCGCGGCCGCGCCGGTCTCTTTCAAGAACAGCGCCGCGAGTCCCCCGAGGACGATGACCGCGATCATCGAGCCGCCGCCTTCGACAAAGTTCGGGAGCTGCAACGCCGCGCCGCCGGCGAACTTTTGCAAGAGCCAGCCGAAGGCGGGCGCCCCGGCGGCGCTGATCACGAAGACGAGGAAATTGATGGCGCCGGTCGCGCTGCCTTTGACCTCGTCCGGGTTGGCCTCCTTGATGATCGAATAGGGAATCATCGCCGCTCCGGAGCCGAAGCCGAGCAGGAAGGCAAGCAGATAGTGCGGCGCGGTGTTGGGCGGCAGGTAAAGAATGGCCGCCATGGAAACCAGCATCAGCACGACGCCGAAATAGAGCGCCGGTTTGCGCAGGCCGATGCGGTCCGCGACAAAGCCGAGCGCTGGCGCGCCGATGACCCAGCCGAAGGGAACCATGGCGGCGCGATCCACCGCTTCCGGGTAAGGCAGGCCCCAGCCCTCGCGCAGGAAGGAGACACCCCAGACCATGCTGCCGGCCGTCGTCGGCAGGAACAACAGGCCGGCGCACAGGCCGCACAGCCAGGTTTGCGGATTGGACAACACGATTTTGTAGGGCGCGAACATCGTCCAGATCGTGGAGTTGGGTTTTTTTTCGTCCGCGTCCAGCGTCGGTGTGACGAACAACAGGATGATGGCGACGACGAAGGTGACGGCGCCGGCATAGATCCAGAAGCTCTGCCAGGAGATCGCGCCGTGAATGAGGGGGGCGACCGCGAATTGGCCGGCGGAGCCGCCCAGCATTCCGACGCATTGCGTGATGCCGATGGCGGTGGCGAGATAGCGGCGCGGAAAACCGTGGGCCGCCAGATAGACGGCGCCGGTGAAGGCGAACGCGGCGCCGGCGCCCTGGAGCAGGCGTCCGAGGCCGGCGAGACTTTGGTCGCCGAGGCCGAACAAGGCGATGCCGGCGGCGAGCAGCGCCGTGCCGATAGAGATCGGATATTTGGCGCCCCAGCGGTCGAGCGCCGCGCCGGCGATCAGCGCAAAGGTCGAATAGGTATAATAGTAGAGACCGATCAGGGAGCTGAGGCCGAGTGTGTCCAGCGCGAACGCCGACTTCAATTCGGGCAGCATGACGCTCGGCGCCGACCGCACGGCGTATTGCAGGAAATAAAAGATGACGCAGAAGAGCCACGCCATGATGAAAGACGTCCTGAAGCTCCCGGCGAGCTGCGGCTGCGGCTTCACGATTGTTGCTTGAGGGGCGGCGATTGACATGGCGATCCTCCTAACGGCGTTGTTTCAGCGTATGACGGAGGCGTAGCCGGCCGTCAGGATGTCGCGGTACTCTGCCCGCATGAGCGCAGCGGCGTCGAAGGCGCGGCGATGGTCGGCGAGCCGGCCCCGGAAGGCGTCGAGCGACGCGAAGCCGCGCCGCTCCATCCAGTCGCGCAATCCGCTCACCAGAACCCCGATATGGGCTGGGCCGAATTTGACGAGCGCCGAGGCGGTCATCGCGACATCCGCGCCGACAATCAGATATTTCACCACCTCCTCGCCGCTCCATACGCCGGTGGTCGCGGCGATCGAGCCCTTGAAGCGCGGCGAGATGAGAGAAATCCACATCAACGGAACACGGATGTCGTAGGGCGTGCTCAAATGGAGATTGACCTGCGGCGTCAGCGTTTTGAGATCGATGTCCGGCTCATAGAAGCGGTTGAACAGCACGAGTCCGTCCGCTCCGGCGCCGGCCAGTTTCGTCGCCAGATTGGCCGGCGAGCTGAAGAAAGGCGCGATCTTTACGGCGACCGGGATGCTGACCTGCTGTTTCACCGCGCGGACGATTGCTGCATAGCTTTCCTCGACTTGGGCGCCGGTCTCGGCGGAGTCGGCGGGCACGCGATAAATATTCAGCTCGATAGCGCTCGCGCCCGCTTGCTGCAATTTCTGCGCGAAACCGACCCAACCGGCGTCGGATTGGCCGTTGAGGCTGGCGATGATTGGAACGCCCGCTCGCTCCGACGCCTTGCGCAGGATTTCGAGCCGGCTCTCCAGAACGCCGCGATCCTCGCGCGTGGAAAAATATCCCGCCGCCTCGGGCTGGCTGTCGGCCCCCTGATCCGTCAGCGCCGCATGGCGAATTTCCTCGGCGGATATCTGCTCCTCATAGATTGAGGCCATGACAATGGCCGCCGCGCCGGCGTCGGCGAGCCGCAACACGCCGTCGAGGTCGGCGGAGAGCTGGGAGGGCGAGGCGACGACTGGATGCTTGAGGTCAAGGCCGAGATATTTCGTGCTCAAATCCATGGCGTCTCTCCACACTGGCGGCGCGACCGGGTTTTGCTCCGGAGGTTCATTTCGGCGCGTCCTCCCAATGGGGGAGGAAGCGCCCGCCGTCGCGAGCGGCCAGATCTTCGTAGATCCGGTAATTTTCCAGCACCGCCGCCTGGGCCTGCCTCAGCATTTCCGCAGCGGACTCGGGATGAGACCGCGTGAGCGTCTCGTAGCGAAGCTCGCGATAGATATAGTCGCGCAGCGGAAGGCGCGGACGCGGTGAGTCCAGCCGGAACGGATTGAGGCCCTGGCTGCGCATGGTCGGGTCGAACCGGAACAAGGGCCAATAGCCGCTGGCCACCGCCCGCGCCTGTTGCTTCATCCCCGTCCGCATGTCGATGCCATGCGCGATGCACTGGCAATAGGCGAGGACGAGAGACGCGCCCGGATAGGCCTCCGCCTCGCGCAGGGCGATCAGGGCCTGTTCGGCGTTGGCGCCGAGCGCGATCTGGGCGACATAGACATTGCCGTAGGAAATCGCCTGCAGGGCGAGGTCCTTGCGCGGCGTGCGCTTGCCGGCGGAAGCGAATTTGGCCGAGGCGCCGAGCGGCGTCGCTTTCGACGACTGGCCGCCGGTGTTGGAATAGACCTCGGTGTCGAGCACCAGCACATTGACGTCGCGGCCCTGCGCCAGCACATGGTCGAGCCCGCCAGAATCGATGTCATAGGCCCAGCCGTCGCCGCCGACGATCCAGACGCTGCGGCGCACGAGAAAGTCCGCCACGGTTTCGAGCCGGCGCGCTTCCTGAGACTGGATCGCGGCGAGCTTTTCCTTCAAAGTCACGATACGGGCGCGCTGGGCGAAGAAATCGGATTCGCTTTGCTGACGGCTTTCGAGCAGGGCCTTCACGAGATCGACGCCGACCGCGGGTTTGACGCCCTCCAGAAGGGCGCGCGCCGCACGCGTCTGCGCGTCGATCGCCAGACGATAGCCGAGGCCGAATTCGGCGTTGTCCTCGAACAGCGAATTGGCCCAGGCGACGCCGCGCCCGTCGGCATTGGCCCTCCAGGGATGGGCGGGCGTATTGGCCGCATAGATCGCGGAGCAGCCCGTGGCGTTGGCGACCTGCATCCGGTCGCCGAACAATTGCGAGATCAGCTTGAGATAAGGCGTTTCGCCGCAACCGCCGCAGGCGCCGCTGAATTCGAACAGCGGCTCCAGAAACTGCACGCCGCGAATATTGGCGAAATTGACCCTCTCGCGATCCGGCGAGGGCAGCTTCTCGAAAAAGGCGATGCTTTCGCGCTCCTGCACGAGGATCGGGAATTTCTCGCCCATGTTGATCGCGCGCTTTCCGTCGCCCGCCGGGCTATAGGCCGGGCAGTTTTCGACGCAAACCCCGCAGCCGGTGCAATCCTCGACATAGAATTGCAAGGTGAAGCGCGACTCGGGATAGCCGCGCGCATTGACCGGCGCGGATTTGAAGCCGCCCGGCGCGCCGTCCAGCGCCCTATTGGGATAGGTCTTGGCGCGGATCACGGCATGGGGGCAGACGATGCCGCATTGCCCGCACTGGATGCACAGGCCCGGATCCCAGATCGGCACTTCCACCGCGATATTGCGCTTTTCATATTGCGTCGTGCCGCCGGGGAACGTGCCGTCCGCCGGCATCAGGCTCACGGGGATCAGATCGCCGCGCCCAGCCATGATTTCCGCCGTCACTTCGCGCACGAAAGCCGGCGCGTCCGGACGCACGATGGGCGGCAGCGCTACGCCGTTAAGGTCGGCCGGAACCGCAACCTCATGCAGGGCGTCCACCGCCGCGTCGACCGCGGCGAAATTGAGTTTCACCACCGCCTCGCCCTTGCTCTCATATGTCTTCTTGATGAAGCGCTTGATCTGGGCGATGGCGACGTCCGGCGGCAGGACATGCGCGAGATGGAAGAAGCAGGTCTGCAGAATCGTGTTGAGTCGCGGACCGAGCCCGATGCGCAAGGCGACCTCGGACGCGTCGATGACGAAAAAGCGCAGCTTCTTGTCGATGATCTGCTTCTGCACCGGTCTCGGCAGTTCCGCCCAGACTTTTTCCGGCCCATGGGGACTGTTCAAAAGGAAGGTCGCACCAGGCCGCGCCGGTCCCAGAATATCGCGCTTGAACAGGAAGCTGAACTTGTGGCAGGCGACGAAACTGGCGTGGCGGATCAGATAGGGCGCCGCGATCGGCCGGGGGCCGAACCGCAGATGCGATGCGGTCTCGGCGCCGGACTTGTGCGAATCATAATCGAAATAGGCCTGCGCATATTGGTCCGGGCCTTCGCTCAGGATTTTCACGCTGTTCTTGTTGGCCCCCACGGTGCCATCGGCGCCCAGGCCATAGAACAGGCAGCGCACAGTGTTTTCCGGCTCGATGTCCAGCGCCGCGTCGTAATCGAGACTGGTCCCGCTGACATCGTCGATAATGCCCAGCGTAAAACCGTTCTTCGGATCGGGCTTTTTCAGTTCGTCGAACGCGGCTTTGGCCATGCCGGGATGGAAATCCTTGGAGGAAAGGCCATAGCGTCCGCCGATCACCCGGGGCATCAGCTTGCGGCGCCCGGTGGCGACGGCGTCGGCGAGGACGCCGACGATATCGGCGTGCAGGGGCTCCATCGGCGAGCCCGGCTCCTTGGTGCGATCGAGCACGGCGACCGCGCGAACGCTCTCGGGCAGGGCGGCGAGGAAGTGTTCGGCGCTGAACGGGCGGTACAGCAGCACCTGAAGCGCGCCGACCTTTTCGCCTTTGGCGTTGAGCCAGCGCGCGGTCTCACGCACGACTTCGGCGCCGGAACCCATGCAGACGACGACGCGCTCGGCGTCGTTGGGGCCGTCATAGCGGAACAGTTCGTAGCGCCGTCCGGTCAACCCGGCGAAACGATCCATGGCGGCGGCGACAATGCCCGGAGTCTTGGCGTAATAGGGATTCACCGCTTCGCGCGTCTGGAAATAAGTATCGGGATTTTGCCAGGTGCCGCGAATGAACGGCCGCTCGGGGCTCAGCGCGCGCGCGCGATGGTCCCAGACCAGGGTCTCGTCGATCATCGCGCGGATCTGCTCGTCGGGGATGAGCGTCAACTTGTTGTATTCGTGCGAAGTGCGGAAACCATCGGTGAAATGGATGAACGGCACGCGCGCGGCCAGCGTCGCCGCCTGCGCTATCAAAGCGAGGTCATGGCCCTCCTGCACCGAACTCGCGCCGAGAAGGGCGAAGCCGGTGGCGCGCGTGGCCATGATGTCCTGGTGGTCGCCGAAGATCGACGAGGTTCCCGCCGCCAGAGCCCGCGCCGCGACATGAAACACCGTCGAGGTGAGTTCGCCGGCGATCTTGTACATGTTCGGCAGCATGAGCATAAGGCCCTGCGACGCCGTGAACGTCGTCGTCAGGGCGCCGCTTTGCAGCGCGCCATGGACGCAGCCGGCGGCGCCCCCCTCGGCCTGCATTTCCTGAACGGAGGGAACCTCGCCCCAGATGTTCTTGAGCCCCTCGGCGGACCAGGCGTCGGCAAGCTCGGCCATGCCGGAGGAGGGCGTGATCGGATAGATCGCGCAGATCTCGTTCACGCGATAGGCGACGTGGGCGACGGCGGTGTTGCCGTCCAGGGTGACAGTTACAGGGGTCATTTGGCGCCTCACAATCGCACTTTGAAACGGCTCGGGGCGATCGGCTCCCCGAGACTGCCGATTGTCGGGCTCCCGACCGCGAGGTCTTGCCGGGCGGGTTCGGGCGTCATTTCGATGGCGTGGCAGGGGCATTGCTCGAAACAGACGGCGCAGCCCGTGCACAAGGTCAGATCTACTTCGTAGCCGCGCCCCGGGCCGAGGCGCGAAATGGCCTGTTCCGGGCAGGCCGCGTAGCAATTGTCGCATTCGAAGCAATTGCCGCAGGACAGGCAGCGCTTGGCCTCGAAGCGCGCCTGCGGCTCGGCCAGCCCGTCGACGATCTCGCCGAACCCGGTCCGCCGCGCGAGCGGCGTCTCGCGCTGCTCCTCGCGCGGGGCATCGAGATAATCGAGCAGATGCAGCATCTCGAAGGTGACGAGCGGATGGGAAGGCGGATGCTGGTAGGTCTTATTGTCCATCCACTCCAGCATGGCGCGGGCGGCGAGTTTGCCGTGGCCGACCGCCGCCGTCATCGTTCGCGCCCCGCCGATGCAATCGCCTCCGGCGAAAATTCCCGGCTGGCCGGTCATGAGAACGGGATCGACACCGACGACTCCGCCGGGCTGGATCGCGACACCGGGCGCGCCGCGCAACAGCGCGAGATCGGCGTGCTCGCCCACCGCCAGAATGACCGAATCGGCCGCGAGGCGTTCCGTCTCGCCGGTCGGTGTCACGCCGCCGTCGGGTTTCAGGCTGAGTTTTTCGATAACGATGCCCTGCGCGCCGAACTGCTCCACAGCGCTCATCCATTTGATCCTGGCGCCTTCGGCGAAAGCCGCCTGTGCTTCCTCGGGATGGGCCTCGAGATGGGCCGGGTCCGAGACATAAACGAGCACGGTTTCCGAGGCGCCGAGGCGAAGCGCGGTCCGGGCGGCATCCATGGCGACATTGCCGCCGCCGATCACGGCGACCACCCGGCCGAGAACCGGCGCCTTGCCGCGCTCCACGTCTCCGAGCAGGCCGATGGCGTCGATCAGCTTCTTGCCGTCCATCGCTGGAATAGCAATGTGGTTGGCGACCTGCGCGCCCACGGCGACGAAAACCGCGTCGAAGCCGCCTTCCTTCCGTGCGGCGGCGACATCGTCGACCTTCTGGCCGCTCTTTAAAGTGATTCCGGGCAGGGAGACGATGCGCGCGATTTCCTTGCGCAAGATATCGCGGGGCAAACGATAGGCCGGGATGCCAAAGGCCATCATGCCCCCGGGCTCTTCCGCTGCGTCGCGGATCTCGACCCGGCATCCGGCGCGCGCGAGATGATAGGCGCAGGAAAGGCCGGCGGGTCCGGCGCCCACGACCAGCGCGCTCTTGCCGCTGAGGGGCCCCTCGGCAACGCGCCAGCCCTTCTCGACGGCCAGATCGCCGAGAAAGCGCTCGATGGCGTGAATGGCCACCGGCGCATCGAGGAAGGTCCGGTTGCAGGCGTTTTCGCAGGTGTGATAGCAGGCCCGCCCATGGGTCGCGGGCAGGGGATTGGCCTCGACCAGCTTTCGCCACGCCGTCTCGTAATCGCCGGCCTGCGCAGAGCCAAGCCAAGACTGGATGTCCTCTCCGGCGGGACATTCGTGGTTGCACGGAGGCAGGAAGGTGACAAAGCGCGGCTGCTGCCATCGTATGCTGCCGGATCCCCTGAGCGTCGTTTCCTGCAACGCCTGGGTCAGGTCGGGTAATTTCAACGGCATTTTTTCCTCCTGGCGCCGGGCGCCATGATCGAGGCGGTCTCAGACGACGCGGTTGGACTTTTGTCCCGCGATGAAGGCGGCGATGTTTTCGACCGTCGTCGTCATGATCCTCTGGAGCGCTTCCCCTGTGTTGTAGGCGTTGTGCGGGGTGATGATGACATTGGGAAAGCGAAGCAGGGCATGGTCGGCGAAAGCCTCGGGCAGTCCGGCGGGCATGGCGGAACCCTTCCGGAAGATCGCGGCTTCGTGGCGGATCAGTGCTTCCCTCGGCAGCACGTCCAGCCCGGCGGCGCCGACCTTGCCGGTGGAGAGGGCGCGGATCAGCGCCATGACGTCGACGACATCCCCGCGTGCCGTATTGATCAGCACGACGCCTTTTTTCATCCGCGCGAATTCGCGGTCGGAAATCATCCTGTCGGTTTCCGGCGTCTCCGGGACATGGAGCGACAGCACGTCCGCCGCAGCTAAAATCTCCTCGAGTCCCGCATAGCGGTATCCGAGCGCCTCGGCGTGTTCGGGCTTGGGATAGAGGTCGTAGGCGAGGACCTTCATGCCGAACCCGCGCGCGATTTCGACGGCGCGCAAGCCGATATGCCCGGCCCCGATGATTCCGATGGTCTTGTCGCGAAGCTCGAAACCCCGCCGGGTCGACAAGGAGAAATCGCCTCGGCGCGTCGCCTCGACGCTGTCCACGACATTCCGGCTCAGGGCCAGCAGCAAGGCGAAAGCATGTTCCGCGACCGTCGAGTCGCCGTAAACCGGCACGTTGCAGACGCCGACGCCGCGCTTGCGGCAATAGTCGAGGTCGATCTGGTCGAAGCCGGTGGAGCGCGTGGCGATCAATTTCAGATGGGAGAATTCGTCCAGAAGCCCTGGGGCAAGCGACGAGTCGAGAGCGGTGCTGATGATCTCCGCTTCGTGAAAGGCGCCCGCGTTGTCCCGCGTGAGCGCGGCGCTCTCGCAGAGGACGTCTCTGCTCGCGGCGAGCGTCGCCGTTGCGGACTTGTCCGAGTCCGCCATTTCAAAAAAGATGACCTTCATGGCGGAGCCTTTGTCTGAATGAACAATTCCCGAAGCGGCCGGCTGCGGCCACATCTGGTGAATGTGAAGCGTTCGGCATTCGATTGATGTCAGCCAAGGCTAGGCGGCTGGCGGCGCCGGGAGCAGGTTCGGAAACTACCCACGGGCGGGACGGCAAGTCCTGCCGTCGGCCATTTATACAGGCCGGAGGGTTCCGCTCCGACTGCGGCGGAGCCGTCAGGGCGCCTTTGGACGCCCGTCGGTAAATCATAGCGCGCTGCGAGTTACCGGTTCTGATTGGTGAGGGGTCGGCGGAGTCCCAACTGCGGTTGCCTTACTCCTGTAGGAAGTAGTGCTTCATAAGAGCGCAGGGTTTTTTCAATAATTCAATGTTTTCGGTGGACTTTTCGCGGAGAGTCCGTTCGGATTCGAAACACCATCGATCCCTAGGTAGATTCCGACGCTGTCCCCGGACGTCTCGATGCGGTCGGTATTCGATCCGTGTTCCCCAGATACCGCGAAGGGCCGTGGCTGAAAGGGAAGCCTCGTTCGCAAAGCAGTGAAAATGGCTAATTCCGAGACCGCGCCGAGCGCGGGCAAAAAGCTCGATGTTGGCAGGAAGGCGCCCGCTGATCCGAA
>NZ_CAIUXT010000100.1 GCF_903903185.1 uncultured Rhodoblastus sp.
GAAAACCTGGCGACGCTTGAAAGGACAAAATCAGTTGCCGAAAGTTATCAGCGGAGTAAAGTTCATAGACGGAATCGAAGCCGCGTCCGAAATCAAATCCGCCGCTTGATTCACGCCGTCACCTAAAATCCCGCATAGCTCTAAGATCGAGCCGATCGATCACGACTTCCCGCCCATTCGCGTAGAAAGTCTGGCCGGGAGCAAATTCGGTCAGCGCCGAACTTGCCGGTCGGATGTATTCATGGGTTACGAGGTTGTCCCCGTTTTCCTCACGCCTGCCGCTTTCAGGTTGGCGGGCGAGAATGGATTTGAGTTTTATGCCCTCCTCCGGGAATGCGTAATTGGGCAGCAGTCCCTTGTCCGTGAGGAAACGCAAGACTTGCACTTCGTCGATCCCCTCCCGGATCGCATGATTGATCTCGCCTTTGTCCCGCTTGATCTCGTTGAGCCGCTCCTCGAACTTCGCGGGGGTCATCTCAGCTTCGCGCCGCCGAACTCTCCGCGCTTCCGCATCGAGTTCTTTGCGCAGGGCAACGAGTTCCTCGCGCTCCCGCGCGGCGGCGTCAAAGACCGACCTGATTTGCCAAATGAGTGATAAGTGATCGTGGCCAGTCAGATACGCGCTGATCCGCTCTCCGATCTCTGGACGCGCTGCGATATCAGCTGGCAGCATGCGAATGAATTGTCGCGCGAGATCGGCGCCCTTCTGATCAAGGAAGCGGAACCAATCAAGCGGGAAGCCATTCGCGCGTCCCTCTTCGAGCTTCCGCAAGACATCCCGCACTTTGCCGTAGTCGTCCGACATTTCGCCTGCTTCGACCAGGCAGTCGAGGGTGAAAGCCGCGACCTGCCTTAGAAGGACAGACAAGGCGCCAACATAGACGCCGGGCGGCCGCACCTCACCCGCCAACATACTGTCCGGCTCTTCCCAAAATTGAAGGTCATGAGGACGAGCAGTGGCGATTGTCACGTTGAGCGAATTGCCGTCCCGGCGTCCAGAGCGACCAATCCGTTGAACATAATTGGCTTCCTCTGGCGGCACCGAGCAGAGCAGAAGTGTTGAAAGGTCGCCGATGTCGATGCCCATCTCGAGTGTCGGCGTCGCCGAAATCAGGTTGGGCGCCCAGGGTGTTTCTCCCCGAATGAAGCCTGTCTCCAAGGCGCGACGCTCATCCGCTTCGAGAATGCCCGTGTGCTCTCGACCGACAATGCGGTGGTTGCGATCCGACGCCATGAGAGACGCGGTAAATTCGGACCGTGTCGGAGGCGCCTTCCGCAAAGCGCCATGACATCCGATGCGGATACAGGGCGCGCCATCCACATATGGGCTATTCGCAAGCGCGATCTCCTGCCGCCGGCATCGGTCGCAGCGCAAGCTCTGTAAATTATTCGAGACCGCTATGGCGTCCGGTTCGATGACGAAACCATATTCTCGCGAGGGCTCAGGTCGGTCGATCCGCCGGACTATCGCTGCCGCCTGAAGCCAGCGTAATGTGGTTTCAAAAATCACCTCGTACTGTGAGATCAATGCCAACGAGATTTGACCGAAAAACTTGTCGGCCCAATCTCGATACCAGTTCGTGCTGTGATCACGCAAAAGCGATTCATAGCCTTGGACATTGCGCATGAGCGTGATTGGCTGCGGTGCAGCACCAGTCCGGTAGTCGGGAAACGGCAAGGTTCCTGTTTTACCGAGGCCTAAGGCGAACCCGGCGGCGAAATAATTAGGCCCCCCCTGGGTGCGTGGTATCGCGGCCATTCCCTCTTCGACATAAGCGTGGCCAACCGCCCCGCGACGGCGCATCTGCTGGAGCAGACCGTGGAGGAATCGACCACAGCTGATTTCATCAATCTCGAAACCGCCGGAGAGGGCATTGGCCAACTGGCGAGGCTGCTTTTTTGCCACTTCGGTAATACGAGCGGGCGAGACTTCGGCAATAGCCAGTCCGGCGGTTTCGAGCGTCTGCGAGGTGTGGGACCGGTAGGTCAGATCCGAGAAATATTCCCATCCAAGCCGCAATTTGACGTGATCCAGGAACCGTTCATCGTCTGGCAGTTGGCTTGTCTTCAGGAGCTTTTCGTAGGGATCGCGCCAAGTCTGGTTACGAGCGATAAAGGTTGCGACGAAGGCCTCGTTGCCAAGCTCCGTTTTCAACGACTCGGGAACGACGTTGACAACTTCGTCCAACGTGAGGCTTCGCGTCGGGCTTTCAGTGATTGCCTGGTAGAGCGATTTCCGAATGACCGCCGCACTGTTGCGGATTTCGGCGACCGCCGCGCGCTGCGCCGCATCCTGAACAGAATCCGAAAACATGAGGAACCGAGGCTTTGCCTTCGGCTCCACTTCATTTTGCTCCGACGCATAAAGAGTGTTTGCCAGCGCCGCCGTGAGACGCGCGGCCCTTAGACCGAAGAGCAACAATCCATGTGCATGGCCGCAGGCGGGACAGGTTCTGTCAAATTGCCCCCGGTCGTCTGTGGGATCATAAAGCCAGGTTGGGCATTTCGATCCGGCTTCGAGAATTTCTCCATTATCGCCTGGCGAAAATTCGATGCTCTCCGAGTCCAGGAAACCGGCGATCACCGCGCCCCTCCCCGTGGTCCCGGCCTTGCGACTGATGCTTTCATGATAGATCAACCGCAGACGGCTTGAACCGCCATCGAAGAACTCCTCATAGAGCTCCGGCAACGGCGCCCAAAGGCTTTGTCCGCGAGGCGACTGCTTTCCAAGATGCGCCGCCGTCCCGCAGCGGTTGCAGTTCACGATCGGCAAGACATTCTTGAGTTCGTGCAGATCCAGATCATGCGCGTGCAATAATTCAATTTCGCTGCGCCGCCCCTCCCCCTCCCAACGCGGGAGTCTCGCGACCATGCGGGACATCTCTCGGACCCAAATCTGTATCCGCACACCGTAGACAGGTTGTGGGGAATGTTCGGAACCCGCGCGCGCCCATGCGACAAGCGACACGATCAGCTCGGCCAATCGCATCCGATCTTCTGGACTCCAGGCAGCGATCGCCTTTACCGAACCCAACCCCTCGGCGATGGCGGAAAGCGAAGCGGGTCCGCGATTTTCCGCGATGACTTTCAACACGCGCTGAACGGCAAGGTGCTCGAGCAATACGCGGCCGAGAAGAAGTCGCCAGGCAATCGTCGCTGGGTCGCCGTCCCGAAGCGCTATGAGATCCCGATCGGTCTGCTCGGGAAAGAGGCAGTTGGAAAGATGTTGGGCCGCCGCCGCTTGGGACATTCCCGTTGCGGCATCGAGAGCGGTCGCCACTTCGGACGGCTCAGGCCAGTCCGTGTATTCGGGGTTCCCGAAGATTTCGCGGGGCGTCAGGCGCGTTTCCCGGATCACGGCGTTCTCGTCAAAGGTCTCGCCGAAAATCGTCTTTGCATAAGCGCGCAGCGCCGCCGCCGCATCATCGCCGCTCCCGAGCGTCGCGGATGAGCCAACGCAGGTGAGATGATTATCGGGCGTGCGCAAACGGTGCTTCAGCCGCCGGATCAGGAGGGCGAGATCCGCCCCCTGCGCGCCGTCGAACGTATGCATTTCGTCAACGACCAGAAACCGCAGTGTCTCGGGCTCATTCCGTCCCCAAAGGGGCTGATCGCGCGCGCGCAGCAGCAGGTAGTCGAGCATCTTGTAGTTGGTGAGGAGAACGTCCGGTGGATCTGCCCACATCGCCGCCCGGCGCGTAATGACGTCGTCCGCCGACATCGTGTCGCTGGCGGCCTTAGGCTCCGCATCCGCATAAATTCCGGCCCGCACCCCAGCGAGCGCGGGAATGTCATTGATCGCGCGGGCGATGCGTCGAGCCTGATCGGTGGCCAATGCGTTCATTGGATAGATCAGGATCGCCTTGATCCCTGGCTTGTCCTTATTCGCTCGGCAATGGTCCAGGATCGGCCAGAGGTAGGACTCCGTTTTACCCGAGCCAGTACCGGTCGCCACGAGGGTTGAGCGCGGATTTGCTCCCGCAAGCCGGCCAAAGGCTGTGACCTGGTGATAATACGGAGCGAAACGAAGCGGGACCTGCGGAAAAGGTTGCGTGAATGGCTCTCCGGGGGCAACCGATTGCCGAAACGGCATGGCGACGGAGATCCAGGGCCCTTTGATATAATTCGCCGGCTCCGACAGAAATTGTTCGACGGTGCCCTCGAAAGCGGGACTCGTCGTGTTCAATGTGGCGCGGACGAGGTCCTTCAGTCCGCGCTCCACTTGACGGCCGAGCAGGATCGGATTCATCGGCCGGCTTCCATTCCGTGGTCTTTCGCCTTAGCGCGCATGTTGTTCGATCCTTCCCGCCGCTCTGGCGATTGCGGAAAAGCTCACGTGGTTGATGGTGTCGCCCTTGATATAGCCGCGGAGATATTCGGCCGAGCTCGTCTGCAGGCCAAACCTGCTTCCGACAATGAACGATACCGCCTCGGCCTCAAACTCGCGCACATCGAGGCGCGGCGGTCGTCGATCCGGCCACTTGTTCGAATTGCCCCCGAGATGCCCGAGGTAAATATGGCCAAGCTCGTGTGTCAGAGTCACAAAACGAGCGCTGTCGTGAAGGTGATTGCCAATCCGCACGAGCCATCGCGGCTTTTGCGTCTCGCCCTTTTTTGCGAATTCGGCGCCGGTCGTGCGCGCGTCGCCAGCCAAATTTGAACCGAGGTCGACGAATCGCGTCTCGATGGCATCGTGCTTTTTCGCTTTATTCCCGAGACTTGCCGCCGCGTTATCCTTCATTTCAAGCGGTTCACCGAATACACGAGCGAGCAACGCATCATCCTCGGCAGGCCCTTCTGTATCGGCGAGATCATAGGCGCAACGGATGGGGCAAAATGGCCAGAGAATGATAATGGGAATTACGCCGGGCTTCACGATCCGGCCGACTTTTGCCCAATTTTCTCGGAAGGCGACATAGCGCGCGCCCGGACGCTGAAGGTCGGCCAACATCAGATTGAACGGCGCCATATGGGTCGACTTGGCGATCCGGTTGAACAAGGCGCTCCACGGCGGATCCTTGCCCGGTTCCGTCGCAGCCCGGTAGAGATCATCAATGCTCTGCGCGGTATCGGCGAGGATGTTGGATATCCCCAATATTTCGCCTTTAAACGGCAGTTCGCCCTGGGCGCCGCTCATTCCGCCGCCCCCTTTTCCTTGTGTGCTTCAAAATAATCCCAGGCGCGCTTGTAGTCTTCGACGCGATCGCACATGTCGAACGGACCTTCGAAAGTCCGGATCACTTGTTGCGGACCACCGGGCAGGAAATCGATCACGGCCTCGCAGTCGAGGAGCCGTGGGCTGGATTCGAGGATTTGCTCCCACCGGCGGCGGCTCGGGCTTCGTCCCTCTTCAAGATAGCCAACGCCAGGTAGCCCTTTGGAGCAGGACCAAGCGATTCGACCCTTTTTATCGTACCAAGTACCTGCTTCATTTTGCTGAAGAACCGGAAAGTAAATTCGATAGATATCAATAAGCTGGTCGAGCGTTAGGCCCAACGACTGGGCCACCAACACGTCGATTTCAATCAGTGCCATGCGGCGGACGAAGTCGTTGCGAAGCGCTGCGTTTCGATCCCATACGACTGGTCCTTCCATGGGCCCCTCGATAATGAGGCGTGGATCGCGTGAGTGCCACGGCAATGGCCTCAAGGTATGAGCGAGTTCATTCCATAGACCGGCATAGGCATGAGTCAGACATGCAAGGCGCAGAGTGCGGTGTTTGGCGGTATCGCCCGGATTCTGCCAAGGGAATTTTCCTAAGACGCCAGAATTGAAATTTGTTACTCCAGAAGCCTTGATGAGGTAATCTATAATAATAGATGAGCATTGCGCAGCCGATGCCACAGCATATTCAATTGAATTAAACGCTGCGCTTTCCACAGCATGAATATGACATATACCCTTTGAAATAATTGCTGAAATTAAACTACGCTCACTGTTCAAGTTTATCATTCTTCTAAACGACAATCTATAGAAATCTACATGACTTTTTCCATGGTCCCACCTACAGCGAGGCAACTGCGATCGGTAAGTCGACATACCTACCGATGGCGAATAATTAGTCCGCGGCAAATAATCATCTGGACATTTATTGAGGTCGACAATTTCAAAGTCGGCCTTTGTCCTACAGACTGCCTTTGGCGTTTTATAGAAAGGATTTCCTACATGGAACATCGGACCAGAAATAACCATCTCATCGGGTTTGTCGTGAAATCTCGTTTCGCGATGAATCACGCCGAGCCCTTTTTGCGCGCCTGTCTCATGCCAAATGCTACTCATTTGCCAGCCAGGTATCTCGACTTGGCGCTCACCATCCGGTGTAGAAACAATCTCAATGATCGGATCGATCACGTCAGCCAAAGATGGAGCCGCAGCGATAACGCGGAACACCTGCAGCATCTTATTTGAATATGGCTGCAGGAACCGGGCCTCATCGACGGGAACCGCCGTATCCTCTGTAAGCGCGTGGATGGCAGCAAGGGCGGAGCCGTCAATTGTTACAACCCGGTCGGCATGCCCACGGGTGTCCCAATCGCCATTTAGGGTCTTGAATGTAGGAATGACGCCCGCGCCGTCATGCCGCAGTGATTCTTCCACCTGAGAAGGCAAAAATGCATACGTAATATTAGTGAAATTGACGTTTGACGATTTATTAGAATATATATTCAAGCTAAATCTCGCATAATGAGCAACTTCTGCAAAGTTTTTTGTCTTAACGACATTAAGAAAATCGAAGTGCTTAACAATTCTTCCATACCACGCGCGGCGAAATGAACCAGCTCTCGGGTCGGTCAAGTGGCCATCCTGATGGATCAATGCCGCAAACCCCTCTGGTGCGGCTAGTCGAAAGCTCAGGTCAATGAAGCAGCGATAGAGATTGTTCTGGCCGCCCCCGGCGAAGGGATGCATCACCGCTGCCCCAGTGACCGTCATAGCACCTTTGACCGAGGCAAAGGCCGCAAGAAATGCCTTGCGGTCGGGCTCTTTCTTCAGCGCGATTGAGCGCGCCTGTCTTGCTTCGGCCGCCGATAGTTTGCGGGTGATAAAGCCGGGGTCGATATCCCCAATTATGTCCGCTTCATTCCACGATGGCTTGGCCCAGGGCGGATTTCCCACGATCACATCAAACCCGCCACGCGCCTTCAGCACGTCAGCGAAGATCAAATCAAAATGCGTGAATCGCTCTCGAGCGGCCACTCCGCCAGCAACTCCGAGCCAATCTACTTCATTCACTAGCGCATCAACATCCGTTTCACGGAATAGAGTTTCCTGTCTTCTTTTTGCTGCTTGAAATAGATCTTTTGCTGGTGCTTCTGGCTCTAACATGTTGAGAAAGTCTGGTGCCGGATCTGAAAATTCCGCCATGCTAGGCGCAGCGAGCGATCCGTCGGGCATGAACCCGCCTTCAAGGATCATCGCCATTCCATGCAAAAACTCCGTTCGGCTGGGCAACTGATACGCTTTGTCCAGCGGCCAAAGCCAAAGGGCGCACCACGCATCCATCGTTAGCGGCACGAGGATACCCTTCGCTCGGCGCAAGCCCCCGACAACCTACGTCCCCGGGGCGAACCTTATCGGCATCCAAAATTGCCGCAGAGCTTCTACAGCGGCTGGGATATCGCTGCCCGGATCCAGAACGATGGC
>NZ_CAIUXT010000101.1 GCF_903903185.1 uncultured Rhodoblastus sp.
GCAACCGAGGAAGGCGATCGGCAACGTCCGTTGCGGATTGACGATGTTGTCCGACACGTTGGCGATGAGTTCGAAGCCCTCATAGGCGAGAAAACCGATCATGCCGCTGGCGACGATGGCGGAGGGTGAAGCCCATTCCGCCGGCGCGAGTCGACGCCAGTCGAGCCCGCTGGCGAACAGGCCCACGACGATGAAGAGGGCGAGCACTGCAAGCTTGCCGACATTGAAGGCGCTTTCGGACTTCTCCACCAGCGAGGAGCCCGCATAGTTGATGAGCCCAAGCAGGATCAGGGCGGCCGACGAGATGACATGGGACGCGACGGGTCGCATGTCCTCGGGAAGGAAAGGGAGGGAATAGCCCGCGAGAGCATAGGCATAGACGCTCATGATCGCGATGTAGCTTAGCACCAACAGCACATTGATGGATGCCGCGAGCAGCCCCGTCCCGAACGCCTTGGTGATGAACGAGACCGTGCCGCCCGGCCCAGGATATCTGAGGGTCAGCCCGATATAGGAATAGGCGGTGATGAGCGCCAGCGCGCCGCCGATCAGGAAGGCGATCGGCGTTCCGCCCCTGGCGCCCGCCGCCGTGATCCCGAAAGTGGCGAAGAAGCCGCCTCCGACAATGCCGCCGACCCCAATCGAAAGCGCGCCGAAAACACCGATATTTGCAGAACCGCCCTTGTTCACCGTCATAGGTCCCCCGCCACTTCAGCGCGATCGTGTTGGCGGCGTCGAGCTTGATCGGCGCGCCGGCGCCTGATTGTGAACGGTGACTCGGCAAAGACGGCGCCGGGTCACCCGGTCAGCGGCGTGGCGCTGCATAAAGATTCAGTTGGAGGCTTTTGGCGACATGCGCGACGGCGGCGGCGCCTCGCACGCTGTTGCCGGCGGAATCGAGGGGAGGCGAAAAGGCGGCGATGGCGAGCTTGCCCGGCGCGACCGCCAGGATGCCGCCGCCGACCCCGCTCTTGCCCGGAAGGCCGACGGTGTAGGCCCATTCTCCGGAGCCGGTATAAAGACCTTCCATGGTCATTTCCGCGAGGATGTGGGAGACGTTCGATTCCGCGATCACTCGCTCCTTGCTGCGCGGATTCATGCCGCCGGCGGCCAGAGTCGCGCCCATGGTCGCAAGGTCGGTCGCCGTCACGAGGGTCGAGCATTGCCGCGTGTAAACGTCAACGGCCCGCATCGGATCGCTGTAACAGGCGCCGGCGCTGCAGAGCAGCCAGCCGATGGCGCGATTATGGAAGTTGGTCGTTTGCTCCGAGGTGTTGACCTCCTCGCTCAATTCGATTTTGCGGCCGGCGAAGCGACTTTGGACGTCCAGAATCCTGGCCCAGCATGCATCGGCGTCATCGCCGGGGACAAGACTCGCCGTGGCGATCGCGCCGGCATTCACCAGGGGCGAAAGCGGCTTGCCGTTGTGCAATTCGAGCGCCATGACGGAATTGAACGGCAGCCCCGTCGGGCTTACGCCGATCTTGAGGCGGATGGCGTCCGGTCCGACGAGTTCGGTCGCCAGCGCTAGCGTGAAAACTTTCGAGATCGATTCGATGGCGAAGGGAGCATCGGCGTCCCCGGCTTGGTAGAGCGCGCCATCGGCGGTGACGACGGCGACGCCGAACAGGGACGAAGGCACCTTCGCGAGATAGGGAATGTAGCTGGCGTTGGCGCCGCCGGCGACGGCTTTGCATGAGGCGTGCGCAGCGTCTACCGCGGCTTGAATCGTCTGGGCCGGAAGGGTCATGGGACTCTCGGGGTAAATACGGGAGGCAAGGCATGAGGGGGCGACGTTTGGCCGCCCCGCCGAAGGGTTCAGAGCGCCTTGGACGCGACCATTTTTGGCTTGGCGGCGGAAGCTTGAGGCAGGCTGCCGACGGCGGTCGCGGAAGTCGAGGGAATGCCGGGATGGCCTCCTTCGGCTTCCCAGGTGAAGGGTTCGAAGTCGCTTTCCTGGTCGCGCCAGTGCGGCTTCCGGATCGCGTAGATCGCGAAGGGAATGGCGACGAAGAAGGCGGTCAGCCCGACCAAAATGCCGACATAGAGCGTCGGGCTGCCCACCGAGATCTGCCCCGGCGGGATGAAGGACAGAACAAAGGCCAGCAGCGAGCCGAGCAGGCCGATTCCGCCGATCAGCCACATTCCAGCGTCGCCACCCGGGATCTTGTAGGGCCGGGGTCGATTGGGCTGGCTGTAGCGGAGGTAGATGGCCGCCGAGAACATCAGGATATACATGACGAGATAGAGGATAACCGTCAGCTGGCTCAGGATCTGGTAGGCCGCCTGAACCGACGGCAGCACCACGAACATGATCGACAGGGCGCTCACCAGCAGCGCCTGCACCAGCAGGATGTGGGTCGCCATGTCGTGGGCGTTGGTCTTTTGCCAGAAGCGCGGCAGATATCCGGCCTTGGCGACGACCAGCAGGCCCGACGAAGGACCGGCGACCCAGGTGACGACTCCCGCCAATACGCCAATCGCCAGAGCGACCGCCATGACCGGCGCCAGCCAGCCGATATGCGCCCATTTGAACATGTCGAAATAGGCGACGAGCAGGCTTTGAGTCAGGTTGATCGCGGATTTCGGGATGATGAAGGCGATGGCCAGGGTTCCGAGAACAAAAATGGTGACGGTGCCCAGGGCGGCGATCAAAATCGCGATGGGATAGTTTTTGGTTGGATTGCTGACATCCTTGACGTGGATGGCGTTCATTTCCATGCCGGCGTAGAACAGGAAAATGCCCGCGGCCAGCACGACGTTGTTGAAGTTGGTGAAGTCTGGAATCAGGTCTTTCCAGGCGAGTTCGATCTGCGGCTTGCCGCCGCCCATGAGATAGGCGAAGCCGAGCGCGATCAGGATGACGGCGGGAATGATCGTGCCGATCATGCCGCCCCATTTGGACGCTTTGGTGAAGGCGGCGACTCCGCGAAAGGCGATGAAGGTCGCCAGCCAGTAGATGCCCAGAACGATGGCCAGCACAAACATGTTGTTCGCCGACAGGGTCTGATCCCAATGCTGGTTCGGCCCGGTGAAGGCGAGCGCAACCGCCCCGAAGGTCAGTCCGGTCGGAAACCAGACGGTCACTTCGATCCACAGCATGAACATCGCCACAAAGGCCCACCGCGGCCCGAAGGCCTCGCCGACCCAGCGGAACACGCCGCCCTTTTCCGGCCAGCCCGTCGCCAGTTCCGCCGCGACCAGTGAAACCGGAATGAGGAAGACCACCGCCGCGAACAGATAGTAGAAGATCGAGCTGAGGCCATATTCGGCCTCCGCCGGCAGGCCGCGCAGGCTGACCACGGCGACGACATTCATGACCGCAAGGGTGAGTATGCCAATCTTGGCGGCCGGAGCAGCCTTGGCCTCGACGGGTGAAGACATGGGTGTTCCTCTTCGTTTCATTTCGAAGGAAAGGCCGGCGCGATCCCGCGCCGTCCCGTTTCGCGTCAGTTGTGGTGAAAGCCCGTGCCCTCGATCGGCGCGATCTTCGGCGCGCCATGCTTTTGCAGGAAGGCCAGCGCCGCCTTGAAGTCCTGGACAAGCAGTTCGGCCAAGTCCATTTCGAAGCCGCGCCGGCACATGATCCGCATGACCGTGATGTCCGACGCGCCGCCGGCGAGCAGGAAGGCGGGAACCTGCCAGCCGCGCATGCGCAGCCGGTCGGAAATGTCATAGAGCGTGTAGCCGGGATCGGCGCCGGGCTTGAGCTTGAAACAGATTGCGGGAATTCCGGTTTTCTCGCTGCCGGTGCAGATGAACTCGTAGGGACCGAGCGGACCGATCTCGGCCGCCAGATATTGAGCGACGCGATAGGCCGCCATTTGCACCTTGGCGTAGCCCTCGCGGCCGAGCCGCAGGAACTCGTAATATTGCGAGATGACCTGACCCGCCGGACGCGAGAAGTTGATTGCGAAGGTGCCGACCTGACCGCCGAGATAGTCCACCTTGAACACGAGGTCGTCGGGCAGCGAGGCCTTGTCGCGCCAGACCACCCAGCCGCATCCGAGCGGCGCCAGTCCGTATTTGTGCCCCGACGAACTGATCGACTTCACCCGCGGGAGGCGGAAATCCCACGGGATTTCGGGCGCGCAGAAGGGTGCCAGAAAGCCGCCGCTGGCCGCGTCGACATGAATGTCGATATCGAGGCCCTTGGCCTTCTGCAACTTGTCGAGCGCGTCCTGCAAAGGCTCGGGATATTCGAAATTGCCGGTATAGGTGACGCCGAAGGTCGGGACGACGCCAATGGTGTTTTCGTCCACCGCTTCGAGCATCCGTTCGGCGTCCATGAACAGCCGGCCCGGCTCCATCGGGATTTCACGAATTTCGACATCCCAATAGCGGGCGAATTTGTGCCAGCAGACCTGCACCGGCCCGCAGACGAAATTCGGCTTGTCCGCCGGCTTGCCGAGCGCCTTCCTCCTGGCCCGCCACCGCCATTTCATCGCCATGCCGCCGAGCATGCAGGCTTCGCTGGACCCGATGGTGTTGGTGCCGGTCGCCTGGCCGCCGGCATCCGGCGCGTTCCACAGATCCGCGACCATGTTTACGCATCTTTCGGAAATCGCGGCGGACTGGGGATATTCCTCCTTGTCGATCCAGTTCTTGTTGATCGACAGGTCCATCAGCTTGTGCACATTGGCGTCGTCCCAGGTCTGGCAGAATGTGGCGAGGTTCTGCCGGGCGTTGCCGTCGAGCAGAAGTTCGTCGTGAACGATCTGATAGGCCACGTCGGGACGCATTTCCTGAGCGGGAAAGCGCTTGCCGGCGGCGGCGCGTTGCATGTCGGGCGCGCCAAAGGTCGGATCGATGTTCGGGTCGCTGGGCTTGCTGGCCACATCAAAAGGCATGGTGTCCTCCAGACTGAAATCCGGCCTCGGAGCATGCGACGGCGGACGATGCGCCGAAGGAGCGAGGCTTCGCCAAATAAAAGGCCTGCGATGGCGAAAAGCTATCGGGGAGGCGCCCAAAACGGGCAAAGGCGCCCGTCGCGGCGATCAGATCATGTGATGTTTCAGGAAAAGCTCCCGCAGCCCGCCGACCGCAAGCTGGACGCCAAGCGAGAGCAGGATGATGCCGGATATCCGCGCCAATACATCCATTGCGCCGGCGCCCAGGCGGCTTCCAAAAGGCCCGGCGAGCAGGAAGGTGAGGGCGACGACGCCCGCCATCGCGACGCTTATTCCCGACAGGACGGCAAGGTCGAGACCGGTCGGATAGCGGCCGCTGGCCGTGATCACCACCGCAATCGTGCCGCCGCCGATGGTGAGCGGGAAGGTCAGGGGCACGGTGGCCAGGGCCAGCCAGTCGATCGTCTGCGCCGCTTGCGGGTCTTGATGGGGCGCCTCTTCGGCTTTGGCTCCACGGGTCATCAGCGGCCAGCCTTGATGCATCAGGGCGGCGGCCCCCGTGACCGTGACCGCCGCAACCTCGATCCCGAGCAGGGAAAGCGCGGCGTGGCCAAGCGTGATCGAGAGGATCATGGCGATGGCGTAATTGCGCGCCACCAGCCATGCGATGCGCCGCTGGGTATTCACCGGCGCGCCGCCGAGCAGCGCGGCCGCGGAGCCGATCGCCGCCGGCGGACTGAACATCGCCAGAAGGCTGACGGCGAAGAGGACCATGTCCTGGATCGTCATTGTCACGGCGGCGGCTTTCGAAGGCTGGACGGCGTCATGGCGTCATGGCGTCATGGCGTCGCGCGACGACGCTGCAACAGACCCTCGACTGCGGCGCTGGCCAAGATAACCAGCAGGGTCAGCGCGATCGCGACGGGCTGCGTTTTCCAAAGGCTTGCGACGAAGGCGGCCAGAACAACCGCCATCAGCGTGAATCCGGCGACAATGAGAAGGCTCGAACCTCCGGCGTCACGTCGCAGGCGCCAATGAGCCACAAACACCGCGAGATAGGAAATGAGGAAGTTCGCTCCGGCGATATTGGCGATGGCGCCGAGATCGAGCAGGTTGACCATCGCCAGCATCGCCGCCGCCGCCCAGACCATGCCTTGCGTTCCTTGGCCCCAACTCGATCTGCCGAAGATTTCGGGAAGCTGCCGCTCGGCGGCCAGCCCTTTGGAGATGTGAAGGGCGCTGAACAGGGTGGCGTTGATCGCCGAAGCCGTCGCCAGCAGGGCGCCGATGGAGACGATCACAAAGCCCGCATGGCCAAGCACCGGCCGCGCCGCCTCGGCGACGGCCGTATCGGCGAAGCGCGCAAGATCGGTCGCCGAAACATTGCCGAGCACCACGAGGCTAAGTCCGACGTAAAGCACGATCACAAGGCCGATCGCGAGGACGATGGCGCGCGGGATGGTTTTTTCGGGCGCCGCGACCTCTCCGGCGGCATTGGCCATCATGCCAAAACCCGCATAGGCGAAGAAGGTCAGGCCGACGCTCGCCAACAGCGTCGCGGCGTCGACGCCGACGCCGCCGGTCAGCATCCGCGGCTGGATGCCGGGCAGCCCGGCGAGCATCAGCACGACGAGGATGGTCAGCTTGATGGCCACCAGCGCGACTTCCGCGCGGCCGACAGCCTCCGAGCCTATCATGTTCAGAGCCACCAGAACAATGACGATGGCGGAGGCGAAGACATTGGTGAAGACGTGCGGCGACGCGTCGCCGAGCATCAGACGGTTGGCATAGGCGCCGAAGGTCTTGGCGATCATGGCGACGGTGACGATCAGGGTCACGAGATAGACGATCGACAGGGCGCCCGACGCGATCCGGGACGGAAAGGCGCGATTGAAATAGTCCATGATGCCGCCGGACGTCGGATAGCGGGCGGCGAGGCGGGCATAGGAATAGCCGGACAAAAGCGCGGTGACGCCGCCAATGAGAAAGGACAGATAGACGTCCTTGCCGGCCATCAGCGCCGCCTGTCCGAGCAGGGCGAAAATCCCCGCTCCGACCATCGAGCCGATCCCGAGCGCCGAGACGCTCCAGACATTCATCGATTGCTTTTGCTGCGTCGCCGGGGTGTCGGCCCGGGCGCTCATTGGGCAAGCCCGTTCATGATACGATTTTTCCCCGCCGGCGCCGGGCGGCGGCGCTTTCGCGTTTTCAAAGGAACGAAGTCAGGCGCAGGGTGAACAGATAGGCGGCCGGCCGCTGCGGCGCGAGCACCGGATTGGCGATGACCGCCACGTCCGGCGTAAGTTGCAGTCCCCGCGCAATGTTGTAGCGGTAATAAAGTTCGGCGCCGTATTCTTCGCTGCGATTGGTCGTTGCCGGGAGGAGCGCCTGATTGGCCTTGTTCAGGAACAGGCCGAGCGCAAGCTGGTCGTTCGGGTGCCGACCGAAGGGATCGTTGACGATCCCGCCGCCGCCAAACGAGGATTGCATCGCGATCACGTCGCCGCTGGCGTAATTGGCTCGGGCGAAGACGCCGTATTTCGGTCCCAGGCTCTGTGACGCCGCGAAGGAGACGCCGGTCGCCTGTCCGGGCTGCAACGGCACGGAGGGCTGATGGTAAACGATCAGGTTATAGCTTCCGACGCCCAGCGTCGGCAGGGTCGGCGTCCAGAGAATATTGCCGAAATAGGCGATTTCGCCCGAATTGTAGCCGCGTGTGCTGAAACGATTGCCCGGGATATCGGTTGCGCCCTGAAATCCGGAGCTGATCGACACTGCGGTATTGGGGATCGCGGCCGTTGCGTAGCCGCCAACGCCGGCGACCGGATAGGTCTGGGTCGGGTTCTGCGCCAGCGCATAGGTGACGAAGTTGGTCTGGGCGTTGCCGGCATATCGATCGCCGTCGAAATTGCCGAAACCATATTGGCCGCCGGTGATCGAAAGCCAATTCAGGGCGCCCGGAAGGGTCTGGGTAAAGGTCGCCTGCAACCAGGAATAGGTGTTTGCGCCCCAGTCGTTGGTGCCGGTGATCGTGCCAATGCGGGCCTGCTGCGAGGCGTTGTTCGCCCCGCTCCAGTACTGCGCCTGCTGGAAGGCGATGTTGATCTGGCCCGTGCCCCAGGTGGAATCGCTATAGGGCGTCCACGTGACCGACGGCGACAACACGAACAGCGAAACCGGCTTGCCGCCATCGGGGGTCGCCGATTGCAGGAAATAGGAGGTTTGCATCGCGAACGTCAGGCCGTATTTGCTCGCCAGACTTTTTTTCCAAGCGGTATAGCTTTCATAGCTCGAATCCCAATCGCGCGTGAGGTCCTTCATGAAATCGGTGGCCAATTCGGTCGGCACATCGATCACGCCCTTGGCCCGCTGGAACTGGCTGGTTACTTGCGCCTGCGCGCTCGCGACCGCGAGCGCCCCGATGCAAGACAAGGCGCCTGTCAGCGCCGCGCGTTTTACCAGGGACGCGATTGCCGTCCTTTGGCCGACAAAAGCAGACCGGGAAGACGCAATGAGGTTTTTTTCCATCTGGATCACCGATGCGATTAAGTCTCTAAAATCTAGAAAACTTGCCCGGCGCGAACAATCGTCGAGGCGCCCAGTTTGAGCGTGAAGGGTCGGTCGCCGCCCCGCCGAAGAATGCGGCTGCTTTTGGCGGATATCGACGACGAAGGGGACAACCATGTCCGTCTCCGCGCAGGACCAGGTCCCGTCGTCATAGATCGTGACCTTGATGCGATATTCATCGGTTCGGAAAGCTCGGTTCCGTATGGGATTGGAATTGACGCCATTGATCGTCTCGCCGGGCATGGCGACAAGTTCAAATTCTTTCGCATCGGGCGCAGCCCTGCCGAGAGCCATCGCCGTTTGTTGGGGCCCCCGCGCCGCCGCCAGGTATTCGGGCCGAGAATGCGCTCTACCCATTCCGGGCGCCTAATGTCGCGAGAGGGTGGAAAACATCATCCGAATATGGGATTCTCCGTAAAAACCGCTGGCACGTCAAAGGGCCTTGAGCTTGAATCTTGGGCTGGAGATCGCGTTATGGAAATCTTGCCAGAAGATTCCGATAAGATGGCCAAATTTGAATTTGAGTTCCGGAAAAACTACCCATTCTCTCAGTATATTTTTGCTCATTTTTTATCAGAATATCTATTGGACTGTATTCGAAGCTTTGAAGGGGATCTCCAGCAATTTCTGATACTGGCTATATTAGGTCAAGTATACATAAATCGCTTCATCAAGCTGGAAACGCCTCCCGAGAGTTGGGATGGGGCAATTTCAGCTTCACGGCTGGCCGTTGTTTGCGGAATCCCTCGGGAGACCGTTCGCCGCAAGCTCAAGATTCTCGAGCATCGGGGCTTGATCGTGCAAAATGCCGCGCAGAGCTGGTCGCTGTCTCGCGAGGGCGGGCGGGTTGAGGCCTGGACGGAGTTGCTTGAACTCAACGATCGCGGAATCAAGCGGCTCGCCGGAATGTTCGCCACATTCGAGCGCCTCAACGAATTGCCCGAAAGTCAAAAGAAGACGGTTCTCAGTCGACGGAAATCCCTGGGCGCGGCGGGATGCGGGAACGAGGACGGGGTGAAGCGATGAAGCTTCGCGCGCACAGCCTCGACCCGTGCTTCGGTCGGAAATACAAGCTCTGCGAGCAAGCACTCTGATAATCCTCCCCGCACCCGCGATGGCGGCGCCCGAAGCGAGTGAGTTCGGCATGGCTGCGCTCCATGCCGATGTCCTGGATCGCCCCTTTCGGACGCCTTCGGCCTTCACGAGGGCGCCAAAGCCGCCGAAAGCCCCGCCCATGGCGGGCGCGCATCCGGGCGATGGAAAGTCAATACGCCGACAGCCCAATTTGAGCGAAAAGAATGGCCGTTGCGGCAAGGCATTTTGACGGCGATTGATCGTTAGAAGTCGGCGCCCGCTCGCGTAACCGTCTGAGTTTATTGTATTGAAATATTCTTACCGTCGCAGCGGCGCACGCATGGCGCGTCTGCAGGCGCCCACTTTGGGCGCCGGCGGTATCTGCGGGGTAGAAAAATTTTGCGGACTATGAGACGATTTGAAAAATTTAAAAACGGCTGAGCATTCGATAATCGATTGACCACTGGGAGGGCGGCATGGAACCTGTGATCGGAAGGCCGGAGAGGACTGCAAAATTCCAGACTGAATTCGTCAAAAACTATGCGATGTTTCAGTATGCCTATGTTCAGTTCTTCACCGAACATCTCGCGGACTGCTCTCGTCAATTTAATGGCGATCTTCAGCAAATGCTTATACTGGCCATCATTGGCCAATCCTACCTCAATCGCTACATCAAGATTGAAAGTCACCCCGATAATCCGCCAGTCGCAATGTCGGCTTCGCGACTGGCCGATGTCTGCCTCATCCCACGCGAAACCGTTCGCCGCAAGCTCAAGATCCTCGAGGACCGGGGCTGGATCAAGCAAGACGGCGAGCAATCCTGGACGCTGGTCTGCGATGGCGGCGCAGTGGTGGCGGGAGCGGATATGATCGATCTTGACAAGCGCGCGATCAAGAGGCTGGCGAGAATGCACGCGACGTTCGAGCGTCTGATCGAATTGCCTGACGAGCTCAAGAAATTACCGGCGCCTAATGATCGGCTGGAAGCCCTGAGCAAACTTGGCGGGGCGGCGGCGGCGCGGGAAGGCGCCGCGAAAACGAAGATGGGGAGAAATCACGAACCTGACCGGGCGGAAAAACGCCGCGTTGTTAAGCGATCCGTCGCCTAAAAAGTCCGACCCGGATTTTTCGAATGGCAAAAGCCCCTCAAAAGGCGAGCCAGAAACAGAGCGGTCGTCGCGAGGCGGCGAACGATCGGAACTTCGCATTTAACGCCGGCGGCAATCGGAATCGCAGCCGGCATCGGGGTGAATCAGGCGCTTTGCTTGACCGGGGCCGGGGCCGCCGCCGCCGCCAGGGCGTCGCGCAAGGCTTGCTCTTTGGCGTGATCCAGAGAGGTTTGCAAGACCGTTCCGCCACTGCCCTTGACGGCATCGAGCACCTTGTCGGTCGTCATCTTCTTGATCAACACGAAAAGAACTGCGTTTCCGGGCTTAATATTGGCGGCGATATCCTTCATGAATTTGTCGTTGATGCCGAAATCGGTCAACGCCCCGCCGAGCGCGCCGGACGCCGCGCCAAGCGCAACGCCGACAATCGGCATCATGAACAGAATGCCGACCAGCAGCCCCCAAAAACTTCCCGAGGCCGCTCCAGCCGCCGTCGTGTTGAAAATCTGATGGAGTTTGATCTTGCCGTCCAGGGTCTTTTCGGCGACGACGGCGTCGCCGAGTTCGATCAGATATTCGCTTTGCAATTCAAACAGCTTTGCGCGCATGGCCTCGGCCTGCGCTTCGGTCGGATACACAATCGCAACGAGATCGCTCATCGGTCATACTCCTGGAACCCGCGACGGCGGCGCTCAACACGCGTGAATTCAGCACGGATGCGCTCGATTTCGAAGCCCCCGACTGCCCATTTCGGGGCGTCTTCCGCCTTCATGGTTCGCCTATTTTGGGCGCCCGACGGCTTGTGACTGCGGGGGACGCTTCTACAATCTCGCCAGTCCATTTCGAGAGCGCAATGGTCGGTCGTCGCGCGACTGCCGATGCCGCTCCGGCGCGTGAATGACGGGGTTGGAAAAATGAAATCGTTGCGCGACAAACTGCTGATGACATCGCTTTTCGTCGGCATGGGGCTTGGCTTGACGGTGACAAGCGTCCGGGCCATCGAATGTCCGATATTGAAACCGTTTGGCGGGGAAGCGGGCGTGCCGGCGGACCTGACAAGGCAATTGGCGACCAGCGACGTCCTGACACAAATCCCTGGAATTCTTGGACATTTTCGCGAGCAATATCCTGACGCCGGCAAGCCGGCGTTGGTCGATTACCTCATTGCCGCCTATTGCCCGGTCATCGCAGGGCGGGCCGATCTGAGCGAGCAGGAGAAGGTCGGAAAGGTCAGGGAATTCGCCGACGCGGTGATCGCGATCGAATACTGACCCGCTGCGGCTATCGAGCGCGCGGTTTGCGCGCCTCCGGCGAAGTGGGGTCCGGCCCGGCACTCCTGACCTATGCCATCGACAAATCGGCTTTGACGTTCGACCGGCCCAATCATCGGCGAAAAACGGGGGGATAAGGCTTTGGAACTCAACGAGGATTTCTTGCGCGATCTTGAATCGCGTCTCATCAAGTGGCGCGCCGAACTCAAAGCGCTGGACAGTGGCGACCCTCGCGTCTGGGAGGATGCCCTGATCGAGATCGAAAAGGAAAAGATTCAGCAAATGAGATGCGAATTGGCCGATTACGAGGCCGTCGTAGTCAAGCTTCGCCTGGCGCGCGCCTGACGGCGAATCCCGCGCCGTCTCTGCCTTCGCCGCCAGCGTCCTCCTGCCTGCGGCCAAGCGCGCGCGGCATCGGCCGGTGGTCGTGCGCCCGCGCGTCGCCTCGGCGTGCGAGACGCCGACGATCGAGTCCGAGGGGCTTATGCGTAAATTCGGCAATTTCGTCGTCGTCGATCAAGTCAATTTCAAGATCGGGCGCGGCGAGACTTTCGGTTTCCTCGGCTCCAACGGCTGCGGCAAGGCGACGAAGATGAAAATGCTGACCGTGCTACTGCCTGCGACCTCCCGCTGGGCGAAACTGTTCCGCGGCCCGATGGGTAAATACGACATGGAAATGAGGCGCAACGTTGACTACCCGCGGTCGACGCCAATTTGCCGAGCGTAAATTGGCGTGCGGCGTCAAGGCTGGCGCTGCCGAAAATAGCAATTCTTGAAGATGTTCGGAACGGGCTGAAACCGTTCTACAGCAGCATTGGTCGACCTTCGGTCGATCCAGAACTGATGATCCGCATGCTGCTGGTCGGCTACTGCATGGGAATCCGTTCGGAGCGTCGGCTTTGCGAGGAGGTTCATCTCAATCTCGCCGATCGCTGGTTCTGCCGGCTCGGTCTTGATTGCAAAGTCCCCGATCATTCGACCTTTTCGAAAAACCGGCATGGTCGCTTTCGCGAGAGCAACGTCCTGCGGCATCTGTTCGAGACCGTGGTCGCGCGATGCATGGCCGAGGGGCTGGTCGGCGCCGAGGGTTTCGCGGTCGACGCCAGCCTGATTCCCGCCGACTCCAACAAGCAAAACTCGGTTCGCAGCAGCGACTGGAAGCCTCAAGAGATCACGGACGAAGCCTGCCGCGCGACGCGCGAATATCTCGCGACGCTCGACGACGCCGCGTTTGGCGCGGCGACGCCGGTCCCGCCAAAGTTCGTTTCGCCGTCCGACCCGGCAGCCCAGTGGACGGCCCAGCGAAAGGGACCCGCTTTCTTCGCCTACTCGACCAATTATCTGATCGACACCGATCATGGCGTGATTGTCGATGTCGAAGCTACGCGCTCCATTCGCCAAGCCGAAGTCGGCGCGGCGCAAACGATGCTGGATCGAACCGAGGATCGCTTTGGCCTCAAGCCTCAAGCCCGGCTATCTCACCGCCGACACAGCCTATGGCGGGGCGCAAAACCTGGCGTGGCTCGTCAAGCAGAAGCAGATCACGCCGCACATTCCGGTCTTTGACCACTCGACGCGAACCGACGGCACGTTCTCGCGCTCGGACTTCACGTGGCATCCTGATGCAGACCGCTACACCTGTCCGGCGGGTAAAGAACTGGTTCAGTTTCGACGCGCCTACGCCACGCCGCGCACCGGCATCGGCGCTGACGGCACATGCCGTTACCGCGCGAGCAAGAAGGATTGCGACGTCTGCGAACTCAAGGCGCAGTGCTGCCCGAATGATGTCGCGCGCAAGATTCCTCGGAATGTCGACGAAGACGCCCGTGATGTCGCGCGGGCCCTTGCCACCACGCCTGGATTTGAGGTCGCCTGCCGCCGTCGGAAAAAGGTCGAAATGCTGTTCGCCCATCTCAAGCGCATCCTGAAGCTCGGGCGGTTGCGGTTGCGTGGTCCATGCGGCGCGAAGGACGAGTTCCTGCTCGCGGCGACCGCCCAGAATTTGCGGCGCCTCGCCCGGTTGAGGCCAGCGGAGCCACAAATGGAAGCAATGGCGGCATAGGCCGCCCGCCACGGCGGCAGAGCCGCCGCCAAATGCCAAGCGCCGCCGCCTTATTTGCCCGCTTCGAGGCCGCTCCACCGATTATTCTCGGACTTTTTCAACGGAATAAGCCGATTCCGGACGATCGTCCACCTGCGCGGCAATGCCTCGTTCTGATGCAACCCCGCTCTTGAACGGCCAGTGCGGCATCTCCCTCCAAAACAAAAAGGCCGCTCTTTCAAGCGGCCTTTTTGCTTCATTCCGCTGCGGGAAGCTGCGGCGGGGCGGCGGAGGCTTCCGCCTTTTGCGCCAGAATCAGCTCATCGCGGGTCGCGGCGACCTGCCGCAACTTCGACATCGCCGCGCCGGTGCCGGCCGGAATCAGCCGACCGACGATGACGTTTTCCTTGAGCCCTTCGAGCGTGTCGATCTTGCCATTGACCGCCGCCTCGGTAAGGACGCGGGTGGTCTCCTGGAACGAAGCCGCCGAAATGAACGACCGCGTCTGCAAGCTCGCCTTGGTGATGCCGAGCAGGACCGGCGTGCCGGTGGCCGGACGCTTGCCCTCGCCGAGGCATTTTTCGTTGGTCTCGTCCATTTCCATCCGGTCGACCTGTTCGCCGGCCAGATATTCGGTCTCGCCGGGATCGACGATATCGACCTTCTGCAGCATCTGCCGGACGATCACCTCAATGTGCTTGTCATTGATGCTCACGCCTTGCAGGCGATAGACCTCCTGGATTTCATTGACCAGATAGGCGGCGAGTTCCTCGACGCCCTTGATCGCCAGAATGTCGTGCGGCGCCGGATTGCCATCGACGATGTAATCGCCCTTTTCGACAATGTCGCCATCCTGCAGATGGATATGCTTGCCCTTGGGGATCAGGTATTCGACCGCTTCGACGCCGTCTTCGCTCGGGACGATCGACAGCCGCTGCTTGTTCTTGTAATCGCGCCCGAACTGGATCGTGCCGCCGATTTCCGCGATGATCGCGTGATCCTTGGGACGACGCGCCTCGAACAATTCCGCGACCCGCGGCAGACCGCCGGTGATGTCGCGGGTCTTGGCGCTTTCGAGCGAGACGCGGGCGATGACGTCGCCCGACGCCACTTTCGCGCCCGGATCGGCGGCGAGGATCGATTCCACCGGCAGCGAATAGCGGGCCTCGCCGCCGCGCAGCAGTTTCAATATCTTGCCGTCCGGCCCCTTGATCACCAGCGACGGCTTCAGGCTACTGGAGCGGACATTCATCCGCCAGTCCATGACCATGCGCTTGGCGATGCCGGTCGCCTCGTCCACCGTTTCGGACATCGACTGGCCCTCGACCAGATCCTCGTAGCCGACGACGCCGTCCACTTCGGTCAGGATCGGACGCGAATAGGGGTCCCATTCCGCCACGCGCTGGCCGCGCTTGACCTGATCGCCCTCGTCCACCTTGAGCCGCGAGCCATATTGCACGCGATGCACGGCGCGTTCGGTTCCATCGGGCGCGCAGATCACCACGGCGACATTGCGCGCCATGACCATCAGATCGCCTTCGGAATTGCGCGCCAGATGGCTGTTGCGGATCTTCACCAGGCCGTCGAAATTGGCTTCGATGAAAGACGAATCCGCGATCTGCGCTGCGCCGCCGATATGGAAGGTGCGCATGGTGAGCTGGGTGCCCGGCTCGCCGATCGACTGCGCCGCGATGACGCCGACCGCCTCGCCCATGTTGACCGGCGTTCCGCGCGCCAGATCGCGCCCGTAACAGGCCGCGCAACAGCCGTTCTTGGCTTCGCAGGTCAGCACCGAGCGGATCTTCACTTCCTGGATTCCGGCCGCGTTGATGCGGTCGATATGCCATTCCTGAATCATCTCGCCGGCCTTGACGATGGTTGTCCCGTCCTGTTCGAGCAGATCCTCGGCGGTGAAGCGGCCAAGAATGCGGATTGCGAGCGAGGCGACGACCTGGCCGGCGTCGATGATCGCCCTCATGCGGATGCCATTGCTGGAGCCGCAATCATAGGAGGTGATGATCGAATCCTGCGCCACATCGACGAGACGCCGCGTCAGGTAGCCCGAGTTCGCGGTTTTCAGCGCGGTGTCGGCCAGACCTTGGCGCGCTCCATGCGTGGAGTTGAAATACTCCAGCACGGTGAGGCCCTCCTTGAAATTCGAGATGATCGGGCTCTCGATGATCTCGCCCGAGGGCTTGGCCATCAGGCCGCGCATGGCGGCGAGCTGCTTCCTCTGCGCC
>NZ_CAIUXT010000102.1 GCF_903903185.1 uncultured Rhodoblastus sp.
ACCGGCGCCGGCGACTGGCTCAAGAAAGCCGATCTCGCCGTGACCTTTCAGGACCGCTATGGCGTCGAGGTCGGGCGGCGCGGCATCCTGCACGACGACGCGGTGACGCTCGACCAATATCCCGATTATGTCGTGCAGGCGGTGCTTGCCACCGAAGACCGGCGCTTTTTCGACCATTGGGGCGTCGATCCGGTCGGGCTGGCGCGGGCGCTGACGGTCAACGCCCGCTCCTCCGGCGTGGTGCAGGGCGGCTCGACCCTGACCCAGCAATTGGCGAAAAACCTGTTCCTGTCCAACGAGCGCACGCTCACGCGGAAAATCAACGAGGCGTTCCTGTCGTTCTGGCTCGAAAGCCATTTGACCAAGAAACAGATTCTCCAGCTCTATCTCGACCGCGCCTATATGGGCGGCGGCGCTTTCGGCATTCAGGCGGCGTCGCAATTCTATTTCGGACGCTCGGTCAAGGACGTGACCCTGGCGCAGGCCGCCATGCTCGCCGGCCTGTTCAAGGCGCCGACCAAATTCGCGCCGCACGTCAATCTTCCCGCCGCCCGCGCCCGCGCCAACGACGTGCTCGACAATATGGTGGCCGCCGGCTACCTGCGCGACAACCAGATCGCCGAAGCCCGGCGCAATCCCGCGTCGCCGGTCGACCGCAGCGCCGAATCCACCACGCCCGATTGGTATCTCGACTGGGCCTTCAACGAAATCAAGACCTTGTCCGAATCAGGCAAGCTCGGCCCGGATCGCGTCTTCACCGTGCGCACGGCGCTCGATTCCAGCCTGCAGAAACAGGCCGAGACAACCATCGATTCGATGCTGCGCCAGAGCGGCCCGACCTTTCACGCCAGCCAGGGCGCGTCGATCGTGCTGGAGCCGCTCGGCGCGGTGCGCGCCATGGTCGGCGGGCGCGATTATGGCGTCAGCCAGTTCAACCGCGCCACCGACGCGCTGCGCCAGCCCGGCTCGTCGTTCAAGCCCTATGTCTATCTGACCGCGCTGATGAGCGGCAAATTCAAGCCGACCACCACCGTCGTCGATGCGCCAATCTGCCTCGGCAACTGGTGCCCGAAAAATTACGGCGGCTCCTATGCCGGGTCGATGCCGATGTGGAACGCTCTGGCCCGTTCGCTCAATACGGTGGCGGTGCGCCTGTCGGTGGCGGTGGGCGACGGCGAAGCCAAACGCGGGCGCGCCAAGATCATCGAGACCGCGCGCCGCCTCGGCCTCGCCGCGCCGCTGCCCGACACGCAGTCGCTGCCGCTGGGCGCCGACGAGGTCAGCGTGATGGATCAGGCCACCGGCTATGCCGCTTTCGCCAATGGCGGCCGGCGCGTCAAGCCCTATGCGGCGCTCGAAATCCTCAACAGCCGGGGCGACCTGATTTACAGCCACGACCGCGACGGCGACTCGCCGCCGCAGGCGGTGGAGCCGCGTTTCATCAACGATCTGGTCTGGATGATGACGCAGGTGGTGGAACAGGGCACAGGGCGCCGCGCGGCGCTCGACGGGATCAAGGTCGCCGGCAAGACCGGCACCACCAATGAATACAAGGACGCGTGGTTCTGCGGCTATACGGGCAATTTCGTCGGCATCGTCTGGTATGGCAACGACGACAGCCAGCCGATGGAAAAAATGACCGGCGGCACGCTTCCCGCCATGACCTGGCACGACATCATGCAATTCGCCCATAGCGGCGTCGATCTGAAACCCCTGCCGGGCCTGTCGCTCGACGCCGAAACGGGGCCGGTGGCGTTGTTGACCACGGCTTCGGGCGGACAGGCGCCGCGCCGGCGCGAGCAATTGTCGAAGAAATCCGCCGAGGCGCTGGCGTCGATCGAAGTGCTGATGAAGGGCGCCGCCCCGCGCCGCGCCGAAGGCGAAAAGCCGAAGCAGGATCTGGCCGACCGTCCCGGCGCGGTTGTCGATCTTCGCTGAAGCGGCATCAAGCGAAGCTGAACCCACCTTGCCTGAAGCGAAGAGTTACACTAGCTAATAAAACGATTAAAAATAATAACTTATAACTTTTTTCTCATCCATCACATCAGAAATGGCTCCGGCTGGCGCATCGAACGGCTGGTCGCCCGCCCTTCGCGATTCCCTTTGGCGACGGGCTTTGCGCATCAGTCTTTTTTCTTTCGCATCAGCCGCCCCAGCCCGAGTCTTTGGGGATCGACGCCAAGCGCCTTGCAGCCCAAAACCATCGCGCCGCCATAGACGATCAGGCCGGCGAGCCCAAGACCGGCCAGTGCAAGCAGGTTGCCGACAAGGCCGAGGCGCCCGGCCAGCGCTGCAAAGGGCGCTTGCAGCAGCAGCGCGACATTGGCCAGCACTACGGCCGCCGTCGCCGCCGCCAGAATGACGCTCTTGAGGGTCTCGTCGGGCTGGAACAGATAGCGGCGCAGGCCGAGAAAAATCAGCGCGGCGAGATTGATCCAGGCGTTGGCGGAAGTCGCCAGCGCGATGCCGACCGCGCCGAGCGGCTGGTAGAGCAGGATTTTCAGCAGCAGATTGATCGCCAGCGCGCCGAGCGACACCAGCATCGGCGTCTTGGTGTCGCCCATCGCCTGAGAGCCGGAGCGCAGCGCATTGATCGCCACCATCGCCAGCAGGCCGACGCCATAGGCGCGCAACACCGCCGCCGTCGCCAGCGTATCGGCGGCGTGAAAGGCGCCATGCTGGAACAGCGCGCCGACGATCGCCTCGGGAATGACCAGGAAGGCGATGACGAAAGGCGCGGTCAGGGCGACGGTCAGGGCGATGGTGCGGTTTTGCGCAATAAAGGCGCCTTCCCAGTCCTCGCGGGCGAAACAGCGGCTCATCATCGGCAGCAACACCGTGCCCGCCGCCACGCCGACGAGACCGATCGGCAATTGATAGAGCCGCTCGGCGTAATAGATCGACGCCAGGCCTCCGGTCGCCAGCAGCGAGCCGATGATCGTATCGGCGAACATGGCGATCTGAAGGCCCGACGAGCCGATCACCGCAGGGCCGAACATGCGGAAAAAGGCGCGCACATTGGCGTCAAGACGCGGCCGGGCGATTTTCTCCATCAAACCGGCGCGGCGCGCAGCGAACATCAGCAAGGCCAACTGCGCGAGGCCCGAAATGACGACGCCCGCCGCCGCCGCATAGGCCGCGTTGGGGAACAGGAAGGCGAGGCCGAGAAAGCCCATGGTGAAGAGATTCAGCAGCACCGGCGCGAAGGCGGCGACGGCGAATTGGCCATGGGCGTTGAGCGTCGCCGAATGCATGGTGACGAGCGTAATGAAAAACAGATAGGGGAAGGTGATGCGCGTCAGGCTGACCGCGAGGTTGAACTTTTCAGGATCGGCGGCAAAACCCGGCGCCATCAGCTGGACGAAGCCCGGCATGAACAGCCAGCCGAGCGCCAGCAGGACCAACTGAGAAATCAGCAGCAGGGTGAATATCTGATTGGCGAAATGGCGCGCCGCCTCGACGTCGGATTGTTCATAGACGCGCAGATAGGTCGGGACATAGGCGGCGTTGAACGCTCCCTCTCCGAAAATCGCGCGGAAATGATTGGGCAGGCGGCTGGCCACGGCGAAGGCGTCGCCGAGCAGTCCGGCTCCGACCATGCCGCTCAGCATCACATCGCGCAAGAATCCGGTCAGGCGCGACAGCAGGGTGAAACCGCTGACCGAAAGAAAGTTCTTGAACATTTCGTGCCGATGGTTTGGAGTCTTACGGGTTAAGGCATGGCCCCGCAACCGGGTCAAGATTTGAGCTCAAGCGCTCGTTCAAGCCTTGCTGCGCGCCCTCCTTCAAGATTTGGCCATGCCGTTCCCTTCCAGCGCTTCGCCGATGCGTTCGGCGACGAGATAGAGCGGCCTTCCCTTGACCTCGGCAAAGACGCGGCCGAGATATTCGCCGAGCACGCCGAGCGAAATCATCTGCACACCGGCGAAAAACATGATCGAGACGATCAGCGAGGCGAAGCCCGGCGCGGAGACCCCGATCACCAGCGCCTCCAGCACGAAATAGACGGCGGAAAGCAGCGCGATAGCCGCGATGACCGTGCCGATATAGGTCCAGGCCCTGAGCGGCACGGTGGTGAAGGAGACGATGCCGTCGAAAGCGAAACGGGTCAGCTTGCGATAGGAAAACTTCGACACGCCCAAATGGCGTTCCGCCACCTCGAAGGGCACGCCGATCGATTTGAAGCCGATCCAGGCGTAAAGGCCCTTGCTGAACCGCGCCCGCTCGCGCAACGACCGCAGCGCGTCGAGCGCCGCGCGGTCGAGCAGGCGGAAATCGCCGGCGCCCTCCGGCAGTTCGATCTCGCCGAGCGCGCCGAACAGCCGGTAGAATTTATGGGAGAGCCAGGCCCGCGCCGGCGAATCGGTGTCGCGCCTTTGCCGGATGCCGAAAATATTCTGGTACCCGTCGCGCCATTTGGCGACGAAATCGGCAATGGCTTCCGGCGGATGCTGAAGATCGGCGTCCATGATCACCGCGCCGCGCCCGCGCGCCGCGTCAACCCCGGCGGCGATGGCGACTTCCTTGCCGAAATTGCGCGAAAACGATAGTGCCCGCACCCTCGGATCGGCCCGGTTGATTTCCCGCAACACCGCCAGCGTCGCGTCGCGCGAGCCGTCGTCGATGAACAGGATTTCAAAGCTTTTCACGCAAGCCAGGGCCGGGATCAGCCGGTCGAGCAAGGGGCGCAGGTTTTCATATTCGTTGAAAACCGGCACGATCACCGAAAGTTCGGGCGCTTGCGCGCCTCGATCGTCTGCCATTTTCATTTCCATTCGCGCCAGCGGGTTTTAACCGCATCCTTGCCTAAAATGCCGAAGAAGGTTTTAAGATCGGCTTTGCGGATTTCCCAAGGCGCCATCCAGGCCATGGCGCGAAAACGCGCAAAGCAAAGGCTCGATGCCGCATAAAACGACTTTCGCGCTCTGCGCCGACGATTTCGGGCTTTCGCCGGCCGTCAGCGACGGGATTTTGCAGGCGCTGGCCGCCGGGCGGCTGACTGCGACCTCGGCCATGACCACGCAAGGCCATTGGCCGCAAGCCGCGCGCGATTTTCGCGCGCTGGCGCCGCAAGCCGATCTCGGCCTGCATTTCAATCTCACCCTCGGCGCCCCCTTGGGCGAGATGCCGGGTTTCGCGCCCGGCGGCGCCTTTCCGGCGATGAATGCAATCGTCCCAGCCGCCTGGCGCGGCGGCCTGCCCCGCGCGGAAATTCGCGACGAATTGCGCCGCCAGATCGACGCTTTCGAGGACGCCCATGGCGCGCCGCCGGATTTTGTCGATGGCCACCAGCATGTCCATGTCCTGCCGGGGATCGCCGAGGATCTCATCGCCGAGCTTTCGCGCAGAAATCTCGCCGGCAAAATCTGGCTGCGCGACAGCGCCGACCGCCCGAGGCGCATTTTTTCGCGCGGAAAGCACTGGGGCAAGGCCTTGACCGTCGCCGCTCTCGCGCGGGGCTTTCGGGCAAAGGCGCGGGCGGCGGGTTTTGTCCTCAACGACGGCTTTTCCGGCTTTTCCGATTTCGATCCGCAAGGCGATTACGCCGCCGATTTCGTCTCTTTCCTCCGGTCGCCGGGAACAAGACCGCTGATCATGTGCCACCCCGGCCATGTCGATGAAGAACTGGCGCGGCTCGATCCCGTCACCCAATCGCGCGAGACGGAGCTTGCTTTTTTATTGTCGGAGCGTTTTGCAGAGGTTCTGGCGGCGGCCAACGCCGGGTTGGGGCGGCTTTGACGATCCTGCGCCAACTGCGTCGATCCTTGGTCAAACAACCCGTGATTTCGCTCGTAAACCGCGATTTATCGTCTCATTTTTACCTGACGATCAGGCCCGGCGTGGCCGCGTTCAAGTCCGATCCTCAGCAGTGGCGGCAAGAACCGCGCCCTGTCGGATCGCGCCCTGCCGGATAATGTCGGCAATGGCAGGCTGGAGCGAGTCCGCCATGACCCGATGGCCCAGCGGCGTCAAATGGCGGTCGCGCGCAAAGAACAATTTGCGCCGCTCGGCGAGCGGAAGGCTCAGCAGATCGGGCAATGGGTCATGCAGATGGCATCGCGTTGCAATTGCGAACTCGCGATAGCGGGTCTGGTAGGGCGCGGGGTCGGCGGCTTCTTCGACGAAGGCCCACATGGGAATCGGCATCAGCAACACGGGAGTCCCGCTGCGAAAAATCCAGTTTTTCAGGATTTCCGCCAGCAGACGCCAGCCCGGATTGTCGGGCGATTCATATCCGGGCGCGCGCTGCTCGCCAGCCGCCTTCCGGATCAGATCGCCCAGCCCGAAGCCGGTGATCGCCCGGCGCAGACGCGGATCCGGCGCCATGGCGTGGAGGGCGGTCCGCGCCCTGGCGAGGAATCCGCCTGCTTCCATCCCCGCGCGCGGATCCTGGGGCAGCATATCCCTGGTGAAGGGTCGTTTTGGAACCGGAACATTGGCGAGCGTCAGGCCACCTCCGTCCAGGCGGTAAAATGGCTTGGCGTAGTAGATTTCCCTGCCGGCCTCGTCGTTGAAGCGGAGGTGCTGGCTAGAAACGCGGGACACGTCCTCGACATAGAGGCCGATGACGACGAGATCGTGCGCGATCCCGCTATGCTCCAGATAGGCCAGATATTCCTGATCGACCCCAACCCCGTCTATAGCGAAATTGAAAATTTCGAGACCCGGAATCGCCCGTTCGAGCAGATCGCCATAGCGATGGCGATTGCCGACGCCGAGACCCGCCGTCTGCGAGTCGCCGAACAGCAGCGCGCGAAATGCTCCCGGCGCGCGCTCCGGTTCGAATTCATGTTCGCAGCGAAAGCCGGCGGCGTTGGCGCGGACCAGATAGCCGCCGCTTTCATGCGGCAGGCGCCCCCGGAAATTGGGGCTGTAGGTATATCCTATCCTGGGGTGATAGCTGAGATGGGATTGCCACATGCCGAAGGCTATTTCGCTCGATAGAGTTCGACCATGCGCGCGCGGCGCTCGACCACGAGTTCATATTGGTCGCGCGGCCAATTGGAATAATAGTCGGTTTTTTTAAGCGCATCGGAGCCCGCCATCACGGCGCCGACGCGGTTGGCGACCACGATGAAATAACAATCGCCGGCGCGGGAGCCCGGATAACGGCTGGACATGGTCTTGGTGACGCCGGTGTTGAGGAAGAGATTGTCCGGGATGACTTCGGCGTTGAGCGTTTCGATGAAATCGGTCATGCCCCATTGAAACTGCACACGCGGTGGAAAGGCCATTACCCGCGTCGATAGTTTGCCGTCATCCCGCAATTCAAGAGTCTTCTCGCGGATGAAGGCGCGTATGTCGCCCTTGCGATAGACGCTGACATCCACCTCGCTTGCGAGTATGGCGCCGCGGGCATAGGGACAGGGAGGGAATTTCCCGGCGTAAAAGGTGTTGTTGACGGTCACGAATTCATTGAGCCAGGTCCAGATGTCCTGCTCGACCGCCTCAACCAGCGAGCATCCAGTCGCCAACGCCGCCGCGCTCGCTGCATTGCCGCCTTCACGCTCTTGCATCCTGCTTCCCCCTCAGAACATCGTGTAGCAGTAAGGATCGACGGAGCCGTCGCCTTCGGCGCCCTCCTCGCCGAGCGCACGGGCCAGGGATTTCAGCCCGGGAGCCAGCGCCACCAGTCCCGCCTCGCCCTGCGCCCGCCAATAATCAGCGAGTGCGTTTATCAGTCCCTCAACCTCGCCGCCGCCGGGAAAATCCGTTTCGCCCCGTGCCCCCCTGTCAAGATTCTCGAAATAGCTGGCGGCGGCGGGATCGGGCGCGAGCGGGAAAAATTCCGCCCTGTGTTCGGCGCGACGCGCTTCCGCCGCCGGGACGAGAACGGTGTCGAACAGGGCGCGGGCAAGGCGATCCGCCGCCGTTTCCGGCGCCTTTTCAATCGAGTTCATGCGCAAGCCTCCAATCCTCGTTTTCGCTCCAGGCCGGCTGCTGGTGCTTCCACAAGAGTCGGTCCTCGATCACCAGCAGGTCGATGTCGGTGCGCATGAAGCAGCGATAGGCGTCCTGCGGCGTGCAGACGATCGGCTCGCCGCGCACGTTGAAGGACGTGTTGACCAGGACGGCGCATCCGGTCAACGCCTCAAAAGCCAACAGGACGCGGGCGAAATCCGGATTGCGTTCGGCGTCCACCGTCTGCACCCGCGCGCTGTAATCGACATGGGTGACGGCGGGAATGTCGCTGCGCGCCCGGTTGATGACGGGCAGCATGTCGTCGCTATCCTCCGCGAGGGGCTCCGCCGGCAAGCAACGCTCCGATTTCACCGGCGCGACCAGCAGCATATAAGGGCTTTCGCCTTCGATTTCGAAATAGTCGGCCGCGCGTTCCGCCAGCACCGCCGGCGCGAAGGGACGGAAGCTCTCGCGGAATTTCACCTTGAGGTTCATCGCGCTCTGCATGTCGGGGCGGCGCGGGTCGCCGAGAATGGAACGCGCGCCAAGCGCCCGGGGCCCGAACTCCATGCGGCCGGAAAACCAGCCTACCACCTTGCCATCGGCGAGCGCGCGGGCGACGACGCGCGCCCTCTCGTCCGGATCGGGCTCGGATTGGCTCGGCCAGTCCTGCCGGTCGAGAATGGCCGCCACGTCGCGCGGGGCGAACCGCGGCCCGAGCAGGCTGCCCGAAAGGGAATCGTCGCGATCGATCACGCGCGGCGCTCGGAAAGTCCGGTGCGAGACCAGCAGAGCCGCGCCGAGGGCGCCGCCGGCGTCGCCCGCCGCCGGCTGGACGAACAGGCCATCGAAACCGGACTCGCGGTGGACGCGGCCATTGGCCACGCAATTGAGCGCCACGCCGCCGGCCATGGCCAGGTATCTAGACCCCGTAAGCTTTCTGGCCTGGGCGGCGAGCTTCAGCACGATCTCCTCGGTCACAAGTTGAACCGAGGCGGCCAGATCCATTTCCCGGCGCGTAATCTCCGACTCGCGCGCGCGCGCCGGACCGCCGAACAAGGCGTCGAACCGTTCATTGGTCATCGCTCCGGAGTCGAGAAAGCCGAAATAACTGGTGTCGAGCCGAAAGGAGCCGTCCTCCTTGACGTCGATCAACCGGTCGCGAATGAGCTTGGCATATTTCGGCTCGCCGTAGGGAGCAAGGCCCATCAGCTTGTATTCGCCCGAATTGACCTTGAAGCCGCAATAAGCCGTGAAGGCGCTGTAGAGCAGCCCCAGCGAATGCGGATAGCGCGTCTCCCGCAGCAATTCGATCGAGGCGCCCGAGCCATGGCCGATGGAGCAGGTCGCCCACTCACCGACGCCGTCTATGGTAAGGATCGCCGCCTCGGCAAAGGGCGAGGGATAGAAGCAACTCGCCGCGTGCGACAGATGATGCGGCGTGAGCATGAGGCGCGGCGCCTCTCCCAACGTCGCCTCGAGGTCCTCGCGCAGCCGCGCCTTGGCGCCCAGCATGCCCCGGCAGGCGGCGACGAAGTGCTCGCGTCCCGCCGGCGCGACGGCGGCCGCGTTCTTGACGACCCGGTCGAGCGTGAGCATTGGATTGTCATAGAAAACGACGGCGTCGAGTTCCGACGGATCGATGAAGGCCTCGCCGAGGCAATAGTTGATCGCGTGCCTTGGAAATCGGGGATCGTGCCGTTTGCGCGAGAAGCGCTCCTCCTGCGCTGCCGCCACAATTCGCCCGTCACATACGATCGCCGCCGCAGAGTCATGATAATAAGCGGAAATTCCCAGAACATGACCCATGCTGACCCCCCAGTCACCTTGGCCGCTCGCATTCCTCTTGGTTAGGATGGCGGATTGTCTTGCAAAACACAATTGCCAGAAAATAAATTTCTTATCGATTTTTGCCAATCGCAGGCTTGTGCAGTCAGGCGCCATCGAGCTGCATTGGATCGTCTAGGCTTGCAAAAATAAAGAATATCGAATCAGCTAAAACATGCTGTTATTATTGGCTTTTGGGGTGCAAAGTCTGGTACGGAAATCCACCCCGGACTCGTGACCTTCCATCGGTCAGTCGAAGCCAGCAGTCGCAATAGGCGTCCTCGCCCAGGAAAATGCCGGTCAATTTGTTTGCGCGGAGCCTCACGGCGGAAGGGGCGTTGAGCAGGTTTCTCATACGTGTGAACAGCGAAAACAATGCCTGCCGGCGTCAATCCGCAATCGCCAGGGCCCCTTCGCCCAGAAATTCCGCCAGCATGGGTTTGAACGCCGCCAGATCGATGGAAAAATCCGATTTCGATCCCTTCGCCGGCTCATTGGCTACGCCGTGCAGGGAAAAGAAGCGGCCCAGTTTCAGATCGGTCAGATCCCAAAAGAAATCGTCCAGCATGAAGGGCGTGGTGAGTGCGAAAACGCTTACCCCGCGCCTCGAAAACACCAGATTGGTCAGGCCCGCGCCACAATTGCCGACGATTTGTTCGGCTCCGGCGAAGGTCCGCACCTGATCGGCGAAGGATAATTTGCCCGGATCGACGAGGACGAAACCCAACGGCCTCAGCAAGGCCAGGATGTCCTCTTCATTGGTCAAACGGCGTTTTTTGCCGGAATTCCGGGTGACATAAAGCCGCTTCGGCCCGTCGCGGGTCGCCCCGAGCTTTTCGGGCAGGCCCTCCAGAATTTCGATGGCGCGCGGCGATTTGACCCAGGGGTGGCGCGACACCGGCAGCGGATAATGCAGCCGCTCGAAAAACACCGGCCGGCGGCGGATTTCGACGATCTGCTCCGGCTCGATCCCGAACAGCGCCAGGCTGTCGCGATAAATCCGACCCATGCCGCCGGTCTTGTCGGTGACGACGATTTTACATCGCGACAGATCGGAAAACTGCGCGGCTATGGCGATGCGCGGCAACAGATCGATCAGCCAATGGCCATAATTGCCGTCGAAGAACTGGCGCAGATAAATGTAGTCGCCGGACAGAACCCGGATCGGGGTCAGCGGCGAGCAACGAATGGTCAGGCCGCCGCCGCTCAGTCTCCGGAAAGGCTTGAATTCTTCCGCATCCTCGGTGTTCGAGAGGCTTTCGGCAATGATTTGTCCCTGTTCGGTCAGAAGGACGCCTCCGGACACCGAGCAGATTCGCTCAAGCGAGACCATTCCGCCCGCCGGCGGCGAAGGCGGGTTCGTCCAGAGCCAGTCCATGAAAAATTCTGGCGGCGCCTTCTCGATGCGCGGCCTGCGCCTCGGATAGGGCTGCTCCGGCGGCAGCGGATGAAACCGGCCAGCCTCCGCCGCGCCGACCATCCGCACCCGCCGGCGGCGCAACGACGTCCAGGCCAGCCGCCACCGCCCCAACGGAATCAGGCGCCAGAAAAAATGATTCGCCTCGGCGTCAGCCATCCCTGTTGGCGCTCAATAGGATATTTGCGGCGGCTCCGCCGTGGGTCCGCTCGCGCCGAAACTTTCGACCGGCAGATCGACGGCGATCGGCCCGGCCTTGGCGAAATTCAGGGTCAGATGGACGATTTCGCCGGGCAAAAGAACCGCTTTGAGACCGACCAGCATCAGATGATAGGAGCCCGGCTTCAGAACCAGAGTCGCGCCCGGCTTGATCGCGATTCCCTCCGGCAGGGCGCGCATGGTCATCACGCCGCCCTCGGCCCGGGTTTCATGAAGCTCGACTTTCTCGGCCGAAGGCGTGGTTCCGCCGAGCAGCGTGTCCGGCTCCTTGCCGGTATTGGCGACGGTCAAAAAGCCCACCCCGACGCTGGCCCCGCGCACGGTGGCGCGCGACCAGGGCCCGGAGACCTTGATGTCGGCGGCCAAGGCCGCGCCGGCGAACATCCAGCCCGCGAGCGCGGCGGCGCCCCAAAGGCGCTTGCGAGAAAAAATCATCTTTCCCTCCCCTCTTCCGGTTTTGGTTTCGGCCCATTGATGCGCTTTCCGCGCGAAAAAACATAGGCCGCCAGAATGGCCGAAAGGGCGCCGACCGGCGGCGCGAGTTCGGCCAACAGCGCCGGCGGCAAGGGACTCGCCAGAACCAGCGGGTCGCCCGCCGCCAACCGCCCGGCGAGCCAGCCCAACAGCCCCACCCCCGCCCAGAGCAAGGGCGGCTTGCGCAGCCCCGCGATGAACGGCGCGGAACCCAGCGCAAGCAGCGGAATCGACAGGGCGAGGCCAATCTGGACCAGAGGCCGCGAGCCCTGCGCCGCCGCCTGGACCGCGACCATGTTCTGCAAGGCCAGCGGCGCATCCATCGCCAGACAGGCGAGCAGGACCGCCGAAAGGCTGCGGCGCGGCGCTTTCGGCGGCGCGACTTCGCCGCGAGTCGTCAGAGCCAAGGCCGCCCAGATCAACAGCGCCGCGCCAGCCAGCCCTGCCCCGGCGAGGCCCGCGTAAGCCAGCAACGCATAGGCGAAAACAATGCGCAGCAAGATGAACAGCGCAGCGCCGAGCAAAACGCCGGGCCGCCGCAGCGCGTGCGGCAGCGCGCGGGTGGCGAGCGCCAGCATCACGGCATTGTCGCCGGACAGGAGAAAATCAAGCCAGACGATCTCGATCAGGCCGGCCAGCGAGGGCGAGAGGTCCATCTTGTTGTTTCTCCAGGGGCCAAATTGGCAAAAAATTCAGGCCAAAGCCAGCGCTTTCGCCATGTTCTCGATGGCGCGCGCCGCACGGTTCAGGGGCGCCCCGCGCCAATCCGGCAGATGAATGAAACAGGCGCGCCGATCCATCAGCAGCGACAGGAAAAAACTCTCATTGCACAGATAATCGCCGGCGTCCCGCGATGGCGCCGCCGCGACGCCGCTTTTTCGCGCCACAGCGGCAAGCCGCGCGGCTTCGCAGGGGCTGCGCAGCAAATCCGGCGCGCCATGGACGATGAAACGGCTCCAGGCGAGGGTTTTTGCCGCGTCAGGCCGCAAAATCGTCACGCGGTTGCGCGCCAACGTTTCGACGGAAAGCTTTTTGCGCCGCCCGGCCACGCCGAGCAGCAGCACGGCGTCGGGCGAGGTTTCGGCGAACAGGCGGGAGAGTTTTGGCGACAAAGCGTCATGTTCGACCGGCAGCACCGCGACATGCAGGTCGATTCCGGCGAGGGCGAAGGCCCGTTGGCGTCGGCGAAGTTTTTCTGCAACGATCTGCGCCGGATTGACCGCGTGCCCGGGAAAAGCGCCAAAGCCGGCGACGAGCAGCGACTTGCGCGCCATTGGTCTTAGAGGCCGATGGCGGCGGCGATCTTTTCCACCGCGACGGTCGGCGACAGCACGCCCTCCGCCACGCGGCGCTCAAGTTCCGGCAACAGGGCTTTCGCGGCGGGGTTGGAGCGCAGGCGGAAGAAGAAATAATCCTCCAGCAGGGTCCACATCCATTTCACCTGCTGTTCGCGGCGTTTTTTGGCCCCTTCGCCGGAAGCCTCGAAACGCCGGCGATGCTCGTTGACCTGCTCCCACATCTCGTTGAGCCCGATATTGTCGAGACCGGAAATCAGCATCACCGGCGGCGACCAGTTGACCGAGGGCTGCTGCATGATGTGCAGGGCCGCGCGATATTCGCCGGCTGCCCTGACCGCGCGGTTGCGGCCCTCGCCTTCCGACTTGTTGACGGCGATCATGTCGGCGAGTTCGAGCACGCCCTTTTTGATGCCCTGCAATTCATCGCCCGCGCCCGGCAGCATCAGCACGAGAAAGAAATCGGTCATGTCGGCGACCGAGGTCTCGGATTGTCCGATGCCGACGGTCTCGACCAGAATTACGTCGAACCCCGCCGCCTCGCACAACAACATGCTCTCGCGGGTTTTCGCAGCCACGCCGCCGAGCGTTCCGGAAGCGGGCGAGGGACGGATGAAGGCGTTGCGCTCGGCCGCGAGCCGCGCCATGCGCGTCTTGTCGCCAAGGATCGAGCCGCCCGTGCGGCTCGAAGAAGGATCGACCGCAAGCACCGCGATTTTGTGGCCGGCGGCGACGAGATTGGCGCCGAGCGTGTCGATGGTGGTCGATTTGCCGACGCCGGGCACGCCGGTAATGCCGACGCGCATGGCTTTGCCGGTGAACGGCAGCAGGTTCTGGATGAGTTGCCGCGCCAGCGCCTTATGCTCCGGCTTGCGGCTCTCGACGAGGGTAATGGCGCGCGCCAGCGAGGCGCGGTCGCCTGCGCGCAGGCGCTCGGCGAGGCTGTGAATGTCGATGACGCGGGGATGATGGACAGGGATCATATCGCCTTATAGGCGGACTGGCGCGGCGACGAAAGGCGCCGGCTCAGGGAATCCCCGCCCAACCGGGCTGCGGGACCGGGCCGCCATAGCCGCCGCCATGCTGCTGCACGGCGTTGACCTGGACGCCGACCGCCAGATGATCGGTGACGGCGTAATTGAAGCCGGCGCCGATGGTGGTCAAGGTGATCGATTGCGCGCCGCGGTTGAACAGATTGTCGAGCGAATCGAACCCGCCCGGCGACCGGTTCAAGCTATTGGTCGCATTGGCCAGACCGACGCCGAAGGTGACATAGGGCATGAAACGGCCCATGTCATAACCGACATTGACATTGGCCATGCCGTAATTATAGCGGCGCGGACCATAGCTATAGAGACCGGGAAGGTAGCCGGCGCTGGCCGATACGCCGACCACGATATTATTGTCGAACTCCCTGTTATAGCCGAGATAGCCGCCGCCGCCGAAGCCGCCATGGGTTCCGCGCCCCATGCCGGAAACAGCGAAAGTTTGCGCGCCCATGACGAGGCCGGTCCAGGGATTTTTCTGCGCCTCGGCCTCGGCCTGATTTTTCGTTATCAGCGGCGGCGGGTCGCCGCCGGCAAAATAAGGCAGGTCTGCCGCCGCCGCAGGCAGGGCCAGGGCGAGAAAGAGAGGCGACAGGCGGAGGGCGGCGCGGATCATTGGGGCCTCGACTTGATTTCCCCCAGTCTATTCGCGGAAAAGTCCGGCGACAACGTGGCGCGAGGATCGGCCTCGCTCCCTCAGGCCCCTTGGCAGGTTTTCGCGATTTCGCGGTATTGGCCGCGCAGGTCGTCGATGCAGATCCTTTCGCCTTCGCAGTCGAAATGCCAGAAAGTCCACCCGTTGCAGGCCGGCAGGCCTTGCGCCAGCGCGCCGATCTTGTGGATCGAGCCGACGATGTCGCCAAGCGCAAGGGCGCCGTCGGCGCGCACCATCGCCTGGTGGCGGCGCTTTTCGTCGAACAGCAGGGTCCCCGGCGCGATCATCGCCGCCTCGACGAGACTGGCGAAGGCGACGCGCGTCTCCTGCCTTTTGCCGGGCGGCGTGCTGAAGGCCCCGCCGTGGATGGGCCCGGTAGCGGCGATGCGGGCCCGCGCCGCCTCGATATAGATCGGGTCGCGCTCGCAGCCAATGAAATGGCGGCCGAGCTTTTTCGCCACGGCCCCGGTCGTGCCGGAGCCGAAAAACGGATCGAGTACGACATCGCCGGGTCTGGACGCCGCCATCAGGATTCGCGCCAGCAAGGCTTCCGGCTTTTGCGTCGGATGGGTCTTGCGGCCCGCCTCGTCCTTGAGCCTTTCCGCTCCCGTGCAGATCGGAAAGAACCAGTCGGAACGCATCTGGCGGTCCTCGTTGCCGGCCTTCAAGGCTTCGTAATTGAACGTATAGTTTTTGGCGCTCGCGCTTTTCGACGCCCAGATCAAGGTCTCGTGCGCATTGGTGAAGCGCCGGCCCCGGAAATTGGGCATGGGATTGGCCTTGCGCCAGACAATGTCGTTGAGAATCCAGAAGCCGAGATCCTGCAGAATCGCGCCGACGCGGAATATATTATGATAGGAGCCGATGACGAAAATCGTAGCGTCGGGCTTCATCGCGCGGCGCGCCGCCGTGAGCCAATAGCGGGTGAAGCGGTCGTAATCGGCGAAAGAGGCGAACTTGTCCCAGTCGTCATCGACCGCATCGACCTGCGACTGATCGGGCCGGGTCAGGCCGCCTTCGAGCTGGAGATTATAGGGCGGATCGGCGAAAACCAGATCGACGCTGGCTTCCGGCAGCGCGCGCATCGCCTCGACACAGTCCCCTGTCAGGATTTTATCAAGGGGCAGAACGATTTGCGCCAAACGGGCCTTGCCGTCCGTTTCCGGACGGCTGGCCGGCCCTGGTCCAGTACGCGAAACCAGTTTCTGGACTTTGGAGCCGGCCGACCCGGCGCGAAACATACTCATGAACTCAAAACCGAACGCGACCGACTGACAAAAACAAACTACCCGCAACGCGGTAAAGAAGAGGTTTAGCCAAGGCGCGAGGATATGTCCCTTTTCCGCACGTAAGGCTTAATGAATGCTAATAATTACCCAACGTCGCCTTGGAGACAGAACAAGAGTTAACAAGCGGTGAAGGAAAAGCTCCGCGCGCATAGCCTGAATTGTTAATAAAGTACCGGACGCACCTTGCGTCAGGGGCTGACGAGCAGCCGGACCGGCGCATAGCTGCGGCGATGTTCGCGGCACGGACCGAGCTTTTGCAGCGCCGCGCGATGCGCCGCCGTGGGATAGCCCGCGTGGACGGCGAATCCATAACCGGGATGCAGGCCGTCGAGCCGTGCCATCAGCCGGTCGCGCGCCACCTTGGCGACGATCGAGGCGGCGGCGATCGACAGGCTGGCGGCGTCGCCCTTGATCACGGCCCGCCCCGGACAGGGCGCGTCCGGCATATCCCTGCCGTCCACCAGCAGGAATTGCGGCGCCAAAGCCAGCGCCCGCGCCGCCCGCGCCATGGCATTGAGCGTCGCCTGCCTTATATTTACCGCGTCGATTTCCGACGCCGGCGCCAGCGCCACCGACACCGCCAGGGCGCGTGCGAAAATCTCGACGCTGAGCGCCTCGCGCCGCGACGCCGACAGTTTTTTCGAATCGTCGAGGCCGCTCGGCAGGTCGTCCGGGTCGAGAATAACCGCCGCGACGCAGACCGGACCAGCCAGCGGACCCCGCCCGACCTCGTCGACGCCGGCGACCGGCCACAGGCCCTGCGCGATCAGCGCGCGTTCCAGCTCGAAATGCGCGCTCACCCTGCGGCCTCGTCGATGGCGGCCCTGAGCGTCCGCAGATCGCGCCACGCCTGCGCCTTTTTGAGCGGCGCGCGCAACAGATAGGCCGGATGCAGCATCGGCAGCGCGCGAATCTTCCGGCCGCCGAATTCGACCTCGCGCCAATGGCCGCGCAGCCGCATTATGCCTTCTTTTTCCTGTAACAGGGTCTGGGCGGCGGAGGCGCCGAGCAGGACCAGAAAATCGGGGGCGACCAGTTCGATCTGGCGGCGGATGAACGGCAGGCACAAAGCCAGTTCCTGCGGCGTCGGGGTGCGATTGCCGGGCGGGCGCCAGGGCACGACATTGGCGATATAGACCAGCGACCGGTCGAGGCCGATGGCGGCAAGCATCTTGTCGAGCAATTGTCCCGCCCGGCCGACAAAGGGCCTTCCAATGCGATCCTCGTCGGCGCCCGGCCCTTCGCCGACCAGCATTATTTTCGCATTTTCCGCGCCATCGGAGAAAACCAGATTGGTCGCGGAATGCTTGAGCGCGCAGCCGTCGAAGCCTGCGAGTTTTTCGCGCAATTGCGCCAATGTGCCGGCGCTCGACGCCTGTTCGCGGGCGCTTCCGAGCGCAGCGTCCTGCGACAGCGCCGCGAGCGCCATGCCTGAGGCGGCCGGCGCGGGTCTCGGCGGCGCGCGCTTTTCCGCAGGCGCGGGCGCAGGCGGCTGCCGGCTGGAATCAGCCGGGGCCGTTGGCGCGGGATCGGACTTTTGCTCAAGTTGTGCGCGCGCCGACAGCGCGAAACGGTCGAGCGGCTGTTCGGCGATAGGACAATCGACGCCCATGTCGAGATACCACCGCAGCAGCGCGGCTAGATTGTCAGGGTCCGGAGCGGCGTTGGTGGGCATGAATGTTTCTAGCTTTCCGCTTCCCTCCGCGCAATAGTTCATATATGAACTGTACGGGTTGCGATTAACTGTTTCGACAATAGACAGGGCCGCGCGGCGCCTTATTAATCGCCCTGACGAAGGCTTGGGCGCCCGAGCGGCGCCGAGGGGAGCAAGATGAGCGAAATCGGTATCGAGCCGCGCGAGGCGATGGACTATGACGTTGTGGTGGTGGGCGGGGGTCCCTCCGGGCTTTCGGCGGCGATCCGGCTCAAGCAGATCGACCCTGATCTGGCTGTGGTCGTGGTCGAAAAAGGCTCCGAAATCGGCGCCCATATCC
>NZ_CAIUXT010000103.1 GCF_903903185.1 uncultured Rhodoblastus sp.
ATGAAAATTCTCGTGCCCGTGAAACGGGTGGTCGATTACAATGTCAAGATCCGGGTCAGGACGGACGGTTCGGGCGTCGAACTGGCCAATGTCAAGATGTCGATGAACCCGTTCGACGAAATCGCCGTGGAAGAGGCTCTGCGCCTCAAGGAAGCCGGCAAGGCGACCGAGGTGATCGTCGTCTCCATCGGCCCGCAGCAGGCGACGGAGACCCTGCGCACCGGTCTCGCCATGGGCGCCGATCGCGGCATTCTGGTCAAGACGGACGAGGCCGTCGAACCGCTCGCGGTGGCGAAAATCCTCAAGGCGGTGGCGGTCGAGGAACAGCCGGGGCTGATCCTGCTCGGCAAACAGGCGATCGACGACGATTCCAACCAGACCGGCCAGATGCTTGCCGCCTTGCTCGGCTGGGGTCAGGGCACTTTCGCCTCGAAAGTCGAGATCGGCGAGGGCGCGCTCGACGTCACCCGCGAGGTCGATGGCGGCTTGCAGACGGTGACGCTGAAACTGCCGGCGGTGGTGAGCGCCGACCTGCGGCTCAACGAACCGCGCTACGCCTCGCTGCCCAATATCATGAAGGCCAAGAAAAAGCCAATTCTCGAAAAGACCCCCGCCGATTACGGGGTGGACGCGGCGCCGCGCCTGAAGGTGCTCAAGACCACGGAGCCGGCCAGCCGCAAGGCGGGGGTGAAGGTGGGATCGGTCGCCGAACTGGTGGCGAAACTCAAAGATGAAGCCGGAGTGATCTGATGACGACCCTTCTCCTTGCCGAAGTGCACAACGGCCATCTCAACGACGCCACCGCCAAGGCCTTGACCGCCGCCGCGCAACTCGGCGCGCCGGTGCATATCCTGGTCGCGGGCGCGGGCGACGAGGCCGCGCAGGCGGCGGCGAAACTGGCGGGCGTCGAAAAGGTGCTGACGGTTTCCGGCGAGGCGTTTTCGCATGGGCTGGCCGAGCCTCTGGCCGAGCTGATCGTGGCGCTGGCGCCCCATTATGACGCGATTGTCGCGCCGGCGAGTTCGAACGGCAAGAATGTGCTGCCGCGCGTCGCGGCGCTGCTCGACGTGGCGCAGGTGTCGGAAATCTCGAAAGTGGTGTCGCCCGATGTGTTCGAGCGTCCGATCTATGCCGGCAACGCCATCCAGACGGTGCAGGCGACGGACGCGAAAAAGGTGATCACGGTGCGCACCTCGACTTTCGCGGCGACCCCGGAGGGCGGCGCGGCGCCGATCGAGGCGGTGACGGCGGGTGCGGATTCGGGGCTTTCGGCCTTCAAGAGCGAGGCTTTGGCGAAGTCGGACCGGCCGGAGCTGACCTCGGCAAAAATCATCATCTCGGGCGGCCGGGCGATGCAGAACGCGGAAAACTTCAAGACCTATATCGAGCCGGTGGCGGACCGTCTCGGCGCGGCGATGGGGGCTTCGCGGGCGGCGGTGGACGCGGGCTACGCGCCCAACGACTGGCAGGTGGGCCAGACCGGCAAGGTGGTGGCGCCGGAGCTATACATCGCGGTGGGGATTTCGGGGGCGATCCAGCATCTGGCGGGGATGAAGGATTCGAAGGTGATCGTGGCGATCAACAAGGACGAGGACGCCCCGATCTTCCAGGTCGCCGACTATGGCCTCGTCGCCGATCTCTATGCCGCCCTCCCCGAACTCGACGCCGAACTGGCGAAGGTCGGAAGGTAATATTGAGTTAGCGCCCGGCGCAGGGGAAATGGCCGATGGTTGGAAGTGTTGAATTGCCGGCGCGCGAGGCGATGGACTATGACGTTGTGGTGGTGGGCGGGGGTCCCTCCGGGCTTTCGGCGGCGATCCGGCTCAAGCAGATCGACCCTGATCTGGCTGTGGTCGTGGTCGAAAAAGGCTCCGAAATCGGCGCCCATATCC
>NZ_CAIUXT010000104.1 GCF_903903185.1 uncultured Rhodoblastus sp.
CCAGCGAGAAGTTCGGCACGAAAGTGCGGTAGAACACCGTCCCCCAGGGCACGTCGACGACAAGCGCGACGGCGACATAGGCGAGCAGGACGAAGCTGGTCCATTTCAGGATGGCGACGTAGCGTTCGTAGCGAACGAACACCTCAAGCAGCACGCATCCCAAGGCGAAGGCGACGACATAAAGGCCCTCTTGGCCGCCAACGAGCAGTTTAAGCGCCGCCGCCATCGCGCCGAGATCGGCGCCGAGGTTGATGATGTTCGCCACGAGCAAAAGTCCGACGATCGAGCGCAGCAGCCAGGGCGAGTAGTGCGCGCGGATATTGCCGGCGATCCCCTGCCCGGTCACCCGGCCGATGCGTGCGCTGATCTCCTGAATCGCCGTCATCAGCGGGAAGCAGAACAGCATCACCCAGCACATGGCGTAGCCGAATTGCGCGCCGGCTTGCGAGTAAGTCGCGATTCCGCTCGGATCGTCGTCCGAGGCGCCGGTGATCAATCCCGGACCCAGCCTGCTTAAAAGTCCTTTCGACGCAGGGCGGCGAGCGGCGCGGTATCGGGCGATGCGCGAGGCCCGCAAGGCGAGGTTGTCGGGTGTCCGTTTTGCATCCGTCATTGCGCCGGAGCCGCTTTCGACACGCTCGCGTCCCCACGCGCGATTCGCACGATTTCCTGTGCAATATCCTCGGGTGAAAGAATAAAATCGATGCATCCGGTTGCGATCGCGCTCTCGGGCATGTCGGGTTGGCTGGCGGTATCAAGCTTTTGCGCAATGGTGATGCCGCCCACTTCCCTGATCCCGCAAAGCGCCGCCGCGCCATCGCCATCATAGCCGGAGACGATGATCGCGATAATCTTGCCGTTCCAGTTCTGCGTCAGGGAACGCAGGAAAACCGTGATGACATCCGGCCATCCCCTGGGTTTTGAAATCGGCTTGAGATGGAACTCTCCGTCGAGAACATGCAGGTCGCGTTTCGAGGGAATGATGAACACATGGTTGGGCCGAAGAACCAAGCCGTCAGTGATCAGTTCGACAGGCATCGCGGTGAAGCGCGGAAGAATCTCATGCAGCTGGGTGGCGACAATTCGCAAGTGATTGACGATGACAATGGCGACTCCCATGTCGTTCGGCAGGTTCTGGAGCAGTCGGGTATAGGCGTCGAGGCCCCCAGCGGAGCCGCCCACGCATACCACCGGGAAGTCCTTTGCGGCACGTCGGGGAATCATCGGCCTTCTCTCGCTATCGAGAGGCGCCCACCCGGATAACTTAGTCTCAAGCCGTGACGCTGGCGTTTAGCGCTGATCCAACCCTGAGACCGAACCGCCTGGCCGTTATGGTCGACGGTTGGGCTCTCACGCCTCATCCCGCCGACGCCCCCCAAGCGCGGCCGCGGCGCTGGCAACGAAAGCGCCGATGATCAGCGACAGCACCATCAAAAGCGTCGTCGTGATCCCCGCCTTGCGGGCTTTGTCCGCTGTTTCCTTTGCCTTTGATTTGGCCTGATCGATTTGGCCAAGGACATCATCTACGCGCTGTTGCGCATCGGCGGCGGGCCGCCCGGTCTGAGCG
>NZ_CAIUXT010000105.1 GCF_903903185.1 uncultured Rhodoblastus sp.
CAGGGCACCACCACGGTCGCCGGCCAATCCGGCGGCGGCATCTCGTCGGGAGGACCGATGCTCAGCACCAGACCCCCGGCAGCCAGTGCGCGCTCGGCCGCCACCCGGGTCGCCGGGCTGCCGCAGCCGCTGACGACGGCGATGCCCAGACTTGCCAGCAGCGCCCCGGCCTCGCCCGCTCGCCCGTAAGCCTGAGAACCCGGCTCGGCGCTGCCGAGAATAGACACCTGGGGCCGGCGTATGGATCTGGACATGCGGTGTTTCCGAGGTCTGAAAAGCGAGAAAGTCTATCGCCCACCCGCGCTGACCGGCCGAAACTTGAGCCGGGGCGATCGCCGGCGCGGGCGCGTTCCGCCCCTTTCGAGGTCGATTCGACAACGACAGGTACAGGGTAAAGCCTGAGCCGCATCCTCGTTCGACGCGGCGCGATTTGCGGCGCGTCGCGGGTATTCCCCTTGTAGCGTCGGGATTCGAGAGCTTAGTATCGACAGTCGTCAGTATTGAGGAGGCAATGCGAAAAATAAATACGCAGTCTTTTTTTCGCCGGCTTGCCGATCGAAGACTGCCCCGGAGTGCAGTTTCGATCGACGTTGAAACAACCTCAGATCCACCCTATCGAATGAAAAAGCGACTCATCTTTACCGTCTTGGCCGTCATGGCGACCGTCGTTTCTGCGCAAACCCAGGCAGAGCAAATAAAATTCGATGGCTTCAATCAGAAGCTTTTATTTACTTTGGATCGGGATCTTTCCTGGCTTGTCATTTTATCCGATCGGATTCAGACTTACGATATCCCCCAACTGGCTCACGATTCCGTCGACTACACCGCTGCCAACGAGAAGTTGACCGCCGACTTGTTCGGGATTCGCAGATTGGCCGGAACGACCTGGCAGCTCAGCCAGAACGATTACCGACACATCAAAGGCGATGTACTCAAGTATACCTGGAGCAATCCAGTTGTGCCGCAATCTCTTGTCGTCAAGGTCGACCTTCAATTGTTCCAGACCGCGGAGAAATACGCATTTTTGGACAATAACATCGACTTCGCTTTCCTGAACTATCGATCGGCCCTCCACAATTATTTCCCGGCATCGATTCCTGAGCCGTCAACGATGCTGCTGCTGGGGCTGGGACTCGCGGGCCTGGCCGCCATCCGTCGCCGCGCGTGACGTGCGCGAGAACGCGTCGCTCTTCTTCGAATAAATAGTTCGGAAGTTTGCGAATCGCTCCAGGCCGAGCGGCAAGCCACCTGGTGTGCCGGATGCCGTCGGAGCCCGGCGGCCATTCCTTGAACATGTTCAAGGCATAGGGCCGGCGGCACTCACGGCGGTGCGCGCTGCGCTTGGGCGGCGGCGCCCCAACGCCTGCGGGCGTTGGACGGCCTCAGCGCCTGCGGGCGTTGGACGGCCTCAGCGCCTGCGGGCGTTGGACGGCGTTAGAGAGCGCAATAACGGAACCGCGAAAAAGCGCCGCAATCAGACATCGAACCCAGGGCTGTGGCGCTCCACCTTGCGGCGAATCGCCGACCAGATCAGCTCATCGTTGCGGCGGCGCTCTTCGTCCGTGCGCGAAAAG
>NZ_CAIUXT010000106.1 GCF_903903185.1 uncultured Rhodoblastus sp.
ACTCGACTCTGGCGCCGCCGCGCTTGAGAAAGGTCATCGCAAAAATCATCCAGGCCGCCCCCGCCGTTTTTTCAACTTTCCAGAATCGATCGTCGCGCTGCTTTATGCCAGAAAAAGCTCCAAAAAAATCATTGACGAAAAAGGCGGCGGCGGAACCGGCCCGCCTCGCCGAAACAACAAAAAAAGCTGAAAAATGAGGCGCCCATGGCAAGCGCCGCCCGCATATCGGGCGCCAACATGCTTCAACCCCTTAAAGAAAGAAAAAACTTTCTACCGGCGTCGGTTTTGCGGCATGATCGCGTCTTGTGCGGCGGGGGCTAATCTGGCAATGTCGCGCGCCGATAAATAGGACAGTAGTGCTGACCATTATGGCTTCGCATAGGCAAGTCGCCCCGCCTCGGATAGATTGCGGTCGCACTGAACGGGCAGGATGAACGGGTCATGAACCAGCAGCAAAGGCCGAGCGTATCAGCCACGGAGCGCGCCCGGCCGGGCGGGGTCGCGCCGCAGGCCGCCGCCGCCGGGCTGTCCTCAAAGGCTGGAGTTTAATCGATGGATCGACCCATGGTCACCGCCGCCCAAGACCTTCCGCTTGCTCAAGGCCTGCCGCTCGCTCAGGGCCTTTATGACCCGCGCAACGAGCATGACGCCTGCGGCGTCGGCTTCGTCGCCAATATGCACAACGCCAAATCGCACGATCTGGTGGCGATGGGGTTGCAAATCCTGGTCAATCTCGACCATCGCGGCGCGGTCGGCGCCGATCCCAAGGCCGGCGACGGCTGCGGCATGCTGTTGCAGATTCCCCACCGGTTTTTCGTCGAAGAAGCGGCGCGGCTCGGTTTCTCCCTGCCGGAGCCGGGACTTTACGCGGTCGGCGCGCTGTTCCTGCCGCGCGACCCCGAAGGCCGCAAGATCGTGTTGCAGATTTTCGAGGACATCGTCGCCGAAGAAGGACAGGTGCTGCTCGGCTGGCGCGATGTGCCGGTCGACCCGAGCGTGCTCGGCGAGACGGTCAAGCCGGCCGAACCGGTCCATCGCCAGGTGTTCATCGCGCGCGGCTCCGATACGCCGGACCAGGACGCCTTCGAGCGCAAATTGTTCCTGATCCGCAAGCGGGCGTCCAACACCATCTACGGCCTCAAGGACGAGCGCCTGCGCGGCTGGTATCCGGTGTCGCTGTCCTCGCGCACCATCGTCTACAAGGGCCTGCTGATCGCCACCCAGCTCGGCAATTATTTCGCCGACCTTCGCGACCCGCGCGTCGAGACGGCGATCGCCCTCGTGCATCAGCGCTTTTCGACCAACACCTTCCCGTCGTGGCAGCTCGCCCATCCCTATCGGATGGTGGCGCATAACGGCGAGATCAATACGTTGCGCGGCAATGTCAACTGGATGGCGGCGCGTCAGGCCTCGGTGGCCTCGCCGCTGTTCGGCGACGATATTTCCAAGCTCTGGCCGGTTTCCTATGAGGGACAGTCCGACACCGCCTGTTTCGACAACGCGCTCGAATTTCTGGTGCAGGGCGGCTATTCCATGGCCCACGCCATGATGATGCTGATCCCCGAGGCCTGGGCCGGCAATCCGCTGATGGACGAGGAGCGCCGCGCTTTTTACGAATATCACGCCGCGCTGATGGAGCCGTGGGACGGCCCCGCCGCCGTGGCCTTCACCGATGGTCGCCAGATCGGCGCGACGCTCGACCGCAACGGCCTGCGCCCCGCGCGCTATCTCGTCACCGAGGACGGGCTGGTGGTGATGGCGTCCGAAATGGGCGTGCTGCCGATCCCCGAGGAAAAGATCGTCACCAAATGGCGCCTCCAGCCCGGCCGCATGCTGCTGGTCGATCTGGAACAGGGCCGCATCGTTTCCGACGACGAGACCAAGCAGACGCTCGCCCAGTCCCATCCCTACCGCGAATGGCTCAAACGCGCCCAGATCGTGCTCGAAGACCTCAAGCCGGTCGAGCCCCGCACCTCGCGGGCGGATGTGTCGCTGCTCGACCGCCAGCAGGCCTTCGGCTACAGCCAGGAAGACACCGCCATCCTGATGGCGCCGATGGCGGTGACCGGTCAGGAGGCGATCGGCGCGATGGGCACCGACACGCCGATTTCCGCGATGTCGTCGCGCTCGAAACTGCTCTATTCCTATTTCAAGCAGAACTTCGCCCAGGTCACCAATCCGCCGATCGATCCGATCCGCGAGGAACTGGTGATGAGCCTCGTTTCCTTCATCGGCCCGCGCCCGAATATTCTCGACCACGAGGGCACGGCGAAGAAGAAGCGTCTCGAAGTGCGCCAGCCGATCCTGACCAATGTCGATCTCGAAAAGATCCGCTCGATCGGTCATTTCGAGGATAGTTTCGACACCAAGACGCTCGACATCACCTATCCCGTCGAACTCTCC
>NZ_CAIUXT010000107.1 GCF_903903185.1 uncultured Rhodoblastus sp.
CGGCGATCCGATGTTCTCCTCCTCGCAGCGCATCTGGGGCTACGAGACGCCCGATGGCTCCTTCGCCCAGTTCTGCCGGGTCCAGGACCGCCAGCTGATGGTGCGCCCCAAACATCTGACCTGGGAAGAAAGCGCCTGCTACACGCTGACGCTGGCCACCGCCTATCGCATGTTGTTCGGCCACGAGCCGCACCGGCTGAAACCCGGCGACAATGTGCTGGTCTGGGGCGCCTCGGGCGGCCTCGGCGTGTTCGGCGTGCAGCTGATCGCGGCGGCGGGCGCCAACGCCATCGGCATCATCTCCGACGAATCCAAGCGCGATTACGTGCTGTCGCTGGGCGCGAAGGGCGTGATCAACCGCAAGGACTTCAAATGCTGGGGCCAGCTGCCGAAGGTCAATTCGCAGGAATATACCGACTGGACCAAGGAAGCGCGCAAGTTCGGCAAGGCCATCTGGGACATTACCGGCAAGAAGGACGTCGATATCGTCTTCGAGCATCCGGGCGAAGCGACATTCCCGGTGTCGACGCTGGTCTGCAAGCGCGGCGGCATGGTGGTGTTCTGCGCCGGCACGTCCGGTTTCAACCTGACCTTCGACGCCCGTTATGTCTGGATGCGCCAGAAGCGCATCCAGGGTTCGCATTTCGCCCACTTGAAACAGGCGGCGGCGGCCAATAATTTCGTCATCGACCGTCGGGTCGATCCCTGCATGTCGGAGGTCTTCCCATGGGCGAAGATTCCGCTGGCCCACACCAAGATGTGGAAGAACCAGCATGCGCCCGGCAATATGGCGGTGCTGGTCAACGCCACCCAGACCGGGCTGCGGACCATCGAGGACGTGATTGAAGCGGGCGCAGGAGGCTGATCGCGTCGAAGTGAAATCTCGGAGGGCGGGGCTATGAGTCCCGCCTTTTTCATGCGTCGGCGATGGGCTTCGTGGCTGCCCGCGGCCCTGCCGGGTCGCGCCTGCGGCGCAGCGCCGCGTTGAACTCGCCGCCGAAAATGAAAATGGCCGCCAGTGAATAAAGAAACACGATGGCGATCATCACCGAGGCGAGGCCCGCGTAGGTCGAGACGTAATTGAGCGCGAACCGGCCTAGATAGGAGCTGAAGGCCAAAGCGAAGACCATCCATGCCGCATAGGTCAGGCCTATGCCCGGCGCAGTCTCTCGCAGCGAAAGTTTTTCGTTCGGCAGGACCCGATGGGCAATGATCAGCGCCGCCAGCAGAATGACCGTCGCGACTCCATAACGACCCAGGGTGACCATTTTGCTCAGGGGGCCCAAAGCCGGCGCATAGGCGAGCATCGCGCTCCAGACGATCGGACCCAAAACCAGCAGAAACGCCAGCGACAGCAGCGCCAGCGCGCCAATCAGGACATAGGCGATCGACTGCAAGCGCAATCTCCACCAGGGCCTGGTCTCGCGGGCGCCGTAGGCGCGGTTCAGCCCCGTGCGCAGGGCTTCGACGCCGCTGGACGAGAAATAGGCCGCCAGAGCGGCGCTCAGCGTCAAGAGCCCCCCATGCCTCCCGCTCATGACATTGTGAATTTCGTTGAGGATCGGCTCCGCTACGCGCGGCGGCCAGATTTCGAAAAAAGCCGACGCCGCCTCGTCGGCCAGTGGCTGCGCGCCGAGGAAACCGGCGAGGCTGGTGACGAAAATCAGGAACGGAAAGATCGCCGTCAGGCTAGACAGGGCGATATGGCTGGCCATGGCGTAGCCGTCGTCTTTTTCAAAGCCTTTCGCGCTGTCGAGAAAAAGACGAACCAGTTCCCGCATTCAATGTCCCCTGTAGAGTTCCTTCCCGGGTTCTATGTAAAATGCGTCGAGAAATCTTTTGGCGCGGACGGAGCCGGGAATTCCTCCGCAAGGTTCTATCAGCGATTCGCCGCCACGTCGTAGTCTCGACGCAGAAAACTGGCGCGCGCACCCTATGCTCCCTATGTTGGCGACAATCGGAGAATGAGAATGGACCTTCCGAACCCGCTGCTCGAAACCTGGACGAGCCCTTTCGCCCTGCCGCCTTTCGCGGAGATCGCGACAATTCATTTCCGTCCTGCTTTCGAAGCCGCCATGCGGGAGCATGACGCCGAAATCGACACCATCGTCGAGAATGCGCAACCGCCCGATTACGCCAACACCATCGACGCGCTGGAGAGCGCTGGCCAGGCGCTGAACAAGGTCGGCGGGGTGTTCTGGAACGTCGTCGCAACCGATTCCAACGAGGATTTGCGCGCCATCGAGCGCGACATTTCGCCGCTGCTCGCACGCCATTACGCCGCCATTTCGCTCAATGGCCGGCTTTTCGCCCGGGTAGCGGCGCTTCATGAAAGCCGCGACGGCTTGACGATGAGCGACGAACAGGCCCGTCTCCTCGAACTGACCTACAAGGGTTTCGTGCGGACCGGCGCGCGGCTTCAGGGTTCCGACCGCGCCCGTTTCGCCGAAATCGTCGAAGAACTGGCGAGTCTCGAAGCGCAATTCGCGCAAAATGTCCTCGCCGACGAATCCGGCTTCGTGATGGAACTCGACGAGGCCGATCTCGCCGGGCTGCCTGCGGACGTCAAGGCGGCGGCGGCGCAGACCGCCATGGAACGCAAGACGGCGAAACCTTTCGCCCTGACCCTGTCGCGCTCCAGTGTCGAACCGTTTCTGAGCCATGGTGAAAAACGCGACTTGCGCGAAGATCTGTTCAAGGCCTGGATCGCGCGCGGCGCGCATGCGGGGCCGACCGACAACCGCCCCCTGATCGCCGAAATCCTGAGCCTGCGGCAGGAGCGGTCGCGCCTGCTTGGCTATGCGACCTTCGCGGATTACAAGCTTGAGCCGACGATGGCCGGCGCCCCGCAAGCCGCGCTCGATCTGCTCGACAGCGTCTGGCGTCCCGCGCGCGCCAGGGCGGGCGAGGAATGCGCCGGCCTTCAAGCCGTTGCGGATTCGGAAGGGGCCAATTTCAAGATCGCGGCGCATGACTGGCGTTTCTATGCCGAAAAGCTTCGGCGCCAACGCTACGATCTCGACCAGAGCGCGCTCTCAAGTTATTTTCAGCTGGACCGGATGATCGAGGCGGCGTTTTATTGCGCTGAAAGGCTGTTTGGGCTGCGTTTCCTGCCGTGCGACGATCTGGCGCTCTACCATCCCGATGTCCGGGCCTTTGAAGCAGTCGATCGCGATGGCGCCCATGTCGCGATTTTTCTCGGTGATTATTACGCCCGCAGCTCCAAGCGCTCCGGCGCCTGGATGTCGCAATTTCGCGGCCAGAAAAAACTCGGGGGCGAGACCCGGCCGATCGTCGTCAATGTCATGAATTTTCCGAAACCCTCGTCCGGTCGTCCGACGCTGATGACGCTGACCGAAGTGATCACCCTGTTCCACGAATTCGGACACGCCTTGCACGGCATATTGTCCGATGTGGTCTATCCATCGATGAGCGGGACGTCGACGCCGACCGACTTTGTCGAATTTCCCTCGCAACTATATGAACATTGGGCCTTGCAGCCTGAAATTTTGCAGCGGTTCGCCGTGCATTGCGAAACCGGCGCGCCGATTCCCAAGGCGACCATCGACCGCATTATCGAGGCCCGCCATTTCAACCAGGGTTTCGCTACCGTCGAATTCTGCGCCTCGGCCTATATCGATTTCCTCCATCATTCATCCGCGCAGACGACAGATGACGTAGAAGCATCGGAATGGGAAATTTTGCGGGGGATCGCCATGCCGGCCGAAATCGTCCCGAGGCATGGCGCTCCGCATTTTTCGCATATTTTCTCGGGCGAAAGCTATGCCGCCGGCTATTACAGCTATCTGTGGTCCGAGGCGCTCGACGCGGATGGATTCGCCGCTTTCGAGGAAGCCGGCGACCTGTTCGACGAGACGATGGCCCGGCGTCTGCGTGAAAATGTCTATGCGGCGGGCAATCGCCGCGATCCGCAGGAAGCCTACGCGCTTTTCCGGGGACGTCCGCCCCGGTTCGAAGCACTGCTGCGAAAGAAGGGCCTAGCCTGAGACCATGCCATATTGCGCTGCGGCATCAGGGCTGGCAATATTACATGATAGAATTCTAAAGAATTTCGTCCGTCAAGAGCATCAGGAGCCAAGGATGACGCAGGTCGCCAGAGTGTACCCCACCGAAGATTTTTTTGAGCTGGGGGCCCGCGCAACCCATGCCATTGAAAGCTTGTATCAAGACGCCGTGGCGAGCGTTCGCGCAAGGGTCAGCGAAAACGGCAAGTTGTCCAACGCGCTGATTGAGCGCGAACAACATGCCGTTCATGGCGTCGCCTGGTTCGCGACCTATGTCGAAACCGTTCGCGAATTGCTCGCCTATGGCGAACGCATGCAGGCCGAGGGCCTCTATGGCGAGACTGAAGAGCTATTGACCCGCATCGGCGTCGGCGAATATCTGGCGCAGATTTTCGGCGGAATCCCGATGAGCCAGGGCGAATTCATTCGCCTCGGCGACTTCGGCCTGTCGAACGAGGCCATTTCAGCCCGCCGCATCGCCGTCATCGACAGCCTGATCGCAAGCGGCTCGACCGTCGCCAACCGAGCGCGGCTGGTCGAACTCGTCGATCATGCGGAGGGCTCGGCCACGGTCGGCGCTCCGGGCCTCGACGAAACATTGGAAGCCATCCGCGATGAAATCCGCAAATATGCGGCTGCGGAAGTGACGCCCCACGCCCATGAATGGCATTTGAAGAACGAGTATATTCCGCTCGAAATCGTCCAGGGTCTGGCCGACCTTGGCGTGTTCGGCCTCACTATCCCCGAGGAATTCGGCGGCATGGGCCTCGGCAAGGTGGCGATGTGCGTGGTGACGGAAGAATTGTCGCGCGCCTATATCGGCGTCGGCTCGCTCGGCACCCGTTCCGAAATCGCCGGAGAACTGATCCTGTGCGGCGGCACCCAGGAGCAGAAGGAAAAATATCTGCCAAAAATCGCCTCGGGCGAAATCCTGCCGACCGCCGTGTTCACCGAGCCGAACACCGGCTCCGACCTCGCTTCGCTGCGCACCCGCGCCGTGCGCGAAGGCGACAAATATGTCGTCAATGGCAACAAGACGTGGATCACCCATCCGGTCCGCGCCGATCTGATGACCATTCTGGTCCGCACCAATCCTGGCGAGCCCGGCTACAAGGGCCTGTCCATGCTGCTGGCGGAAAAGCCGCGCGGCGACGATTCAAATCCGTTCCCGGCCAAGGGGATGTCGGGCGGCGAGATCGAAGTGCTCGGCTATCGCGGCATGAAGGAATACGAGATTGCCTTCGACGGTTTCGAAGTCCCGGCGGAAAACCTGCTTGGCGGCGTCGAGGGCCAAGGCTTCAAGCAATTGATGCAGACGTTCGAAGGCGCGCGCATCCAGACCGCCGCCCGCGCCGTCGGCGTGGCGCAATCGGCGATGGAGCTGGCGCTGCGTTACGCGAAGGAACGCGTGCAGTTCGGCAAGGCGCTGATCCACTTCCCGCGTGTCTCGGACAAGATCGCCATCATGGCGGTCGAAGTCCATATCGCCCGCCAGCTGACCTATTTCGCCGCCCGCGCCAAGGATGCGGGCAAACGCTGCGATCTCGAAGCGGGCCAGGCCAAATTGCTCGGCGCGCGCGTCGCCTGGGCGGCGGCGGACAACGCCTTGCAGATTCACGGCGGCAATGGTTTCGCGCTGGAATATCCGGTTTCGCGCGTGCTTTGCGACGCCCGCATCCTCAATATTTTCGAGGGTGCGGCGGAAATTCAGGCGCAGGTCATCGCCCGGCGCCTCCTCGAAACCGACGCCTGATTTCGGCAATGCGGCGCGGTCTTTCCACTCGTCGGAAAGGCCGAGCCAATTTTCTTACGTCTAAATTTGTCTTGATTTCCTGAGGGGCGCGGCGCCTTCGGCTTCATCGATCAACCGATAAAGCCGGGACGCCTCGCGATAGGGGCCGCGCCGTTCGGCCAGCCCAAGTATCTCCAGCACGACCACCCGTCGTTCAAACGCGATGGTCAGGACATTGCCCGCGCCGACAAGTCTGGCGGATTGTTCGGCCCTTTTTCCATCGACGCGGACATAGCCCTGGGTGATCAGTTCGACCGCCAGCGCCCGCGTCTTGACGAGCCGTGAAAACCACAGCCATTTGTCCAGACGCTGCCGCGCGACCTCTGACTCCATTGCTTTCCAAGTAGTTTCGACCAGACCGGTCGGCTTGAACGACCATTCAGCCCAAAAGGCCCCCCAGCCTCGGATTCAGCGGATTGCGGGCCAAAGCCTGGGCGTCGGGCGCATCTACGCGAACCTGTCCCGCAAATGCGGCGTAAAGCCCCTCGATCAACAGCGGGTGCAAATCCTTGACGATGAAAACGATGCGGGTGCGATGATCCGAATCCGGCCAGGCATCGAGGCGCACCGGCGGATGAAAGACGTGCTGGACGCCGTGGATCACCAGCGGGCGTTGCGCGTCGTCGGCCAACGCGATGACGCCCTTGACGCGCAGCAGATTCGGCCCATGCGCGCCGCGCAGCATTTCCAGAAACAGATCGCAGGCGGAAAGCGGCAGCGGCGTCTCGCTGACGAGACAGAACGACCGGATGGACTCGTCATGCCGGTTGCCGTCCACCCCAGCGTCGTGGGAATGGCCGTGGCCGTGGCCATGATCCGGCTCGATCAACGCTTCGGCGTTCAGCCAGCGGGCGACATCCGGGGCTTTTGTTGCGGGATTGTAGAGGCCGGCGTCGAGCAGATGCGCTGCGTCCCAAGTTTCCGCATGATCTAGCAGGCGCGCGGTCGGATTGAGCCGGGCCAGCCGATCCAGCAGCCGCGCCAATTCCCGCCGCCGCGGTTCGGAACCGATCAAATCCGTCTTGGTCAGCACCAGACGGTCGGCAACCGCCGCCTGTTTGACCGCCTCCGGAAAAGCATCGAGCGTCGCCGCGCCATTGACCGCATCAACGACCGTCACCACGCCATCGAGCCGGAAGCGCAACAGCAGATAGGGATGGCTCATGATCGTATGCAGCACCGGTGCGGGGTCGGCGAGGCCGGTGGTCTCGATGATGACCCGATCGAAGTCCCGCATCCGGCTATTATCGCGCCGGCGCAGCAGGTCTTCCAGCGAATCGATCAGATCGCCGCGAATTGTGCAGCACAGGCAACCCGAAGCCATCGTCACCATATCGCCGTCGATCTTTTCGACGAACAGGTGATCGAGCCCGATTTCGCCGAATTCGTTGATCAGCACCACGGATTTGGCGAGCGCCGGATCGCGAAGCAGCCTATTGAGCAGGCTGGTCTTCCCGGCGCCGAGAAATCCGGTGACGACCGTCACCGGAACCGGAAGCGGCGCGCGCCTTGGCTTTGAGGAAGCGGTCACTTTTTCGCCGCCTTGCCCTTCGCCGCGGCAGACGGTTTTTTCTGGGCCTTTGCGGCTTTTTCATTGTCGGCGACGGAATGTTTAGGGTGGCTTTTCGCCTCGGCATGGTGCTTCGCCGCCTTGCCCCGCCGCATCGGCAGAGCCGCCGGATCCGCCCGCAGCGGCAATACCGCCGCTGCTTTTTCCGGCGGCGCGTAGGCGATGACGCCAATCGGCGTATTGGCGGGACGCGGACCGGCGACCGGCCCCGTATAGTCGGGGGCGGGTCCGACAAAGACCTCGATAGGCTTATAGGCCGGACGTGGCAAAGCTGCGATGATCTCGCCATTGCTCGGCTGCGGCGCCGAACCTTCCGTCGTCTGAACCGTGCCGCCCGTCTCTTCGGACTCAGCCTCCAATTGCGCGGCCTTGCTGCGACGGACGCAAATTTCTCCGCGCATGTCGGGCGGAGGCCCGGCCTGGGATGGCAGATCGATCGCCGGATCGCCAAATTGCCCGGAGGCGAAAGCGTGATCGAACACATTCGCCGCGCGCGCCGTGCGCTTGCGCGCCGAGGGATCGCCCAGCACCACAACGATGACTTTTCGTCCCTCGCGGGTAGCGCTGGCGACGAGATTGAACCCGGCGGGGCAGGTGTAGCCGGTTTTCATCCCATCGGCGCCGGGATAGCGTCCAAGCATTCCGTTATGCGTCGGGATGACCTGCTCGCCGAGTTTCATCGCGCCAATATTGAACAGATCGGCATGTTCGGGAAAGCGAAGCAGCAGCGCGCGCCCGAGAACCGCCATATCCCGGGCCGAGCTGACGTGATTGGGGTCTGGCAGGCCATTGGGATTGACGAAATGCGATTCACGCATTCCCAATGACGAGGCGGCCTCGTTCATTTCATCGGCGAAAGCTTCGACCGAACCCGAGACGCCCTCGGCAATCGTTACCGCCATATCGTTGGCGGATTTGACCATCAACATTTTCAATGCATTATCGAGCGTAATCTGCGAGCCCGGCGCAAATCCCATTTTGGACGGCTTCATGCTCGCCGCCCGTGCCGAGACCACCAGCGGCGTATCCATGGCGAGCCGCCCCTGCCGCACGGCCTGAAGCGCGACATAGACGGTCATCAGTTTGGTGATGGAAGCCGGATACCAGGTCCGCGTCGCGTCCCGTTGCTCGATCACCCGGCCGCTCGGCACATCTATGGCTATGAAGGGCGTCCGCGTATGATGAACCGGCTGTTCCGCGCGATGCGCGGCGGCTTTGGGCTTGGCCATGGCCGGACTGTCGAGACCGGGCGAACAGCATAAAGATAAGATGGCTGCGGAGCAGGCTCCAAACGCCCGAAATCTGCGAACTCGAATCCTGCCATTCCGATGCGAGGAGCTGATCATTTTTGCATAATCCAGTTTGCCCATCCGGTCGACAATCATGGATTCAGAACCTTTTCCGGGGATTTCCCTGACACATAAGCGAAAAACACCCGAAAATTCAACGAAAGCCGATTTCACTTCTCGCCGGGCGCCCGGAGATTGAGGGCCAGCGCATGGACTCCGTTGGCGAACTGCTCGGCCAACAGATCATTGACCGCGCGATGACGCTCGACCCGACTCTTTCCCGAAAAACGTTCCGCCACGATCTCGACGCGAAAATGTGTTTCGCCCCCATGGCCGGCACCTCCCGGATGACCCAGATGACCTGCATGTTCATGCGATTCGTCGATTACCCGCAAAAATTGCGGCGCAAATGCGGTGGTGAGCTTTTCCTCCATCACTTCCCGCACTGCGCGTCGTTCCGATTGCGTCATGATGCTTCCTCTTCCTGGCCACAACTCGGCCGTGCATATGAAAGTCAAGCTATTTAATCGTTTTCCCGTTCTTGCTCCGGCGCCCTTATCGACCATATTGTGCCGGTCATGGATTTGAATTCTCCCCTTTTCGATCGGATCAGGACGCGCCGCGACGCCGCGCCGGCGCATACGCCGCCGTCCGGTCCGCTATGCCAGCACCCCGCATGCCAGGCGCCCGGAGAATTCCGCGCGCCAATGGGCCGTTTGCGCGAAGGCCAGTACTTCTGTTTCTGCCTCGACCACGTCCGCGAATATAATGCAACCTATAATTATTTTAATGGCATGAGCGACGAAGCGGTGATGCGCTATCAAAAGGATGCTCTGACCGGTCACCGCCCGACCTGGAAAATGGGCGCCGAACGCCAAGGCGCCGGTGGCGCATCGGCGCGCGAGCCCTTCAATATGCAGGGCGCCCGTCGCGCCGCTCCCCACGCGACCCGCCAGCCCCGGCATGGCGTCGTCGCCCGCAAGGCCCTGCATGTCCTTGGACTCGATGACGACGCCGGTTCAACCGAAATCAAGGCGCGCTACAAGGATCTGGTCAAACGCCTGCATCCGGACGCGAATTGCGGCGACCGCTCCAACGAAGAGAGGCTGAGGGAAATCATCAACGCATATAATGTTTTGCGAACCTTTCGCGCCGTTTGAATCCTTCGAGTCGCAAAATGGGAGCCGCGCCTTTGCAGATCGTGCCCCGACGCCCCTTGTGAGCGATGCCTGCTGAAGGGTATCGTCGCCATCGAAACACGCCAGGGCTTCAGTCCGGGCGCTCCCAAAACCAATATCCGCCCTGTCAGGCCCTCCGAAGGCCGGCCAAAGTCGCCATCGAACCGGAACGACGTTGCGGAACCGGAGGTTAGATGCAAGTTTCCACTCCCAGGCCGTTATTGACCGGCTTGCCCGACAGGACGGTTTCAGCGCGCGACGCGTTCGGCGTCGATTCGGACATGCAGGTTCCCGCCTTTTCGACGCGCGACGAGCATGTGCCCGATCTGGACCGCGATTATCTATTTGACCGCACGACGACACTGGCGATCCTGGCCGGTTTCGCCTTCAACCGCCGCGTCATGATCACCGGCTACCACGGCACCGGAAAATCGACCCATGTCGAACAAGTCGCGGCCCGGCTCAACTGGCCGTTGGTCCGCGTCAATCTCGACAGCCACGTTTCGCGCATCGATCTCGTCGGCAAGGACGCCATCGTGTTGCGCGACGGCAAGCAGGTGACGGAATTTCGCGACGGCATTCTTCCCTGGGCGCTACAAAACAATATCGCGCTCTGTTTCGACGAATATGACGCGGGCCGGCCCGATGTGATGTTTGTCATTCAGCGCGTACTCGAAGTTTCCGGCCGACTGACCTTGCTCGACCAGAACAGGGTGATCAGTCCCCATCCGGCCTTTCGCCTGTTCTCCACCGCCAATACGATCGGCCTCGGCGACACTTCCGGGCTCTATCATGGCACGCAGCAGATCAATCAGGGCCAGATGGACCGCTGGTCGATCGTGACGACCCTGAACTATCTGCCGCATGACAAGGAGGTCGACATTGTCTCGGCGAAGGTGAAGTCCTTTCAGAAAACCAGGGAGGGGCTGGACACCATCGGAAAAATGGTGCGCGTCGCCGATCTGACCCGCAACGCCTTCATGAACGGCGATCTTTCAACGGTCATGAGCCCGCGCACCGTCATCACCTGGGCGGAAAACACCGAAATCTTCGGCGATATCGGTTTCGCTTTCCGTCTGACTTTCCTCAACAAATGCGACGAGTTGGAGCGGCCGCTGGTCGCGGAATTCTATCAGCGCTCGTTTGGCAAGGACCTCCCGGAAAGCTCCGTCAATGTGGCGCTGAGCTGACGCCCGCCGCTTTTATTCGTCCGCGCCCGCAGGTTGGAGTTGTCCGGTGAGCTTGTCCAATCAGAAAGGCGCTTCGCCGCGCGAGGCGCCCCATGAACCGTTCAAGCGAGCGGTTTCCGGGTGTCTGCGCGCCATGGCCCGCGCACCCGAGCTTGAAGTCAGCTTTGCGCCGGAAAAGCCGGGGGCTATGGGCGCGGCCGATCATGGCAAGGCCCGGCTGCCGGAGCCGCCCCGCCGAATGGAGCCGCGCGACGCCGCGATCCTGCGAGGGCAGGCGGACGCAATCGCCCTGCGTCTGGCTTGTCACGATGAGCCGCTTCATCGCCGCCTGGCGCCGCAGGCGCTGACGGCGCGTGTCATTTTCGACGCGCTGGAACAGGCGCGCGTCGAAGCGATCGGCGCCCGCAGGATGCTGGGAACCGCGCAAAATCTCGGCGCCGCGCTGCAGGACCGCTATGAGCGCAGTCCGTTCGCCGAGGTTCGGCAACGCGCCGATGCCCCGCTCGAAGACGCCCTGGCGCTGCTGGTGCGCGAAAAGCTGACCGGCGCGCCCCCGCCGCCGGCCGCCGCCCATCTCGTCGAGCTCTGGCGCGAGAGCCTGGAGACGCGCGCCGGCGCGGACCTCGCGCTGCTCGGCGAAAAGCTCGAAAACCAGCGTTCGTTCGCCAAACTCGCCCGCAAGATTCTCGCCGACCTGGACATGTCCGAACCGGGCGAGAATGACCGCGACGAGAACGATGAGACGAGCGGCGAGGACAAGCCTGGGGCCGATGAGTCACAGGAAAACGGTGGCGACGAAACCGAACCCGCCGATTCGATTGCCAGCGAACGCATTGAGGACTCGGACAAGGAAATCCACGAAGGCGAGTTGGAGGCGGAAGACGGCCCGCCCGGCGAAGCGCCGGACGAAATGCAGCCCGGCGACAGCGGGGACGCCGGAGCAGCGATCAGGCCGCCGTTTTCCAACGCCCAATCGACCAAGAGCGACTATCGCGCCTATGCGCCGCAATTCGATGAAATCATCCGGGCCGAAGACTTATGCGAACCGGAAGAACTCGAAAGGCTGCGCGCCTATCTCGACAAGCAATTGCATCATCTTTCCCCCGTCGTCGCGCGGCTCGCCAATCGCCTGCAGAGACGCTTGATGGCTCAGCAAAACCGCGCCTGGGAATTCGACCTGGAGGAGGGTATGCTGGACCCGGCGCGACTTTCCCGCGTCATTGTCGATCCGCAATTGCCGCTTTCCTTCAAGCGCGAAAAGGACGCGAATTTTCGCGATACGGTCGTCACCCTGCTGATCGACAATTCCGGCTCCATGCGCGGGCGACCCATCACGGTCGCGTCGACGTGCGCGGACATTCTGGCGCGCACTCTGGAACGCTGCAGCGTCAAGGTCGAAATTCTCGGCTTCACCACGCGCGCCTGGAAAGGCGGCCAGTCGCGGGAAGCTTGGCTGCAGGCCGGCAAGCCGGTCAATCCCGGTCGTCTCAACGACTTGCGCCATATCATCTACAAATCCGCCGACGCCCCCTGGCGCCGCGCGCGAAAAAATCTCGGCCTGATGATGCGCGAAGGGCTGCTCAAGGAAAATATCGACGGCGAGGCGCTCGAATGGGCCTATCGTCGCCTGTTGGCGCGGCCGGAGCAGCGCAAGATTTTGATGATGATCTCCGATGGCGCGCCCGTCGACGATTCGACGCTCTCCGTCAATCCCGGCCATTATCTTGAGCGTCACTTGCGGCAGAAAATCGAAGAAATCGAATCGCGGTCGGCGGTCGAACTGATCGCGATCGGCATCGGCCACGACGTCACGCGCTACTATCGCCGCGCGCTGACGATCGTCGACGCAGAGGAACTCGGGGGCGCCATGACCGAAAAGCTCGCCGAGCTGTTCAGCGAATCCGCCGCGTGAACGACGCACAAAGAACGCAAGACCGATCGCTTGCATGGCGGCGATAAAAGCGCTAGCAAGCCATTCAATCAGGTTGATCGCTCGGTCTCGCGACTGCGCGCGGAGAGGATAATGACCTACGTCGTCATCGAAAATTGCATCAAATGCAAGTATATGGATTGCGTCGAGGTGTGCCCCGTGGACTGTTTCTACGAGGGCGAAAACATGCTCGTTATACATCCGGATGAATGTATCGATTGCGGCGTTTGCGAACCGGAATGTCCCGCTGAAGCCATCAAGCCGGATACGGAGCCGGACCTCGAAACGTGGCTCGGCCTGAACGCGGAATATGCGCAACTTTGGCCGAATGTTACGATCAAGCGCGAAGCCGCGCCGGATTCGAAAGAATTTGACGGCCGTCCGGGAAAATTCGACGCTTTTTTCAGCAAGGAGCCGGGTCAAGGCGACTGAGAGCCGGTTGACCGAAAGAGCAAAGCGCTCCTGTACGTCCTTCTCCGCCCCTGCGTCGCTGGGAGCTGGAGAATGCTGCGAGCCTAAAGCTGGCGGCCGCCGTTAACCTTTGAACGATGGCCTTTTTCGTCGAATCAAGAATTCTTTGATTCGGCCTTTAATTTGTGTTATCAATCCGGTTGTAGTCAATCCACTTTGACGCCTGCTCACTCATTCTGTTTCTGCACCCGGCTCCCGCCTTGGCGAGGAGCCCGTTTCTGCCGCTAAAGCCCAATCTCTTGCGTGATCTCCGCACCGCTTGAAAGTCAGGGCGAATTCGGGATTTTCGCGGTTGGATCGTTTTAGCGGCCAAGGTGCGCTTGGACGTTTAAGCCGGGGGAACTAAGCGGTCTGAAATGGCCGCCGACGTTGGGGCGCTAAAGGCGTTGGGGCACTAAAAAGGGTGAGTTCGTGCTGGAGAAAATCCGAACAACGACCATTTAGGGATTGGCGCCGCCCTGATGAGACAAGGCGCTGGCAAAATTGGACTTCGCGTTCGATTTTTGCCGAGTTCAGCGTAGTAGCCTCGCTTGGCCACCCCGCTGTTACAATGGACCTCAAACCATTAGTGATTGGACCAAGGTGACGCAGAAAAAACCTTCATTGCCGGCGACTGCCGCATCGTCCGCCCCCCGTTCCACTGATCCGAGCAAAGCTGCTGTACCTTCCGGAAAGGCGCCGATCAAGCCCTCCAACGCCAAAGCCGGGTTTAAAGCCAATGAGTTCATCGTCTATCCGGCGCATGGCGTCGGCCAGATCATGGCGATCGAAGAACAGGAAGTCGCCGGCTTCAAGCTGGAGCTTTACGTGATTTCGTTCGTCAAGGATAAAATGACGCTCAAGGTGCCGACGCCGAAAGTCGCCTCCGTGGGCATGCGCAAGCTCGCCGAAGCCGATGTCGTCAAGAAGGCGCTGGATACCCTGACCGGTCGCGCCCGGGTGAAGCGTACGATGTGGTCCCGCCGGGCGCAGGAATACGAGGCCAAGATCAATTCCGGCGATCTCGTCGCTATCGCCGAAGTCGTTCGCGATCTCTACCGTTCCGATGTCCAACCCGAGCAGTCCTATTCGGAACGCCAACTCTATGAGGCCGCAATTGACCGGATGGCTCGTGAAATCGCCGCCGTCCAGAAACTGGGCGACGCCGACGCTCTCAAGGTGATCGAGTCGCAATTGCAAAAAGGCCCGCGTCGCGCCGGCAAGGCGGATGAAGCGGTCGCTGTGGAAGATGGGGATGTCGAAGAGGCCGCCTGAAGGGCTCCCGGCTCGTTTCTTTGCGCGAAAACTTTCCTTGAGGCGGCTTGCAGAAGCCGCCTCTTTTTTTGACAAATTATCTTCGCGCCAACACAGCGGCGATAAGGTTAAGTCAAAGTTAACCCGATCCAACTAGGCTTGCCTCAACAGCCGTCGCGCAGCGAGGATGAAAAAGTTTGAATGCGCACGACAACATTTCCCTTCGGCGAGGCGCTGCCTGAATCCGCAAGAATTTTCCTCTTCCGCCGGGTACAGGAAGCGTTGGGGCTTCTCCTGATTTTGATGACTGCTTCGCTTGGCGTGGCGCTCGCGACCTGGTCGGTCAGCGATCCAAGTTACAATCACGCCACCGACGGGACTGTTCACAACGCTTTCGGCGCCAAAGGCGCCATTGTCGCCGATCTCGTCATGCAATTGATCGGCGTAGGGTCGATTGCCTTGCTCGCGCCCCTGGGCCTGCTAGGCTGGCGTATCCTCACGCATCGTCCGCTTCCTCGGAAAACCCTCCAGTCGGGATATTGGCTCATCGGCGCCGCCTGCTCCGCCGCCGTGGCCTCGCTTCTGCCGACAACCGATCGCTGGCCGCTTCCGACCGGCCTCGGAGGGGTGATCGGCGATGCCGTCATCACCCTGCCAAAGCACTATTTTTCACCTTTTGGCGTCGCTCTGTGCGGAATTCTGTTTTTGGCGGTCGCAATTATGGCGCTGACAGCTTCGGCTGGCTTCGGTTCGCCTTTCCACGACCAGTCCGAGGATTTGGACTCCGAATCAGCGCCTTATTCCAAAGACGACCGCACCGGTCTCCACAGCACTGGAAATGCGCCGACTCACGGCTATTCCGGCCCATTTTTTGGCTGCTGGCTTGCCACGATCGGCGCGTTAGCCAATAAGGCTTTTGGCTTTTCAGGCAAGACCGCTCGGCACAGGTCTCTCACGGACGGGAAATATGACGAGCAGAATGATTACGCCTGGGACAGTTTAAGCGCCGAAAAACGCGTCGACGCGCCAACCAACCCTCGCGCCGGCCAAACACCAAAAGCAGCTCGCGAACAAGAATCGGCCGCCGACGTTGCATCCGCCCAATATAAAAGCAGGAGCGCCAAATTCCATCCCGCCGAACCGTTGTTCGACGAAACGTCTTTCCGAAAATCGCTTGAATATGCGCCGCCCGCAATTTCGTTTTTGGCGCCGGCAAGAAAAACCACCGCCGGCGTCGCCGAAGACTCGCTCGAACAAAATGCCCGTCTGCTAGAAGGCGTTCTCGAAGACTTCAGCGTCAGAGGCGACATCATCAGCGTGCATCCCGGCCCGGTGGTGACGCTTTACGAATTCGAGCCGGCGCCGGGGATCAAATCGTCGCGGGTGATCGGGCTGGCCGACGACATCGCCCGCTCGATGTCCGCCATCTCCGCCCGCGTCGCCGTCGTGCCCGGTCGCAACGCGATCGGCATCGAACTGCCCAATCCCCGCCGCGAAACGGTCTATTTGCGCGAATTGGTCGCCTCCCCCGATTTCACTGGCGCCAAACACAAGCTCGCCATCGCGCTGGGAAAAACCATCGGCGGCGAACCCGTCATCGTCGATCTCGCCAAAATGCCGCATCTGCTCGTCGCCGGAACCACCGGCTCCGGCAAGTCGGTCGCCATCAACACCATGATCCTGTCGCTCTTGTACCGGCTCAAGCCGCAGGACTGCCGCCTCATCATGGTCGA
>NZ_CAIUXT010000108.1 GCF_903903185.1 uncultured Rhodoblastus sp.
GGCCGCTCGATCCAGGCCAAGGGCATCGAGCCGGACATCCAGGTTCTCGAGGACGTGCCGGACGAGTTGAAGGGCAAGGACAAGACCGAGGGCGAGGCTTCGCTCAAGGGCCATCTGAAGAATGGCGACGCGGAGGAGCATGGCTCGCAGGCCTATGTCCCCGCCGACGAGGCCAAGGACAAGGCTTTGCACGCCGCTTTCGACCTGTTGCGCGGCGTCAAGACGGCCGAAGTGTTGAAGGCCGAATTCGCCAAGGCCGAAACGCCCAAGACGGAAGCGCCCAGGGCCGAAAAGGCGCCCGAAGCCCCCGTCGTGATCCCGCCGCTCGGCGCCCCGACCGATCCGGTGCTCAAGCAGGGCCCGACGCCGGACAAGAAGAACTGACCGGCCGGCGCGCTTCGCCGTCCACATGAACGATGGGAGCCCCGATCCGATGGATCGGGGCTCTGTTTTTTTTCCGGCTGCCGGTTTGTGGCGCAAAAAATCCTTGTGCTCCAGGCGCTCCAGGCTTGCGCGGGGGTGGAGACGATTGCGGGGCATCGCAACCGGAAGCGCCGGGTTAATTGTCCCATCGGCTGAAAATGCTTAAAGCTTGGCGGACCGGACCCTTTGTGGATTCGCTCTGCTTTTCGAAAATGACCATGCTCGACGATCTCGACCGCCCGCTCGGAATGGACCGGAAACCGCCGCCTCCCAAGGCGGGCGGGCGAATCTGGCGGGTCGTCGGCGCGGCGGTCGTGCTAGCCGGCGTGGCGCTGGGCGCGACGCTGATCGCCCAAAAAGCCCCGTCCGGCGGCGAAACGGAAGCGCTGGCGCCAATCCAGCCGCTGGCCCCGCAGCCCGCTGCGGTTGCGCCTGCTGTCGCCTCCGCCTTGGCGCCGCCCTTGGCCGCGCCGTCGCCAATGGCGGGCGCCGCAGCCGCGTCGGCCGGCGTGGAGACCGCGCAGCAGGTCGAGACGGAAAGCGGCGTCAAAGTCTTTCGCGGCGGCGCGGCGGCGCCGGGCGCCGTGATCCTGAGGCCTCCCGAGACGCTTTTGGCGCTGGCGCCGGCGCCCGACCGGCGTCTGGTCGAAAACAGCCGCTACGGCCTGCTGCCGCGCCGCGCCGCCGACGGCGCCGCGCCTTCCCGCGTTTATGCGCGGCCACCGGCGATGCAGCCGCCGATCAAGCCGGGAACGCCGCGCATCGTGCTGGTGGTCGGCGGCATGGGCCTGAATCGGGCGGCGACCGAGGCGGCGATCCGCCGCCTGCCGGGCGCGGTGACCCTGGCTTTCGCGCCTTATGGCGCAAATCTCGATCCTTTGGCGGCGGCGGCGCGCGAGGCCGGACATGAAATCCTGTTGCAGGCGCCGATGGAGCCTTTCGGCGCCGATGGTTCGCCTGGCCCCCATATGCTGACCCTGGCCGACCGAGGCAAGGCGGAGGAGGATTTACGCTGGCAGATGGGCCGCTTCGTCGGCTATATCGGCGTGATGAATTTTTTGGGCGGCCGGTTCACCGCCGATGCGGACGCGACGCGGTCGCTGATGCGCGAACTGGCGGCGCGCGGTCTCGATTTCGTCGATGACGGCTCGTCGCCGCGCAGCCTTGCCGCTGGAATCGCCGGCGAGAACGGCGTCGGCTTCGTCAAGGCCGATCTGCGCCTCGACGAATCGTCCCGGCCGGAGGCGATCGAGGCGGCGCTGCTGCGGCTGGAGACGCTGGCGCGCGCGCAGGGCGTAGCGGTGGGTTACGCCGCCGGCCTGCCGGGCGCCGTCGATCGCATCGCGGGTTTCGCCGCCGGGCTCGATCGGCGGGGACTGGCTCTGGTTCCGCTCTCCGCCGCGGTCGGCGCCGAACGGGCGGCGGCGACCGTCAAGAATGTCGAAAAAAGGTAATGGCCGATGGATGCCCAGTCTTATCGTCCCTGCGTCGGGATCATGCTCCTCAACCCGCGGGGACTGGTCTTCGTCGGCCGGCGCAAGTCCAGGCGCGGGTCCGATGCGGTCGTTGGGGAATATGAATGGCAGATGCCGCAGGGCGGCATCGACGAGGGCGAGGCCCCTTACGACGCCGCTTTGCGCGAATTGCGCGAGGAAACCAATGTCAGGAGCGTCAGCCTGCTCGCCGAGGCGGCGGACTGGCTCAGCTACGACCTGCCTGCCGATGTCGGCAAGAAGAGCTGGCGCGGCCGCTATCGCGGCCAGACCCAGAAATGGTTCGCCTTGAAATTCACCGGCGCGGAGTCGGAAATCGATATCGACACGCCGGATGGCGGCAGGCACAAGGCGGAATTCGACGCCTGGCGCTGGGAACGGCTGGAGCGCCTGCCGGAACTGATCGTGCCGTTCAAGCGCGAGGTTTACGAGTCCGTCTGCGCGCAATTCGCGCCGTTGGCGGCAGGGTGAATTTTGCCTGCGCTCAGCTGCGCAGGCGGTTCACGCCGGCGCGGGCGGTCGAATCGTCGCCATTGAGCGACAGCGCGCGCTGGTAATTTTCCAGCGCCTTCTGGCGGTCGCCCTTTTTCTCGTAGGCGAGGCCGAGGCTGGACCATGCGTCGGCGTTCTTGTTGTCGACATTGAGCGCGGCGTTGAAATCCTCGATCGCCTTGTCGTATTTGCCCAGCGCCAGCAGGCTCTGGCCACGCGCCTGATAAGGGGCGGCGGCGAAGGGATCGCGGTCGATGGCGTTGTCGAAATCGGTGACGGCGCGATCGTTCTGCCCCTGTCTCTGTTCGATCAGGCCGCGGGCGTGAAAGGCCTGGGCGTTTTCCGGATTGAGCCGGATCGCCTGGTCGAGATCGCGCAGCGCCGGGTCGAGCTGACCTTCGGCGCGCAGCAGGTTGGCGCGGCCGAGATAGGCCGGAGCGTGATTGGGGTTTGACTCGATGGCGTGGGTGAAATCGGCCAGCGCCGCGTCATTGGCGCCGGTCTGGCGTTCGGCCAAAGCGCGATTGGTATAGGCCGAAGCGTGACGCGGATCGAGCTGGATCGCTCGGGAAAAATCGGCGATGGCCTGATCGAAGCGACCGATCTTCGCATAGGCGACGCCCCGCGTATTATAGGCTTCCGGATCGCTGGGATGGCTTTCGACCACGCGGTTCAGCGAATCGATATTGGCCTCGACCGCCTTGGGGTCGGCGCTCGACGTCTCGGCATAGCCCGGGCCGCGCCGTCCGCCATTGGGTCCGGTCATCGATTCGCAGCCGGCGAGCGGCGCCGCCAGAACCAGGGCGGCTAAAATCAGAATTTTGCGATGGCCCGCCATTCTAGATCCCAATCTGGTCGATCCCCGTTCGCTTTCCGCCAGTGCCGGCGCCGAAAACGCTTCTCGGCGTAGGCGGGGCGCGCCGCAAACTATTATCGCGGAATGAACAATTTGTTAACCGGGGAAGGTTTTGTTAACCGTGCGTCCGCCTCGGAAAGATCGTGGAACACGCGCAAACGCCCCTCGCCGGGGCAAGGGGCGCGAAGGGCGCCAGCAAGGACGTTAACAGCGCCGAACTACGACTTCAGCGCGTCACCGGCTTGGCCTTCATCGGCAACAGGCCTTCGCGCTGCATCTTCTTGCGCGCAAGCTTGCGGGCGCGCCGGACCGCCTCGGCCTGCTCGCGGGCGCGCTTTTCGGACGGCTTTTCGTAATGGCCGCGCAACTTCATTTCGCGGAATATGCCCTCGCGCTGCATTTTTTTCTTGAGCGCCTTGAGCGCCTGATCGACATTGTTGTCGCGAACGAGAACTTGCACGCCTGCATCCTGTTTTCAAAAGCCCCTTCGCCGCGACGCCGCCTGACGTCATGACACTGAAGCCGAATTGGAAAGGAAAACCGATCGCTTGCGGAGCGTCGGACCGTTGGCGAAGGCGTTAGCACAAATCCTGCGACCCTGTCCAGAGCGATGCGTCGCAAGCGGGGCCGCCGCGCGACCGGACGGCGTTTCCCATCCCGAGCCCCAATCTAAACGGCAGGCGAGACTCTCGCGTGGCTCCGCAGGACGACAAAAGATTTTCGCGCAAAATCCGAATCCTCGTGCAAAGCTGATCAGCCGTTTCAAACTTCGACTTGAGCGTCGAGCAATCTCGAATTGTTTTTGATCCAGGGGCCGGCGGAGCGGATCGTAACGTAAAACGGGATGGGAGATTTGCCCCGGCGGACCGTTCACGGCTTGAAGTCTTGATGAAGCCTGTCGTTTCGGGTTATGATCGAGCGGTAACGTGAGAGGCGGATGTGACACAAGACCAGACGGCGTCGGACAGCGTTACGGGCGCGCAAGATCCTGTTTCGCAAGATCTTTTTTCGGAATTGAACGATTCATCGGCCTTCGCGCGAAGCTCGGCGCTGGATTGTCTTGTGGTGGTGGGCGGCCGTCACGGGCTGCATCTGACGGCCCGGCAGATCGTTCAGGATAACGCCCTGCCGAGCGAGGACCTCACCGAGTCCCAACTGGTTCATTGCGCGCGCGGTTGCGGCCTCAAGGCGAAATCGGTCCGTCTGGACTGGAACGGCGTGGCCGGGCTGCAGCGCGCGCTTCCGGCGATCGTCCGGCTGAATAGCGGCGCCTGGCTGGTGCTGGAGGAAGTCCATCAATCCGACGGCGCAGCTTATGTCCTTCTGCGCGACCCCAAGGGTGGGGAACAGGCGGTCTTCAAGATCGACCGCCCGCGCTTCGAGGAGGCGTGGTCGGGCGATGTGGTGCTGGCGCGCCGCGATTACGATATAAAGGACGAGGAGCAGCCATTCGACTTCGGCCTGATCGTCTCCTTGATCTTCCGCGAGCGAGGCCTGGTGCGCGATCTGTGCATCTCGGCGGTTTTCCTGAGCTTTTTCGCGCTTGCGCCGATCTTTTTCTGGCGCATCCTTTCGGACAAGGTCATTTATTACCGCTCGATGAGCACCTTCGCCGTGGTCTGCATCGCCATGGGTCTGGTCATCGTTCTGGAGACGGTTTTCACCTTTCTGCGCGGCTATCTGCTCCAGATCATCACCGCCAGGGTCGATGTCCGGCTATCGGAATATATGTTTGAAAAAGTGCTGCATCTGCCGATCGATTTTTTCGAGCGCCGGCAGGTCGGCCTCATCAACCGCGACATGAATGAAATCTATCGCATTCGCGCCTTTCTCACGGGACAATTATTCGGCACGCTGCTCGATTCCCTGACGCTTTTATTCTTCCTGCCCGTCATGTTCGCCTATTCGGTCGTGCTGACGAGCATGGTGCTGGCGTGCTGCGCCCTCATCGTGGCGTGGCTGTTGTACATGTTGCCGGCCTATCGCAAGGCCTATGGCGCGGTCCTGACCGCCGAGGGCGAACGCGGCGCCTTTCTGGTGCAGTCGATCTCGGGCATCCGCACGATCAAGTCGCTGGCGCTGGAGCCCCGGCAGCTCAGGCAATGGGATGTGCATATCGCAAGGATCGCCAGGCTCAGGATGAAGGAGGGGTTCGTCGCGAATCTGATCCAGACGGGCGTCAAACCGATCGAGCGGCTGGCGGTCAACGGCACTTTCGCCTATGGCGTCTATCTGGCCCTGACCACCAACGATCCGGTGTTCGTCGGTTCGCTTTTCATTTTCATCATGTTGTCGCAGCGCGTCGCCGCCCCGCTCATGCAGATGGCGCAACTGGTCAACCAACTGGACGAAGCGCGCGGCGCCGTCGCCATGGTCGGCAATATGGTCAATCGCCCTCCGGAGGCCGGCCACTCGCATCATGGCGTGCGCACGCCGCTTGAGGGCCATGTCGCGTTCTCCAAGGTGCGCTTCACCTATCCGGGCGCCAACTCGCCGGCGATCCTCGATCTCTCCTTCGATGTTCCCGTCGGGACCACCCTGGGCGTGGTCGGCCGCTCCGGTTCGGGCAAGACCACGGTGACGCGGCTCTTGCAGCGGCTGCATCCCGATTACGAGGGCCTGATCAAGATCGACGGCGTCGATGTCCGCTCCTACGACCTCGCTCATCTGCGCCGCAGCCTCGGCGTCGTCCTGCAGGAGAACTATCTGTTTTCCGGAACGATCCGCGAAAACATCACCGCCGCCAAGTCCAACGCCACTTTCGATGAAATCTGCCGCGCCGCGCGGCTGGCGGGAGCGGAGGAATTCATCGAGCGGCTGCCGCACGGCTACGATACCTGGATCTACGAAGGCTCGCCCAATCTTTCGGGCGGCCAGCGCCAGAGGCTGGCGATCGCCCGGGCGCTGATCGTCGATCCGCGTATCCTCATCCTCGACGAAGCGACCAGCGCGCTCGATCCCGACAGCGAGGCCATCGTCAACGCCAACATCAAGCGCATCGCGCAAGGGCGCACGGTCATCGTCATTTCGCATCGCCTGTCGTCGCTGGTGAATTCGGACGCCATCATGGTGCTGGAGCAAGGCGCCCTGCTCGACATTGGAACACACGCCGAATTGCTCGAAAAATGCGAAATCTATCGTACGCTGTGGAACCAGCAGAACGGCCATATCGAGGCGGCCATGCGCAAGACGCAGCTGACGCGAGGCCCTTTCCATGCATCGTGAAACCGCCGATCTGGCCACCGTCCGCCGGTTCCAGTCGGAGGTCGCCGCCATTCGGGAGGCTAAAGAGCCCTATGCGATAAGGATGACGATCCATGTTCTGGCGGCGGGCATCGTTCTCGTCCTGGCGGTGATCCTGTTCGCCAAGGTCGACCGCATCGTCGCCAGCAGCTCGGGCAAGGTGGTGGCGACGGTCAAGTCCAGCGTCTTTCAGGCGCTGGACGACAATTCGATCATCAAGAGCCTCGACGTCCGCGAAGGCGATCACGTCGTCAAGGGCCAGCTCCTCGCGACGCTCGACCCGACCTTCTCCGGCGCCGACGTGCATCAGCTCGCCGATCAGATCGCCAGTCTCGATGCCCAGATCGCGCGCGCCGAGGGGGAGTCGCAGGGCCATCCGCCGGTTTTTTCGATCGATGGCGGCGCCAAGGAAAAAAGCTACGACGTCTTGCAGGCCCGGCTCTACGAGCAGCGGGCCGCCCAGTATCAGGCGCAGTTGAACAGTTTCGACCGCAAGATCGACCAGACCCTGGCGACGATCCGCAAGTCCGAGGGCGACGAAGCGCGCCTGAAGGAAAGGGGCGCGATCGCCGGCCGGGTGGACGAGATGCGCGGCAAGCTCCTCGAAAAAGGCGCCGGCTCGCTGCTCAACAAGCTCACATCCGAGGACGCGAGCGTCGAAATGCGCCGGCAACTGGAGAACGCCAACAATACTGCGATCGAGGCGCGCCAGCAGCTCGCTTCGCTGCGCGCCGACCGCGAGGCTTTCATCCAGAACTGGTCAACCCAGGTCAGCCAGGAAATCGTGACCGCGCGCAACAGCCGCGACGCCGCCGTTGCGCAACTGGAAAAGGCCAGCAAGCGCCAGTCGCTGGTCCAGTTGAAGGCGCCGGAGGACGCCATCGTCCTGACGGTGACCAAATTGTCGGTCGGTTCGGTCCTGCGTTCAGGGGACCAGCTGATCACCTTGGCGCCGTTGTCGGCGCCGGTGGAGGCCGATATCCAGATTTCGCCGCGCGACGTCGGTTTCATCCGTGTCGGCGATCTCGTGACCCTCAAGATCGACGCGTTCAATTATGCGCAATATGGCGTCGCCGAAGGCGAGGTCAAATGGATCAGCGAAGGCGCCTTCACGCAAAATGACGACACCGGCCAGCCGGTCGATCCCTATTACCGGGTTCACGTCAAGATCACCCGGACCAATTTCGTCCATGTTCCCGATACCTTCCGCCTGATCCCCGGCATGACCCTGACCGGCGACATCAAGGTCGGACGCCGCACCGTGGCCTCCTATCTCTGGAACGCGGTGGCCAATGGCCGCGAAGCCATGCGCGAGCCGTGAAATCATGAACCCTCTGGTGAAATCGGCTTTGGGCGATGGCGCCGCGCGCAGATTCGCGTTCGAGCGATTCGGCTCATGGTCGCTACGCGCCGGCGTAGACGCCTATGCCCGGGGGGAAATGGCCAAAGCTTTGCGCTGCTGGCGTCTCGCGAGCCGCGCCGGAGCGCTCGACGCCAATCTTTACATCGGCGAGATTTACGAACGTGGGGAGTTCGTCCATCGCAGCCCGGTCGACGCCGCCGCCTGGTATCGCCGCGCGGCTGTGCAGGACCACGCCGAAGCGCAGTTGCGGCTTGGCCGCCTGCATCTGCTGGGCGGAAGAAACGATTCGCTGTCCGTCTGGGCGTCGGGCGCGCGGCGGGAGCGTCCCGAATTTGTCGATTCGGTCGTGGACGCGCTGTTCCCGGAAGGCGAAGCGCTTTCCCCCGACCCTGAACTGGCGGTGGAATGGCTGACGCGAGCGGCGCACGGCGGCCACGCGGTCGCCGCGGCCCTGCTTGGCACGGTGCTTTTGGGCAGCCATGGCGTCGCGCAGGACTTTGAGGCCGCGCGCCGCTGGTTTTCATTCGCCGCCGGCGCAGGCGAGCCGACCGGGCAGTTCGGCCTCGGCGAAATCCATTACCGCGGGCTCGGAGTCGAGAAGGATCTGGTTCTAGGCGCGGACTGGCATGAAAAGGCCGCCGACCAAGGGCACAACGCCGCGCAGCTGGCGATGGCGACGATCTATTCGACCGGCCTCGGCCGGACCGCCGATCTCGAGCGCAGCGGACATTACATGGCGAAAGCCGCCGAGGGCGGCGCGGTCCTCGCCCTTCACGCGGCGGGAACGATGCATCTGACCGGCCAGGGGTTGCCCAAAAATCTCGATCGCGCCGAAACCTATCTGCGCCGCGCCGCGAAAAGCGATTATTTACCTTCCATGCTCGCGCTGGCCGAACTCTACAGCCGCGGCGGCGATTTCGCTCCGGATCTGCGCGAGGCCTTCGAATGGTATCGCCGAGCCGGCGAAAAGGGCGATGCGCAGGCGCAATTCGCCGCGGGCCGGCTGGCCGCCACCGGCGCCATCGGATACGTCAATTACGATGAGGCCGCCCGGGCTTTCCTGGCCGCCGCCCAACAGGGCCATCCCACCGCTGCTTTCAACATCGCCTTTTTTTACGCGACGGGGCAGGGCGTGGCGCGCGACGTCCGCGAAGCTTTGCGCTGGTATATCTTTGCCGCCGAGAAGGGGGTGAAGGAATCCGAGGTCAAGATCGCCGAACTCCATCTGAGTGGCGAACTCGGCGCCAAAAATTACGACCTCGCGCAAATGTGGCTGGCGAAAGCGGTCGAGCGCGGGGACAGCAACGCCAAGACGCGGCTCGCCGTGCTTTATCTCGAACATGCCGAAGGCGGACGCGACCTGAGCCGCGCCGAAGGTCTGCTGCTCGATGCGGCCAGCCAGGGCAGCGCCACAGCGGCGGTACAACTGGGTCAGCTTTATTCCGGCGCCTATGCATTCACGCCGCGCCGCGAGGACGCGATCCATTGGTATCGGACGGCGGCTGAAAGCGGACATATGGGCGCCGCTTTCACCCTGGCCTTGGCGCTGCTCGAAAGGGGCGACCCGGTTCAGGAAAAGGAGGCTGTGCAATGGCTTTTCCGCATCGCCGCCGAAGATCACGCGCAGGCGCAGTTCCAGCTCGGCGTTCTCTACTGCACGGGCAAGGGCGTTGAGAAAAATCTCCCCGAAGCCGTCGGCTGGTACGAAAAGGCCGCGCGCAACGGCCACGGCGTCGCCAAGCATAATCTCGGCGTGATGTTGATCAACGGCATGGGCGTCGAGACAGATGCCGAACGCGGCGCGCGATTGGTCAAGGAAGCCGAAATCGTCCGGGGCGTCCAGGCCGGCTGAGGCCGACGCGCCGTGTTCACCGGTTCCGGGTGGACTTCACTCGCTGATCGATCCGACCCGCACGATCCGACCACCGGCTTGCGCGCCAGCTTTTTCAAGCCTCGACGTCGAAACGGCTGCGGCCGCTGGTCAAGGCGTCGTCGAGCAGTTCGAGCCGGTCCTGGCCCCAGAAAATCTCGCCGTCGAGCACATAGGTCGGCGAACCGAAAGCGCCGGCCTCCAGCGCCAGCGCCAGATTGCTCCGATAGGCGGCCTCGGCCTCGTCGCTTTCGCCGCGCTCCAGCCCCCCCGGTTCATAGCCCGATTCCCGCAAAATCGCCGCCAATTCCGCTTTGTCGGCCAGATTACGCTGTTGCTCGAAGATCCCGGCGAAGGCGGCGGCGATGAATTTGGCGGGATCGGCGCCGTCCAAAACCAGCGCGCAGACGATTCTGTCGCCGGCCGAGGGATCGAAGGGCCAGAATTGCGGATGAAGGTGGAAATCCAGCCTGCGTTTCTCGCGCCAGCGCTGGAGTTCCAGAATGCGGTATTTCTGCCGCGCCGGATGGCGTTTGGCCAGCGGCAACCCGCCGGATTCGGGAAAAACCTGGCTCAGCGCCACCGGCCTCCAATCGACTTGGAGGCCATGTTTGGCGACGAGCCGCAGGAATTCGGCGTGACCGATATAGGCCCAGGGACTGAGCAGCGAAAAATAGACGGTGATCCTTCGCGTCACGGGCGAACTCCTGTGCTGGCGCGCCAAGCCTACGCCGCTTCCTGCCTGCCCGCAAAGCGTCCGTAAAAGGTCTCGCCTTTTTCCGCCATCTCGCGCAGCAGGGCGGGCGGGGCGAAGCGTGCGCCATGTTTGGCCGCGAGAGCGTCGCAGAGGGCGACGAAATTCTTCACGCCCATGAAGTCGATGTAGCTCAGCGCCCCGCCGGTGAAAGGCGCGAAACCGAAGCCGATGATCGAGCCGACGTCGGCCTCGCGCGGATCGGTAACCACGCCGTCTTCCACCGTGCGCGCGGCTTCGACCGCCTGGATGACCAGCAGGCGCTGTTTGAGTTCGGTCACGTCGATCGCGTCCGGATCGAGCCTGGTCGCCTGAAGATCGCCGAGGCCGGGCCAGAGTTTTTTCGGCGCCCCGGCGGGATAATCGTAAAAGCCCTTGCCGTTCTTGCGTCCGAACCGGCCGAGCTTGACCACCATTTCCTCCAGCAGCTTTTCCTGCGCCGGATCGACCGCCTGTTCGCCGAGATCGGCTTTGGTCGCCTGCAGGATGCGCCAGCCGAGATCGAGCGCCACTTCGTCGTTGAGCGACAAGGGCCCGACCGGCATTCCGGCCATGCGGGCGACATTTTCGATCATCGCCGCCGGCACGCCTTCCATCAGCATCAGATGGCCTTCGCGCAGGTAATTGGTGACGCAGCGATTGGCGAAGAAGCCGCGCGAATCGTTGACGACGATCGGCGTTTTCCGGATCGCGCGAATGAAATCGAGCGCCACGGCCAAAGCCCGGTCGCCGGTTTTTTCGCCCAAAATGGTCTCGACGAGCAACATCTTGTCGACCGGCGAGAAGAAATGCACGCCGATGAAATTTTCGGGCTTCGACCAGTTGGCGGCGAGCGAGGTGATCGGCAAGGTCGAAGTGTTGGAGGCGAAAATCGCGTCGGGCCC